>JAIXTK010000301.1 GCA_027483995.1 Acetobacteraceae bacterium
CGGCCGTAGTTGATGCGGGTGGGGCCGATCACGCCGATGGCGCCGACGATGCGGTTGGCGGCGTTGCGGGCGGGGGCGACGACCATGGAGACGCCGGAGGTGCCGAACAGGCCGGATTCCGCGCCGATGAAGATGCGCACGCCGTCGCTGCGTTCGGCCAGCTCCAGCAGGCGGAGCATGGTTTCCTGCGCCTCCAG
The DNA here is from genome assembly GCA_027483995.1 of Acetobacteraceae bacterium. Classification (GTDB taxonomy): domain Bacteria; phylum Pseudomonadota; class Alphaproteobacteria; order Acetobacterales; family Acetobacteraceae; genus CAMDGX01. The sequence goes on from JAIXTK010000301.1 coordinate 198, forward strand.
CCGGTCGAACAGGACCTGGATGGCGGTGAGGCTTTCGAGCTGGGTGACATCCTGCAGAAGGCGGGCCTGGCCGCGCAGGATGAGGCTGGCGCCGCGGCCCTCCCCGGTCCAGGTGGCGAGGCCGGCTTCGACGACCTGGGTGGAGAGGACATCGAGCTCGGTGCGGTTGGCAGTGATCTCTTCGGCCACCACGCGGCGGACATCGGCCAGCGGTTTTCCGGAGAGGCGGGCGTTGAGGTAGTTGCCGGCCTGCTGCAGGGCGCTGGGGGGGATGCCGGGCGGGATCTCGATGACCCGGTTCTCCACCTGGCCGTCGGCGTTGACCAGCACGACCAGGGCGCGGCCGGAGCCGAGCGGGACGAATTCGATATGGCGCAGCGGGCCGTCGCTTTTCGGCGCCAGGACGAGGCCGGCGGCGGCGGAGAGGCCGGAGAGCATGGTGGAGGCTTCGGCCAGCGTATCCTCCAGGCTGCGGCCGGAGGCGGCGAGCGAGGTGGCGATGGCTTCGCGGTCGTCGTCGGACAATTCGCCGAACTGGAGCAGGCCATCGACGAAGAGGCGCAGGCCGAGATCGGTGGGCAGGCGGCCGGCGGAGGTGTGCGGGGCGAAGAGCAGCCCGGCATCGGTGAGGTCCGCCATCACGTTGCGGATGGTGGCCGGCGAGAGGTTCATCGGCAGGCGGCGCGAGAGGGTGCGGCTGCCGACCGGCTCGCCGGTTTCGACATATTGTTCCACGATTTCCCGCAGCACGGCGGCTGACCGCGCGTCGAGCGTGGGGGGGAGGGCCGTGCGGGCGCCGGGCACGGGGCGACCGCCGGCGGAGTTCACCGGATGGTCCATTGGCATGGGGCGTAGAATGACGCGTTACATGGGCGGACGCAAAGGGGGATCAATGACCGGGCCCGGCGAGGTCCAGAACCGTGTCCAGCAGGACCTGGGCGCCGTGGGCGAGCTGGTCGGACGTGGAGTATTCGCCGGGGTTGTGGGTGACGCCGCCGACGCTGGGGATGAAGAGCATGGCGGCGGGGACCACGGCGGCGGCCATGACGGCATCGTGGCCGGCAACCGCCGTCATGTCCCGCGTGGAAAGCTGGCGGGCGGCGGCGCTGTTGCGCAGGCGGGCGCACAGGGCGGGGTCGAAGGTGACGGGGCCGAAGGTGGTGTAGGGGTCGATCTCGATCTTGAGGCTGCGGTTTGCGGCTATTTCGGCGAGGGCCGCTTCCAGTTCGGCCTGCATCTCGGCGGCGCGGGCGGGGCTTTCGTGGCGGACGTCGCAGTGCAGGCGGGTGATGGCGGAGTTGGCGCCGCGGGCGTTGGGGGAATTCATGATCCAGGTGGTGGAGGAGCGGCCGCCGGGCTCGCCGGCGCGGCCGATGCGTTCGACGGCGAGGATGATCTCTGCGGCGCCGGAGAGGCTGTCTTTCCGGCGGTCCATGGTGGTGGGGCCGGCATGGCTGGGCTCGCCGGTGACGGTGACGAGGAAGTAGCGGGCCTGGACGGTGCCGGTGACGATGCCGATGTGCTGGTTGTTGGCTTCCAGGATGGGGCCCTGCTCGATGTGGGGTTCGATCAGGCAGGCCCAGTGGCGCGGGGCGGGCGGGTTGGGGCCGGCCAGCCCGGTGGCGGCCAGCGCCTGGGCGACGGTGGTGCCGGAATCGTCGGCCGTGGCCAGCGCCTCGGCGAGGGGCAGGTGGCCGGCGTGGACGCGGCTGCCCATCATGGCGGGGCGGAAGCGGGTGCCTTCCTCGTTGGTCCAGTTGACCAGCTCGAGCGGGGCGTGGGTGGCGAGGCCGGCCTCATGGAGGGTGCGCAGGACTTCCAGGCCGGCGAGGACGCCGAAGATGCCGTCGAACCGGCCGCCGGTGGGGACGGTGTCGAGATGGCTGCCGAAGGCGATGGCGGGCGCCGCGGCGTTGGTGCCCGGGCGGCGGTAGAAGCTGTTGGCCAGCGCGTCGCGTTCCTCGGCCAGGCCGAGTTCGGCGCACCATTGGCGCAGGAGGGCGCGGGCCTCGGCATCTTCAGCGGAGAGGGCGGGGCGGTTGCTGCCGCCCTCCGGCGTGGCGCCGATCTCGGCCATCCGCATATGGGCGTTCCACAGGCGCTGGGCGTTCACGGACAGGGATGACATGTCGTGAACGCTAGGGCCCGGGGGCGGTTGCCGCAAGCGTGGTCAATTTTTGAGGATTCCCATGTCTCAGGCCGCGAGGATTCCCTTGCTTCAGGCCGCGAGGATTCCCTCGACGATGGTCTGCACGTCCAGCGCTTCCTGGATGGTGGCGAGGTGGTGGGGTTCGCCTTGGGTCATGCGGGCGACGCCTTCGAGCTGGCGGCGCAGGACGAGGGGGCGCATGCGTTCGTTGGGCATGGCGGCGGGGTCGGGCACCCACTCGCTGCCGGTGAGGCGTTCGGCCACCGACCAGTCGCGCAGGCGGATGGCGCCTTCGGTGCCCCAGAGGGTCCAGGTGTTGTGGTCGTCCTTCAGCGTGGTGCCGACGCCGCCGAGGAGGGTGACGGGCAGGCCGCCGGCGGTGAGGCGGGCAGCGATGGCGCGTTCGCTGGCGCCTTCCGTGTGGAAGCCGGCATGGGCCTGCTCCAGCACCATGGGGCCGCAGAGGCGGCGGGTGAGGAAGAGGAAGTGGGAGACGACCTCCCGCGTGAAGCCGCCCTGGGCCGGGCGGTCGAGCCAGGCGGAGGCGTCGGCCTGCCAGGGGCGGGGCCAGATGCGGAAGCTGGTTTCGATCTCAAGCCGGAGTGGCGTGCCGATGGAGGGCAGCCAGTCGCGCATGGTGGCGACGCCGAGGGAGGAGGCCATGGGGAAGTTGACGGCGGCGCGTGCGGTGGGGTTCGCGGCCAGGAAGGCCTGGGCGGCGGGGACGTCGACGGCCAGGGGCTTTTCGCAGAAGGCGGCGCGGCCGGCGGCCAGCGCGGCCTGGGCGTGGGGCAGGTGGGATGCGGGCGGGGAGGCGATGTAGATGCAGTCCGCGCTCGCGATCAGGGCCTCGGCGCTGGCGGCGTGGGGGGCGGCGTTGCCGATGCGGGCCAGGGCGGCCTGGCTCGGGTCCCAGATGGCGGCGACGCGCACCACGTCTGGCGCCTGGTCCAGGGCGGCGCGGAGCATGCGCTCGCCCATGATGCCGGCGCCGATGATGCCGAGAGAGATCATGCGTTGGTTCCCGTGGATGAGCGCGGCCTGGATGCGGCGCAAGGTCAGAAAGTCTTTTTGCTTCTTTTTCTGCAGAAAAAGAAGGCGCTTGCTTGCTTCCTCCCGCCGGGCTTGCGCGGCGGCGTCCGGACGGTCATGTGGTTCCCATCTTGAGAGATGGAGCCCCGACCATGCGCCCTTCCGGCCGTGCCCTTGATGCCTTGCGCGACGTGACGATCACGCCCGGATTTTCGCACCATGCCGAGGGGTCGGTGTTGATCAAGATGGGCGGCACCGAGGTGCTGTGCGCGGCGAGCGTGGAATCGCGGGTGCCGCCATTCATGCGCAACCAGGGGCTGGGCTGGGTGACGGCGGAATACGGCATGCTGCCGCGGGCGACGCATACGCGCGGGGACCGCGAGGCGGCGCGGGGCAAGCAGTCTGGCCGGACGCAGGAGATCCAGCGGCTGATCGGGCGGAGCCTGCGCGCGGTGGTGGACCGGGCGGCGCTGGGCGAGATGACGATCACGCTGGATTGCGACGTGCTGAATGCCGATGGCGGGACGCGGTGCGCTTCGATCACCGGGGCGTGGGTGGCGTTGAACCTGGCGCTGAAGCACCTGGTGCGGATGAACGTGTTGAAATCAGTGCCGCTGGTGGGGCAGGTGGCGGCGGTGTCTTGCGGGTTGTACCAGGGCAAGCCGGTGCTGGACCTGGATTATGCCGAGGACAGCGATGCCGATGCGGATGCGAATTTCGTGCTGACCGATGGCGGCGGGATCGTGGAGATCCAGGGCACGGCGGAGAAGGCGCCGTTCAGCGATGCGCAGTTCGGCGAGCTGATGCGGCTGGCGCGCGTGGGCACCGGGCGGCTGTTCGAGCTGCAGCGCGCGGCGGTGGAGGCGGCCTGATGCGGACGCTGCCCCCTGGCGCGAAGCTGGTTCTGGCCAGCCACAACCAGGGCAAGCTGCGCGAGATCGCGGAGTTGATGGAGCCGCTCGGCGTAGAGGTGGTCTCGGCCGGGGCGCTGGGGCTGCCGGAGCCGGAGGAGGGCGAGGAGAGCTTCGAGGCCAATGCGCGGATCAAGGCGCTGGCGGCGGCCACGGCTAGCGGCCTGCCGGCGCTGTCGGATGATTCCGGGTTCTGCGTGGGGGCTTTGGGCGGGGCGCCCGGGGTGGTTTCGGCGTTGTGGGCGGGGCCGGGGAAGGATTTCCGGCCGGCGATGGAGCGGGTGCGGCGGGAGATGGGCGAGAGTGCCGATCGGCGGGCCTGGTTCATGTGCGTGCTGTGCCTGGCCTGGCCGGACGGGCATGCCGAGTGCTTCGAGGGGCGGGTGGATGGCAGTGTGGCCTGGCCGCCGCGCGGGGCGAACGGGCATGGTTATGACCCGATGTTCGTGCCCGAAGGCGGCGCGCTGACCTATGGCGAGATGGACCAGGGCGAGAAGCACGCGACCAGCCATCGGGCGCGGGCGTTTGCCAAGCTGGTGGCGGCCTGTTTTCCCCGGTGATGGAGCCGCTGGCACTTTACGTCCATTGGCCGTTCTGCCTGGCGAAGTGCCC
>JAIXTK010000440.1 GCA_027483995.1 Acetobacteraceae bacterium
CGAATTCATGGGTGGAAAGCTTGCCCATGATCACCGCGCCGGCCTGGCGCAGCTTGCCGACCACCCCGGCATCGGCGGTGGCGGGGGTGGTGGGCAGGCCCGCCACGTCGATGATGTCCTTGATCCCCACGGGCACGCCGTGCAGCGGGCCGCGGTGGCGCCCGGCGGCGATTTCCGCCTCGGCGGTGGCGGCGGCGGCCAGGGCCGCTTCGGCATCCAGGCGGATGAAGGCGTTCAGCCTGGGGTCCAGCCGCTCGATGCGGGCGAGCAGGGCGCGGACCAACTCGGTGGGGGAGAGCGTGCGGGCGGCGAAGGCGCGGCTGGCCTGCGTGGCGGTGAGCCAGGCGAGATCGTCGCTCATGCGCCCGCTCCCACCTTCATCGGCGGCCAGGGTTCCACGGCGGGGTTGGTGGGGGTGTTGATCTCGCTGCTGCGACCAATGGCCTGCTTGGCGGCGGCCATCACACAATCCGGGAACTCGGCCAGGGCGCGGTCCAGCCCGGCCTGGCGGGCCAGTGCCTCGATCAACAGCTTGTCCATAGTGGAACCCCTTTCGCTCCGATCGGGCGATGGTGCGGCGGGGGCGGGCGCGGGCCAAGGGGGACGCGGCAAAAAAAACGGGCGGCACGACCAGGTCGTGCCGCCCATAAGGTGGCGCCGGCTCCATGGCCAGCGCATAGGGGAGGAGTCCAGAACAATGCGAGTGGCCATCGCGGCCACGGGTGTTACTATGCCCCTGAAATGACTAACGGATGATTAAAATCGCCGGACAACGTGTTCATGTGATGCGTTCGGTGATCATTGCCGCATCGGGAGACGTGCCCATGACAGTTCCGCCGCCCCGCACCGGCCCCCTGGTGGGCCTCAAGGTGTTGGAACTGGGCCATTATATCGCGGGCCCCTTCTGCACCCGGGTGCTGGCGGATCTCGGCGCCGAGGTGATCAAGGTGGAGCCGCCGGCGGGCGACCCGGTGCGCGGCTGGGGTGCGACCGTGAAGGGTCACCCGGTGTGGTTCAGCATTCATGGCCGCAACAAGCTCTCCGTGGTGCTGGACCTGAAGAAGGACCGCGACCGCGCGCTCGCCCTGGCCCGCCGCGCCGATGTGCTGGTGGAGAACTACCGGCCCGGCCAGTTGGAGAAGCTGGGGCTTGGCCCGGATGTGCTGCACGCCGAAAACCCGCGCCTGGTGATCGCCCGTGTCTCCGGCTATGGCCAGACCGGGCCCTATCGGGACAAGCCGGCCTTTGGCGCGATCGGGGAGTCGATGGGCGGCATCCGCCACCTCACGGGCCATCCCTCGGGCGCGTCCGACCTGCCGCCGCCGCGCTGCGGCATCTCGATCGGCGATGATCTCGCCGGGCTCTATGCCGCGATCGGGCTGCTTTCCGCCGTGTACGAGCGCGACGTGACCGGCACGGGGAAGGGGCGGATCATCGATGTGAACCTGGTGGATTCCATCGTGAGCCTGATGGAAGGCATGCTGCCGGAATACGCGATCGATGGCCGCATTCGCCAACCCGCCGGGGCCGCGATCCCGACCGCCGCGCCCACCAACACCTACCCGTGTGCCGACGGCAAGTGGCTGTGCGTGGCGGGCAATTCCGACCTGATCTTCGTCCGGCTGATGGCCGCGATCGGGCGGCCGGAGCTGGCCGCCGAGCCGCGCTTCGCCACCAACGCGCTGCGCTGCGCCGCCGCCGGCGAGCTGGATGCCGCCATCGCCGCCTGGACGCGCACCTTGCCGGCCAGCGAGGCCGAACAGCGCCTAGAAGACGCGGACGTGCCGTGCTGCCGCCTGTTCGACATCGCCGACATCGCTGCCGACGCGCACAACCGCGCGCGCGGGGCGGTGCTGGAGGTGGAAGACCCGCTGATCGGCCGCACGCTGCATTTCGGCCCCACCATCCGCTTCGACGGCGCGGCGCCGGAGGCGACCATCGGCTGGACCGGGCCGGCGCTGGGTGCCCACACCGACTACGTATTGGGGACGGTGCTGGGGGGCGGACGCTAGCCCTTGTGGGTGGCCCTTCGCACGGCATAACTGTGCGAAATCCGTGCGTTGTCGTTGCGATCTGCTATACTGGGGCCATGACGCCCCGAAGGAAGCTGTTCGGCCACCTGTTTCCCACCCTGGCGGCGGCGAGCCTGCTGGCCGCCTGCGGGTCTTCCTCGCGCGCGCCCTCCTCGTCCTCCGGTGCCAGCCTGCGGGTGCCCGGCATTTCCTGCGCCCCCTTCGCCCGCGAACTCTCCGGCATCGCGCTGTATGGGGAGGCGGAGAGCTGGTGGCACAATGCCGCCGGACGCTACGCGCGCAACGAGCAGCCGGCCATTGGCAGCGTGCTGGTGTTCCGCCGCTCCAGCCGCCTGCGCTCCGGCCATGTTTCCGTCGTGACCCGCGTGGTCAGCCCGCGCCAGGTGCTGGTGACCCAGGCCAACTGGGTGCCCGGCCAGGTGGATGAGGACCAGCTGGTGGTGGATGTCTCTTCAGGCAACGACTGGAGCGAGGTGCGGGTGTGGTACCCGCCCAGCAACACGCTCGGCACCCATGCCTACCCCGCGCACGGCTTCATCCATCCGCGCCGGCCCGCCACCTATGCCGAGCTCGCCCGCGCCACGCCGATCGCGGCCCGGTACGCGCTGGATACACGCGGCCGCCCGGCGCCGCGCGCGCGCATCGACGGGTAGGCATCGGCTGCGGCAGCGAAAGAGTCCAATCATCGCTTGCATCGGGCGATGTGGCGGGCCATGTGAGGAGAACGAGGGAAACGCCCTATTACCGGGGAACGCCCCGCCTGGAGGATGTCATGGGTAGCTTCAGCATCTGGCACTGGCTGATCGTTCTTGCCGTTGTGCTGCTGCTGTTCGGCAGCGGCAAGATCAGCGGCCTGATGGGCGACTTTGCCAAGGGCATCAAGTCGTTCAAGAAGAACATGGCCGAGGACGACGCCTCCATGGAGGCAAGCGCCACCGACAAGCAGCCGGCCGGCACCATCCCGGGCCCGAACGCCGGTACCACGAACGCGAACCAGACCACGGCCGCCCGCCAGGGCTGAACCGGCAGGGAGCGCGCGCCGCACCCGGACCCACGCCGTGCTCGCCCCTTCGGCCGTTCTGACCGATATCGAGGGCACGACCACGCCCGCCGTGTTCATCCACGGCGTGCTCCTGCCCTATGCGCGCCGTGCCCTGCCCGATTGGGCCGGCCGCATCGACCTGCCGGACGTGGCCACCATCCTGGCGGAAATCCGCCGCATGGTGCCGGACCAGCCCGAACTCACCACCCTGCAGCACTGGATGGACCGCGACCTCAAGCTCGCGCCGTTGCAGCGCCTGCAGGGCATGATCTGGGAACAAGGCTATGCCGAGGGTGAGTTGCGCGGGGAGCTCTACCCCGACGTGCCGCCGCATCTGCACGCCTGGGCCGCCAGCGGCATCCGCATCTTCACCTACACCTCCGGCTCCATCCCGGCGCAGAAGCTGATCTTCGGCCACTCCACCGCCGGTGACCTCTCGCCCGTGATCGCCGGGTTCTTCGATACCCGCATCGGCGCCAAGCGTGACCCGGACAGCTATGTGCGCCTGGCGATCGGCATGAACGTGCCGCCCTCCGCCGTGGCCTTCCTGTCGGATAACGAATCCGAACTGGACGCCGCCACCACCGCCGGCATGCGCGCCTGCCACATCGTGCGCCCGGGCACCGACACCCCACCCTCCGACCGCCACCCCACCGCCGCCACCTTCGCCGAGGCCGCCAGCCTGCTCGGGTTGCCGCGGGTGGGGTAAGGAAGGCCAGGGCTCTGCCCTGGACCCGCCAGGGACCTGAGGTCCCTGGACCCACATGAGTCTTTCCGCCTTCGGCGGGAGGGGCCGACCCGGTCTGTGTCGCGCGCCGAGACGGCCCCTCCCGCCGAAGGCGGAAAAAGGTCGCGGGGTCTGGGGCCTAAGGCCGTCGCGCGAAGGCGCGCGCCGGACCCAGCGGGGTCGAGGGGCAGAGCCCCTCGCCTTCCCTTCCCCACACCGCCACACCCGTGCTGGCCTGCGGCCCCGCGATGGGTGACGATGGTGGGGTAGCGACTCGGGGGTGTGGGATGGCGGTTCACCAGGTGGCAGCGACGCCCAAGACGGTGCGGTGGGGGGTGTTTGACGCGTCGATTCCGCCGGTGGTGACGGTTCAATCCGGGGACACGGTGGTGTTGGAGTGTGTGTCGGGCGGGCCGGACGTGATGCCGCCGCCGGGCAGCGGGATGCGGGTGCCGGCGGCGTTGGCGGCCATTCATGCCTCGGATATTCCGCGCGCGGGCGGGCACATCATCACCGGGCCGGTGGCGGTGGCGGGTGCGATGCCCGGCGACATGCTGGAGGTTCGGATCGACCGGATCGAACTGGGGAATGACTGGGGGTTCTGCGGGTTTCGCCCGCTGGCCGGCACGCTGCCGGAGGATTTTCACGAGCGATTCCTGACGCATATCCCGGTGGATCGGGCGGCGATGACGTGCCGGCTGCCCTATGGGGTGGAGCTGAAGCTGGCGCCGTTCTTTGGCGTGATGGGCGTGGCGCCGCCGCCGGGCTACGGCACGATTTCCACCATCCAGCCCCGGCAGCATGGCGGCAATCTGGACAACAAGGAGCTGACCCAGGGCAGCACGCTGTTCCTGCCGGTGCTGGCGCCGGGGGCGCTGTTCTCGGCCGGGGACGGGCATGGCGTGCAGGGTGATGGCGAGGTGTGCATCAACGCGCTGGAGATCTGCCTGACCGGCACCTTCACCCTGGTGCTGCACAAGGCGGCCGGCGCGGAGCCGATGCTGCGTTATCCCCGCGCGGAGACGGCGACGCATTTCATCAGCATGGGGATGCACGAGGACCTGGACCAGGCGATGAAGACGGCGCTGCGGGAGATGATCGCCTTCATCTGCAGCCGCTCCAACCTGTCACGCGAGCAGGCCTACCAGTTCTGTTCCTTGGCGGTGGATTTCCATGTGACCCAGACGGTGAACGGGGAGAAGGGCGTGCACGGGCTGCTGAAGAAGGGGCTGCTTTTCTAGCTGCGAATCGACGGGGGGCAGGCGATAAGATCGGAAGCGGATCGGGTCGGTTGGCGGAATGCCCTTTCTCCACAAGATGTTGGGGTCGGGTGCAAGGTTGTCCACAGGATTCTGCGCTTGAACCCCGATTCCAGCGTTGACCCGGGAGCCGATCGGGCTACCGTATGTTGTGTCGGTAGCGGCAAGGAGCCACGATATGGAGTGGAATGAGGAAACGATCGCGCGGTTGCGCGCGCTCTGGGCTGAGGGCCTCTCCACCGCGGAGATTGGCCGGCGTATGGCCATTTCCAAGAACGCCGTGGTGGGCAAGGCGCACCGGCTGAACCTGCCGGCGCGGCCCTCGCCGATCCGGCGCGATGCCACGGGTGCGGCCCCGCGCCCGGCCACGCCGCGCCGCGTGACCGGGCCGACGCTGCCGCCGCTGGCCGCTGCCAGCGCCCCGGCACCGCAGGTGGTGGCGGCCCCGATTTCGCAGCCCCCTGCCCCGCCGGCCTCCGTGCCGCGCGTGGTGGCGTCGCGCCCGGCCAGCACCACCTTCCGTGCGATCCGGCCGCAGACCTGCTGCTGGCCGATCGGCGAGCCGGGGACCAAGAGCTTCCGGTTCTGCGATTCCGAGGCATCGACCGGCAAGCCCTACTGCCAGGAACATGCCGCACTGGCCTACGTGAAGGTGCGCGACCGCCGCGACGACGCAGCCGTCGCCTGATCGCCCTTGCCGATGAACGCCGGCAGCCGCATGGCTGCCGGCGTTTCGTTGTTCAGTGAAAGACGCGCCCGGCGTCGATCACGATGGTCTGCCCGGTCATGGTTTCTGTGCGGCACATCGTGACCACCATGTCTGCGCAGTCGTCCTTGTCCGCGGCCTTCTTCAGCAGCGAGGAAGAGGCCGAGTTTGTCACCTGCTCCGGCCGCAGATTGGCGGTGGCGCGGGTGCCTTCCAGCAGGCCCGGGGCCACGCAGTTCACCAGCACCTCCGGCGCCAGCGCCACGGCCATGCAGCGCGTGAGGTGGATCAGCCCGGCCTTGGAGATGGCATAGGCGATGGAGGAGCCGCTGGGGGTGAGACCGGCGACCGATGAGATGTTCACCATCCGCCCGGCCCCCTGCGCCTTCATGATCGGCGCCACCGCCTTGGTGAGGCGCATGGGGCCGGTGAGGTTCACCGCCATGATCTTGTCCCACAGCTCCATGCTCATGGAGTCGAGGTCCGGGAACGGGACGGATTTGTTGAAGGCGGCATCGTTCACCAGGATATCGATGCGGCCGAAATGCTTCTGCACCGCGGCCACCAGCCCCTCCACCTGGGCCTGGTCCGTGATGTCGCAGCCGAAGGCCGCGGCGTTCACCTGGTAGGTTGCGGCAAGCTCCTTCGCCACAGCCTCGCCCTGCTCGCGGCTTTGCGCGTACATCACCGCGATATGCGCGCCTTCCTTGGCCAGCGCGTGGCAGATGCGCTGCCCCAGCCCGCCATTGCCGCCGGTGACCAGCGCCACCGTGCCCCTGAGTTCCATCGCGTTCCTCCCTGTCGAACCCGGCCAGCTTATGCCACGCTGCCGGGATTGCCAGCGCAAGGACCCTACCCATGCAGGAACCGCTCTCCGGCCCCGGCCGCTTCTTCCGGGGCAACCTGCACACCCATTCCACCCTGTCGGACGCGATCCGCTCGCCGGAAGACGTGTGCGCGCTGTATCGCGACGGCGGCTACGATTTCATCTCGCTGACCGACCACTTCCTGCCGAAATACGGCTTCCCGATCGCCGACACGCGGGATTTCCGCACCAACCGCTTCACCACCATCCTGGGGGCGGAGGTGCATGCGCCGAGCACCGAGCTGGGCGAGATGTGGCACATCCTCTCCGTGGGCCTGCCGCTCGATTTCGAACCCACCACGGCCGCCGAAACCGGCCCCGAGCTGGCCGCGCGCTGCGTTGCCGCCGGGGCCTTCGTGGCGCTGCCCCACCCGGCCTGGAACGGCATGACGGTGGGCGACGCGGATGCCATCCCCTGCGCCCACGCCGTGGAGCTCTACAACCACACCAGCCACGTGGAGGAAGACCGCGGCGACGGCACGGTGATGCTGGATGCGCTGCTGTCGAAAGGCCGCCGCATCTGGGGCTGCGCCACCGACGACGCCCACTTCAAGCGGAACGACTGGTTCGGCGGCTGGGTGATGGTGAAATCCGAAACCCTGGAACCCGAAGCCCTGGTCGACGCCCTGAAGGCCGGGCGCTTCTATTCCTCCCAAGGCCCGGAAATCCACGCCCTGCAGGTCTCTTCCACCGAGGTGATCGTGGAATGCTCGCCCGCCTCCTCCATCATCGCCCTCGGCCGCGGCTCCGCCGGCGCGTTCAGCACCGGTCCCGGCCAACGCAGCGCCCGCCTGCCACTCGACAAGTTCCGCAAAGGCGGCTGGCTGCGCGTGGTGGTGGTGGACGACGCCGGCCGCCGGGCCTGGAGCAACCCGGTGTGGCTTGATGACTGAGTGAGAAGGAAGGAAGGCCAGGGCTCTGCCCTGGACCCGCCAGGGACCTGAGGTCCCTGGACCCACATGACTTTCCGCCTTCGGCGGGGAGGGGCCGACCGGGTCTCTCAACCGCCTCGACGGCCCCTCCCCGCCGAAGGCGGAAATAGGTCGAGGGGTCTGGGGCCTAAGGCCCCAGCGGGGTCGAGGGGCAGAGCCCCTCGCCTTCCCTTCCCTCACACCGGCATCGTCCGCCCCTGGTAGGCTCGGCCGATCGTGGCGGCGTCTTCCCGGCCGCCGGCCAGCACGCGCACGCCGTCGTCCAGGCGTTGCTTGATGTTTTCCGGCCAGCAGGCTTCCAGGAAGGCGAGGCCGTTGCGGTGGCAGGCGCGCAGGATTCGGTCGCGCGCGGTTTGCAGTTCCGGCGGGTAGGGGTTGTTGCGCATGGTGAGGTAGCCGAGCGAGAAGCCGAGGTCGCCGGGGCCGATTTCGGCGTAGGCCAGGCCGGGCACGGCGAGGATTTCCTCGCAGCGCGCCACGCCTTCGGGGCTTTCCAGTTTCACGCCGAGCATGAGCTCGCCCTTGGGGTTCAGCGGCCAGGGGTCGCAGCGCTGCTTGTAGTCGATCTGCTCGATGCCCCAGACATGGGCGGCATCGGGCTCGGAGCCTTGGCCGCGGGTGCCGACGCCGAGCGTGCCGGGCTTGGGGGTGACCTTCTTCTTGCCCGCCATGCGTTCCAGCGGCGTGGGCATGGCGGGGTCCAACCCCTGGGCGCCGATCGGGTAGCGGCAGGATTCCACGAAGGCGCGCACGGCTTCCGGCGTTTCGGCCTGGCAGAGGATGATGCCGTGCACGCCGCGGCCCAGGATCTGGCGGAACTGCCAGGCATTGTGCAGCACGTTGGCTTCGGACGTGCCGTTGACGGGCGCTTCCACCACCACGGTGGGGGTGCGGTGGCCGCTGCGGGTGGGCCCGCCATCAACGAGGCCCTTCATGTAGGCGGCGAGCCCGCCCATGTCGAAGGCGCCGTGTTCCATGCCGATGTTGATGTAGTCGGCCCAGGTGCCGGCGTCTTCGCGGCCTTGTTCGTAGGTCAGCACGTGCCCGGTGTGGTGGCCGGTGTAGTACACGCCGATATCCTGTTGCAGCAGCTCGATGCAGCGGTTGATGCGCGCCATGGATCGTCCCCCGTGTTGGCGGGAGGCTAGCACGGCGGCGGGGCGTGGGAAGTCAGCGCCGCAGCGCGCGCAGCAGCCGCCCGTCGATGGCGGCGAGGCCCGCGCCGATCAGCGCCATGCCGGCCAGGGCGCGCAGGCTGATCGCCTCGCCGAGCACCAGGGCGCCCAGCAGCAGCGCGCTGGCGGGCAGCAGGAAGGTCACCAGCAGCAGGTTGGTGGCCCCCACCCGCGCCAGGATGGCGAAATACAGCACGTAGCCCATGGCGGTGCAGAGCAGCGCGATGCCGAACAGCGCCGCCCAGGCGGTGGCACTGGGCATCGGCAGGGTCCAGCTGCGTTCCAGCAGCAGCGCGAGCGGCAGCAGCATTGCGGCACTCGCCGTCACCTGCCCGGTGGCGACATGCAGTGGCGGGATGGCGCGGAAGCGGCGGCCGTAGATCCCGGCGAAGGCGTAGCTGACCGCGGCGCCGAGGCAGCAGAGCTGGCCGACCAGGTCCGCCTGCCCGATCCCACCCAGCAGGCCCGGCCCCACCAGCACGGCCACGCCCGCGAAGCCCAGCGCCACGCCGGCCGCCTTGGCCGGGGAGAAGCGTTCGTCGGCGGTGAGCCAATGGGCCGCCAGCACGGTGAAGATCGGCGTGGTGGCGTTCAGGATGGCGGCGAGCCCGCTGGGGATGCGCGCCACGCCCAGGGTGATCAGCACGAACGGGATGATGTTGTTCAGCAGGCCCATCACCGCGAATTCCCGCCACGGCAGGCCCGCATGCACCGGCATACGGCGCAGCAGCAACAGAAGGTGCAGCATCAGCGCCGCCAGACCGACGCGGCCGAGCACGATGGTCAGCGGCGGCAATTCCACCACCAGCAGCGCAAAGAACAGGAAGGAACTGCCCCAGAGGACGGAGAGCACCATCAGCAGCGCCCAGCCGGTGCTGTCCATGGTGGGGGCGGCGGGTGGGGGTGCGCTCATGCCGCCTGCATAGAGCAGCTTGCCGCGCCGCGCCTTCCGACGATTGCGCCGACTATGCCTCGCGCGCGGCGCGCAGCAGGTCCTCGGCGTCCTGCGGGTCCATGCGCAGGGCGCGTAACGCGGTGTCGCGGCTGAAGCCGGCGCGGGCGAAACCGGCCAGTTCCTTCTGCACCCGGGCGGGATCGGCGGCCACGGTGCGGAACGGGCCAAGGCGCCGGCGGCGGGCATGGGCCACGGCGGCGGCGAGTTCAGCCTCGGGGTCATCCGGCAGGGCGGATTGGGCGGTTTCGGCATCCACCCCCTTGGCGGCGAGATGGGCGGCCACGGCGCGGCGGGAACGGCCGGCGCGGTTGAGGCTGCGGGCGCGCGACTCGGCGAACACCGCATCGTTCAGCGCGCCAAGCTGCACCAGCCGGTCTGCCACGCGCCGCGCCGCCTCGCGCGCCGCCGCGGCCTGCGCCGGGGCCGCCTCGTTGCCTTCGGAGGCGCGCAGCCAGCGCAGGATGCGGCGATCGAGCACCGCCACCAGCCCCGCCCGCGTGGTGGCGTAGCGGGCGAGATGGGTCAGCGCCGCCTCGCGCAACGCGGGTTCGTCGGGGGCAGGGCCAGGGGGGCCAGGAGAGCGAGCCATGCGGCGATTCCTGCCACGGCCGGCGCATGGGCGCCATGCGCAACATTCCCGCCATTTGACACCGGCGCCGCCGCCCCCCCATTGTTCCCGCTTCCCCGGAACCGCCGGCGCACAGGGTGCCGGTGGCCGCAAGCCCGTGGAACAACGTCCCCAGCACGAGGGACATATGAGGGTCACCCGGATATGATTTCCGCCCTTCTGCCGAACTACAACCGCGCCGACCTCGCCTTCGAGCGGGGCGAGGGTGCATGGCTGTGGACGACGGACGGGCGACGATTCCTCGATTTCGGGTCGGGCATCGCCACCGCCTCCCTCGGGCACGGCAACAAGCACCTGGCCGACGCCATCTCGGCGCAGGCCCACAAGGTGATGCACGTTTCCAACCTGTACCGCATCCCGCAGGCCGAGCAGCTCGCCGCTCGTCTGGTGGAAGCCACCTTCGCGGACACCGTGTTTTTCTGCAACTCGGGCGCCGAAGCGAACGAGGGCATGATCAAGATGGTCCGCAAGACCATGGCCAGCACCGGCAAGCCGGAGAAATACGGCATCATCTGCTTCGAGGGCGCGTTCCACGGCCGCACGCTCGCCACGCTCGCCGCCACCGGCAACAGCCACTACCTGGAAGGCTTCGGCCCGAAGGTGGAGGGCTTCAAGCACGTGCCGCTGAACAACATGAACGCGGTGCGCGATGCGATCGACGGCAACACCGCCGCCGTGATGGTGGAGCCGGTGCAGGGCGAGGGCGGCATGCGCTCGGCCGACATCCAGTTCATGCGCGACCTGCGCGCCATGTGCGACGAGTTCGGCCTGATCATGGCGCTGGACGAAGTGCAGTGCGGCATGGGCCGCACCGGCAAGCTGTTCGCCCATGAATGGGCCGGCATCGAGCCGGACGTGATCTCGGCCGCCAAGGGCATCGGCGGCGGCTTCCCGCTCGGCGCCGTGCTGGCGAAGGAATGGGTGGGCAAGCACCTCGTTCCCGGCACCCACGGCACCACCTACGGCGGCAACCCGCTCGCCTGCACGGCGGGCAACGCGGTGCTGGACGTGCTGATGGCCCCGGGCTTCCTCGATGGCGTGATCGCCAAGGGCGAGTTGCTGAAGGCCGGCGTGGAGAAGCTGATCGCCGAATTCCCCGGCATCTTCGCCGAAAGCCGTGGCCGCGGGCTGATGCAGGGCATCAAGTGCGTGATCCCCGCGGGCCAGGTGCAGGTGGCCTTCACCGGCGCCGGCCTCATGACCGTGACCGCCGGTGAGAACGTGGTTCGCCTCGTGCCGCCGCTGGTGACGACCGAAGCAGACATCGCCGAGGCGCTGGGCATGATGCGCCGCGCCGCCTCCGACCTCGCCACGGCCTCCAAGGCCGCGGCGCAATAATCGGGAGCGCCACCGTGAGCGGCGCCGCATTGCGGCGCGAGTCCTCCATGGAGGGCGGGGAGAGCACATCTCCCCGCCACTTCATCGACATCCGCGACCACGACGGCGCCACGCTGCGCCGCATGCTGGAGGTGGCGGCCGGCTACAAGCGCGCCCTCAAATCCGGTGCGGCCACGCCCAAGCCGCTGGCCGGCAAGGTGCTGGCGCTGATCTTCGAGAAGCCCTCCACCCGCACCCGCGTCAGCTTCGAGGTCGGCATGCGCCAGCTCGGCGGTGACGTGATCAACCTCACCTCCAACGACATGCAGATGGGTCGCGGCGAAACCATCGCCGATACCGCCCGCGTGCTCTCCCGCTACGTCGATGCCGTGATGCTGCGCACCTTCGCCCATTCC
>JAIXTK010000341.1 GCA_027483995.1 Acetobacteraceae bacterium
AGTGCCGCGCCGCCAGCGCCAGTTCGCCCAGCCCCAGCGGGATCGACGTCGCCCCCGCCGTGAAGCCGAACCCGGCCGCGCGGTCCATCCGCAGTGCCGCGTGGGCGGTGGGGTTCACCCCCACCAGCTTCGTGTAAAACAACGGCAGCGTTGGGGTACCGGACATCATGTGCTCCTTGCGTCAGCCACGCCCGCCGGCATAGGCGGCAATCCTGTCCCGCAGCCCCGGCACCGCGGCGGATCGCACCAGCGCCGCCAGATCAACATCGCGCGTCTCGGCCCGCGCCGCGCCGGCCAACGCCAGCGCCGTTGCCCGGTCCACGCGGGCAACCTCGGCGGCGATCGACGCCACCTCCGCATCCCATCCGTCCTGCGCCAGCAACGACGTTGCCAGCCCGCAGGCAGCCGCCGCTTCCGCATCCAGTCCCTGCCCACGCGCGGTCAGCGCCAGTGCCCGCGCCTCGCCCACGATGGAGGCCAGGCGCCGTGTGCCCAGCACCAGCCCGAACCGCGCCCCGGGAAACGCGAACCTCGCCCCGGGATCGGCAATGCGCCAGGTGGCCGCGGCGAACAGATCAGCCCCGGCCCCGAACATCCGCCCATGTCCCAGCGCCACCACCGGCACCGGCGCATGCCGCACCGCCTGCAGCAGCAGCTCGATCGCCACGAAGCGGGCGAGCAGGGAGGCATCATTCTCCGCCTCGATCCCGCCCACGTCGAACCCGGTGCACAGCGCCTTGCCCGCCCCGCGCAGCACCAGCAGCCGCACCGCGGGATCATCGGCCAGCGCCACCGCCGCCCGCAGATCGGCCACCAGCGCCGCATCCAGCGCGTTGCCGCGATCGACCCGGTTCAGCGTTGCGGTCAGCACGCCCCCTTCAAGGGCGGTCGAAACCAGGCTCATGCCGAAGCCGGCGGCATGGACCACAGGTTGGGTACCACGTCCGCCGAATAGCCGGAGACGAAGGTCTTGGGCGCGCCCGTCGCCAGGTCGAACACGTGGCGGTGCACCATGCCGATATTGGCGCCATAGACATGGATGCTGATGGAAGGCGCATCCGGTATCGCGTTGGACACCACATGGATGTCCCCGATGGCAGGCGAGACCTTGCCGATCATGCCCGGCCGCAGCGTTGCACTTCCACCGGGCACCAGCCTTCCGTCGGTCGCGCGGTCGAAATGCGTCTCGGTCTCCGCGCCGCGTAGCATGCCGATCAGGCCCCACACCATGTGGTCGTGCACCGGCGTCTTCTGGCCGGGGCCCCAGACGAAGCTCACCACCGAGAACCGCTCCAGCGGGTCGCAATGCAGCAGGTACTGGGTGTAGCGCTCCGGGTTCGGCTGGGCGAAGGCCTCCGGCAGCCAGTCGTCATGCGCCACCAGCCCGGCCAGCAGCAGTTCGCCATTGGCCAGCATCGCCGGCTCGTTGCCGTGATGGGCATCGGCCAGCCGGGTGAAGTCCTGGATGAACGTCTTGAGTCGCTGCGTATTCAAACCACGCCTCCGTCACGAAGGGCCGCGATCTCCGCCGGCCCGAAACCCACCTCCGCCAGGATGGCATCGGTATCTGCCCCCAGCAGCGGGGCCAGCTTGTCCAGCCTGGGCGTGCCATGCGCAAGGGTCACGCCGCTGCCGGCGAAGCGCAGCTTGCCCCAGGGGGAGTCGACTTCCTGGATCAGCCCGCGTGCCTTCACCTGGCGGTGCTCGATCACCTCCTCGATCCGCCAGATCGCCGCACTCGGGGCGCCGGCGGCGTTCAGCCGCTCCTCCCATTCGGTGGGTGTGGCGGCGGCGAGTTTCTCCTCGATCAGGGCGCGCAGGGCGGGCTCGTTCTCCACGCGCAGGAACCAGTCGGCGAAGCGCGGGTCGCTGTTGGTGTGCTCCAGCCCCAACGCCTTGATCAGCGCGTCGTATTGCTTGTCGTTGTTCACCGCCAGCAGCAGCCAGCCATCCTTGGCGCGGAACAGGTTGGCGGTGGGCTTGCGGCTGACCGCCTGGTTGCCGGATTGCTTCTGCTTGTGGCCCGCCACCGTCCAGTCCGCGATCGGGCCGGCCAGGAAGGCGAGCGTGGCATCCAGCATGGAGATGTCGACGAACTGGCCAGTGCCGGTATGGGTGCGCTGGAACAGCGCGCTGGACACGCCGAAGGCCATGGTCATGCCGGTTAGCGTGTCGCACACCGCGAAGCCCGCGCGCACCGGCCCGGTTTCCTCATGGCCGGTGATGGACATGATGCCCGACATCGCCTGGATCTTGCCGTCGTAGCCGGCCTCCGGGCTGTCCGGACCGGTATGGCCGAAGCCGGAGACGGCGGCGTAGATGATGCGTGGGTTGATCGCCTTCAGCGCCTCATAGCCCAGCCCCAGCCGGTCCATCACGCCCGGGCGGAAATTCTCCATCACCACGTCGGCCTCGGCCACCAGGCGACGGATGATCTCCTTCGCCTCCTTCTTCTGCAGGTCGAGCGTGAGGCTGCGCTTGTTGCCGTTGATCGCCATCCAGCCGGAGGCCATGCCGCGATCGGCCCATTCGCGGGAGAGCGGGGTGCGGCGGGAATCCTCGCCCTCCCGCCGTTCCACCTTGATGACATCGGCGCCCATCAGGGCAAGCTGGAAGCTGGCATAGGGGCCTGCGAGGACCTGGGTGAAATCCAGGATCCGCACCCCTTCGAACGGACGGGCGGCCATCTCAGGCCGACACCCGGTTGGCGCGCGCGAGTTCCTTCTGGCGGTCGAACTCGGCGCGGCGGCGGGCGAGTTCTTCCGGCGCCATCGTGGCGATGTTGTTGTAGTCCAGCTTCCACATGCCGTCTTCGTTCCAGCGCAGCGGCGACTTCATCGTGGTTTGCGGGCCCGGGGCGGATTCCAGCAGGCGCAGCGCCAGTTCCAGCGTTTGGTCCTGGCTGGCCACGTCATGCGGCCGGCCGGCGCTGTTGCCGAGCGGGAAATCGCTGAACAGGAAGCGCGGCGCCCCGGCGAATTCCACGATATCCTTGGCGCAGCCCATCACCACAGACGGAATGCCGGCTTCCTCCAGCGCGCGGGCGGTGAGCGTGCTGGTCTGGTGGCAGACGGGGCAGTTGGGTACCACCACCACGGCATCCACCTGGTCCGCCAGCGCGCGGCGCACGATCTCGGGCGCATCCGTGTCGATGGTCACGCGGTGGCTGCGGTTGGTGGGGGCGCCCCAGAAGCGGGGTGCCACCTGGCCGATGCGGCCGGCGGCAGCGGCGCGGCGCAGGGCGGGCAACGGGAACCAGGTGCCGGGATCGGTGGCCGTGGTGTGCTTGCGATCGTAACCGATATGGCTGATGCGCAGGTCGTGGTCGACCGAGGTGTCGCCGTCGTACACCTGATAGAACTTGGCGCTGCCGTTATAGGCGGCACCCGGCCCCTGGTCGCCCTTGTCCGGCTGATAGGGGGCGGCGGTGGTGACGATGGCCACGCGGGCCTGCGACAGCTTCTTGGCCAGCCGGGTGAACGGCGCGTCGTTGTAGTGCGCCCAGCGATACGGCGTGGTGTAGCCGATGGCGATGTAATAGTCGCGCGTGCGCTGCATGTACGGAATGGGCTGGTCATGGTCAGGCACGAAGCCAAGCGCGTCACTGATTGGCGAATCCATGGGCGTTCTCCCGCATTGGGCGTGGTTGCCGGGATGCTAGGGTCCGGGCCGTGGCTTGTCACGCCACGGGGGGCGGTGGCGCAACAAACCTATGGCGGCGGCGTTGAAAACCTGCGATTGCGCCAACATCTGGTTGGGTTCGCGCCTGGGTAAACCAGGCTGGAAAGGAGGAGACACCATGCCGCACAACATGACTCGCCGCGGGCTGACCATGGCCGCGTTGGCCGCGACCGGTGCCGCCGCGCTGCCGCGCACGGGACAGGCTCAGGCGATCGAGCAATTGCAGCTTTTCGTCCCCGCGGCCCCTGGCGGCGGCTGGGACCAGACGGCGCGCACCGTGGAAGCGGTGCTGCGCGCCAACAACCAGATCAAGACCGCGCAGGTGACCAACGTTCCCGGCGCCGGCGGCGTGGTGGGGTTGCCGCAGTTCCTGAACCAGTGGCGTGGCCGGCAGAACGCGCTGATGGTGGGCGGCATGGTGATGGTGGGCGCCATCATCGCCAACAAGGCGCCGGTGAAGCTGACCAGCACGCAGCCCGTGGCGCGGCTGACCGGCGAGTTCGAGGTGCTTGTGGTGCCGCCGGATAGCCCGTTCAAGACGGCTGGCGATTTCGTCAATGCGCTGAAGGCCGATCCGGCGAAGGTGCCGGTGGCTGGCGGTTCCGCGGGCGGCACGGACCACATCATGCTGGGCATGATCGGCAAGGCGGTGGGCGTTTCGGCGAACCGGCTGAGCTACGTCGCCTTCGCTGGCGGCGGCCCGGCCCAGGCGGCGCTGCTGGGCGGGCATGTGGCAGCCGGCATTTCCGGCTGGGGTGAGTTCAGCGAGCAGGTAAAGGCGGGCAAGCTGCGCGCTCTGGCGATCTCTGCCGATGCACGCCAGCCGGGCATCGACATCCCCACGCTGAAGGAACAAGGCATCGACGTGGAGCTGTTCAACTGGCGCGGCGTGTTCGCCCCCCCGGGCGTGAACGCGGCCGGGCGCGATGCCATGGTGGCGCTGATGGAGACGATGACCAAGTCCGCCGCCTGGCAGGAGGAGTGCAAGAAGCGCGACTGGACCTCCATCCCGATCTTCGGCGACGCCTATGCCAAGTATGTGGAGAACGAGACCACGCGCATCGAGGCGATCCTGAAGGATCTGGGCTTGGCCTCCTGAAGACACTGGGCCTGACGTGACCAAACCCCCCTCCAGCGGCCCTGCCTGGCCCGAGACGCTGATCGGGCTGGGCCTGCTGGGCGTGGCTGCGCTGGTGTGGTGGCAGACCGGGGAGATCCGTACTTCCCCGATGTACGCCAAGGTGGGGCCGCGGATCTTCCCCTATCTCACCGCCATCGGCCTGGGTGCCATGGCGGTGGCGATGGTGGTGGCGGGGCTGCGCGGCGGCTGGCAGCCGGAGGAGGAACGCGAGGTTCCCACCGACTGGCGCGCCGTGTTCTTCGTGGGCGCCGGGCTGCTGGCCAACGTGCTGCTGATCGTGCCGGGCGGGTTCACGCTCGCCTCCGTGGTGATGTTCGTGCTGGTGGCGCATGGCTTCGGCAGCCGGCAGCCTCTGCGTGATGCGGCGATCGCGCTGGTCTTCGCGCTGTCCGCCTATTTCGGTTTCGCCAAGGCGCTGGGCGTGAATATCGGCGCGGGCGTGATCGAGACGCTGTTGGGGGGCTGAGGCGATGGAAACCCTGGCCGCGCTGGGCGGCGGCTTCGCCGTCGCCCTTTCGCCTGAGAACCTGCTGTGGTGCCTGCTGGGCACCACGCTGGGCACCGCCATCGGCGTGCTGCCGGGCCTCGGCCCGGCGCTGACCATCGCGCTGCTGCTGCCGATCACCTTCCAGGTGCCGCCCACTGCGGCCTTCATCCTGTTCGCCGGCATCTACTACGGCGCGATGTATGGCGGCTCCACCACCTCCATCCTGCTGAACACGCCGGGCGAAAGCGCCACGATCGTGACAGCGCTGGAGGGCAACAAGATGGCCCGCTCCGGGCGTGCGGGGGCAGCGCTTGCCACGGCGGCGATCGGCAGCTTCGTGGCGGGCACGGTGGGCACGCTGGGCATCACCTTCCTGGCGCCGGTGGTGGTGGATTTCGCGCTGAAATTCGGGCCGGCGGAATATTTTTCCCTGATGGTGCTGGCCTTCGTGACCGTGTCGGCCGTGCTGGGGTCTTCCGCCGTGCGGGGCTTGGCGGCGCTGTTCTTCGGCATCTGGCTCGGGCTGATTGGGATCGACCTGCAGACCGGGCAGGCGCGGTTCACTTTTGGGCTCGATGAGCTGCTGGACGGGGTCAACGTGATCGTGGTGGCCGTGGGCCTGTTCGCGGTGGGTGAGACGCTCTACGTGGCCGCGCGGCGCTATACGGGGAACGACGAGATCGTACCGCTGCGTGGCTCGCTCTACATGACGAAGGAGGAGTGGCAGCGCTCCTGGAAGCCGTGGCTGCGCGGGGCGGCGATCGGGTTTCCGATCGGGGCGATGCCGGCCGGTGGGTCGGAGGTGCCGACCTTCCTGAGCTACTACACGGAGAAGAAGCTCTCCAAGCACCCCGAAGAGTTCGGCACCGTGGGCGCCATCGAGGGCGTGGCGGGGCCGGAAGCTGCCAACAACGCGTCGGCCGCCGGGGTGCTGGTGCCGATGCTGACGCTGGGGCTGCCCACCGGGGCGACGGCGGCGATCATGCTCTCCGCCTTCCAGAGCTACGGCATCAACCCGGGGCCGATGCTGTTCCAGAGCCAGCCGGCGCTGGTGTGGGGGCTGATCGCCAGCCTGTATATCGCCAACGTCATGCTGCTGGTGCTGAACCTGCCGCTGGTGGGGCTGTGGGTGAAGATCCTGCGCATTCCGGCACCTTTGCTCTACGCGGGCATCCTGGTGTTCGCGACGATCGGCACCTACGGCATCTCGAACTCGCCGGTGGACCTGGTGCTGCTGTACGTAATCGGGATCGTGGGCTTCCTGATGCGGCGCTACGATTTCCCAACCGCACCGGTGGTCATCGGCATGATCCTGGGGCCGCTGGCGGAACAGGAGTTCCGGCGGGCGATGACCATCTCCAACGGCGACTGGAGCGTGCTGGTAACGCAGCCGCTGTCGGCGACGCTACTGGCGCTGGCGGCGGTGGCCCTGTTGGGGCCGATGGTTTGGCGGATGGCGCGGCGATAGCGGGCTTCCGCCTCGATGCGACGGGAAGGATCCCGTCGCCCCCCGCCTGCCCAGCCGTTTCGACCGGAGCCAATCCTGCCACATTTGAGCAGAGTTCAGCGCTGGCCGAGGCACGGGCAGACCTGTGGCGATGCCCTGCGGAATCGGGGTGATGATATGGTGTGAAGATATTATAATTCACTGACATTGACGATGCTGGGGGCGGATGCGAGGATGCGGCCGGACCCGCAGTTCAGCTTCCGGACCTCCGACGATCTGGTGGCGGAGCCGGACCGGGCCGTGGCCGGCCTGATGGCCGCGCTGCGGGCGGCGGCAGGCGCGGTTGGGACCGTGCTGAAGTGAGGCCCCTGCTCGCGCTGCTGCTGGCGGGGCTGGCCGGTTGCGTTGCGGCGCCGGGCGCGGTGGAGCCGGTGATCGACCTGGGCGAGCGGCGCTGTGATGCAGCCCCGATGCTGCAGGGAGCGCTGCCGCTGCCGGCGCGGACCGGCACGGCGTTGGACGGGCGCGACGGGCCGGTGACGTTCGACTTCGATCTGGGCGCGCCCTGCATTCGGCAGGTGGGGGAGCGCGCCGGGCTGTATGCCCCGTTCCGGCTGCCGGACGGACATGGAGAGGTGATGCTGACGGTGCGCAGCGTGCCCCTGGGCCGGACGCTGCTGGCGCCGCGGGTGCGGCTGCTGGATGCGTCGGGCAGGGAGGTGTGGCGGGTGGAGGCGGATGGCTTCCTGTTCCGCGGGCAGGGTCTGACGGCGCTGGTGCGGCTGCGGCCGGAGGAGGTGTTCGTGGTGGTAGGGTCCTCCCCGGTGATGGCGGGCCAGGGGTTCGACCGGCTGCAGACGGATGTGCGGACGCAGGTGATCCCGATCGGGGTGGGCGTGGTGATGATGCCGGTGGGGAGCGAGGCGACCAGGCAGATGATGTTCTCGCACAATGGTCGGGTGGTGCTGGAGACCCGGCCGATGGATACGGCGACGATAGCGCGATAAGGGAAGCGATTCTTTTTTGAAAAAAAGAACCAAAAAACTTTTGCCCGCTGGCACGCAAGCGGGATCATCTAGCATGGATGCAAATGGATGAAGTCTTTTTGCTTCTTTTTCTTCAGAAAAAGAAGGGTTCTTTCTTACAATTCCATGATGGCTGTGATCAGCGCCACGAGAGCTGGTTGCGGGGAAGTTTGCCGGTGGGATCGTAGACAGTGACCTTGTGCGGGAGGTCGGGCCCCCAGCGCCAGAGCACGAGGTTGTGGTCGTTGGGTGTGGTGCCGTGGGCGAAGCTGGGGACCAGGATGCCGGCGTGGCCTGCGGCAAGGAGGCGGCGGACGATGGGCCAGGTGGCCGGCTCCTGCCCGGCGGCCAGGGCTGCGGCCCAGGGGCACGCGAGGGCTTCCAGGGGGATGCCGAGGGCGGTGCGGGCGGGTTCGGTGCGCAGGTCGGCGATGTCGGCGCAGTCCACGTCGTAGCTGCACAGGACGTAGGGGGTGAGGCGGTGGGCGAAGCCGGCGGAGACCTCGCGGAAGACGGTGGTGAAGCTGAGGGAGAGATAGAGGGCCTCCTGGCCCGGCCAGTTGAAGCGGCGGCCCTTCAGCGCGGCGCCGGCGCCGGAGAGGGGGCTCCAGGACCAGGCGGGATCGTGGGCGCGAAAGCATTCGCCTTGGAAGCGCATGGGCGTGGGCGTTCAGGCGTATCCGCCGGTGGCGAGGTGGTCGACATAGTCGCGCACAGCGGTGGCCTGGCCGGACTTGACCAGGGCTTCGGCGGTGCGGCCGGCGAAGGCGGGGATGGGTTCGGCGCGGTACCAGGCCAGGGCCTGGGCGGGGCCGCCAGCCCAGCTTTGCACGAGGGCGATGATCTCCAGCATCTCGCGGACGCGGGTTTGCGCCTTGGGGCTGTCGCGGCGGCTGGCCTTCTGGAAGACCTCGCGGGCGAGGCCGGCGGTTTCGGCGAGCTGCGCCTTGGAGAGGTGGAGGGATTCGGCGGCTTCCTCCAGCTTCACCATGCCGCGCTCGTCCAGCACCGTGGCCAGGGAGAGGCGGGCGGGGGCGAGGCGCAGGGCGGCGGAGGCGGGTGGCATGGGATGCCGTTCCTTTGACCGGATTTACGGTCAATATGGGGGCAGAGGGTGGGGGATGCAATCGGGATCAGGGTGTGGCCCCGGTGGCGAGCATGGTGGCCCATTTGGGGAAGCCGAGTTCGGCGGCGCGTGTGGCGGCGCGGTCACAATCGTATTCGAGGGCGACGAGGTCGGCGGACCATTTGCCCTGGCGCTGGGTGAGGATGGCGTAGCGGGCGTGGGGGGAGCGGTGTTCGAAATTGGCCGCGGCCGGAACGTCGGCGAAGGCGGGGCAGCCGACGCTGCCGGGGTTGAGGATGAGGCAATTCTCGGGGCCGGTGACGAGGGCCTGGCGGTGGGAGTGGCCGCAGAGGACGACCTGGCGCTTTGATTCTGCGCCGAGGCGGGTGGCGACGGTTTCGCGAGCAGCGGGGGCGAGGCGGCCTTCGAGCGGGTCTTCCAGCAGGGTGGACATGTCATCCGTCGGGCTGCCGTGGCAGGCGAGGATGTCTCCGAGGTCTATCGTGGCGGGCAGGGCGTGCAGGATTTCGCACTGGGCCGGGGTGAGGGCGTTGCGGGCGAAGCGGCCGGCGGGGGGCATCTGTTCGTCTGGCCGGTCCACCGCCCAGCGGTCGTGGTTGCCGCGGACGGAGCGGATGCCGAGTTCGGCGAGGAGTTCGAAGGTTTCGCGCGGCCAGAGCGGGCCGGCGACCCAGTCTCCGAGGTTGAGGATGTCGTCCACACCGCGGGTGGTGATGTCGGCGAGGACGGCTTCCAGGGCGAGGAGGTTGCCGTGGATGTCGGAGATGACGGCGAGGCGCATTGGGGGCTCCTTGGGTGGCTCCTGCGGGGTTGAACCGACTGTCGCGATGATTGGCTGATACCCTTCCGCGCGGCGCCGTCCCAAGCGAAGCGGTCACAGAGAGCACAGAGGGTCACAGAGAGCGCAGAGGCTTGGGGATCAAGCCGGATACCGGGATGAGGCTGCTTCGCTTCTCTGTGCTCTCTGTGCCTCTCCATGTCCTCTGTGACCGCTTCGCTTGGGACGGTGCCGCGCGCTGGCGATCGGTCAGGGTTCCGCGGGTCAGTATTACCAGCCGTTGATGCGGGGCCACACGGCCACGACTTCGTCGGAGCCGTCGACGACGTGGTAGCGGTCGTGGGCGGCCGACGTCATGCAGGTGTGGTTGGGGGCGACGCGGACGCGCTCGCCGATGCGGAACGGGGCGATGTTGGCGCTGGGATCGAGATCGACGACGCCGTGTTCCTGGTTGGCGCGGGCGACCAGGGAGTGGCCGAGGGTGCGGCGGCCGTGGAGATCCAGCACCAGGCCGAACTTGAAGTCGTGCGGGGCGGATTCGGTGGCGCGATCCTTCGAGAGAGCCATGCCGCCGGCATCGATGACGATACGGTTCTCCGCCGGGCGGCGGCCGATGACGGAGGCCAGCACCGTGACGGCGATGCCTTCGGGTTCGACCGTGGCGATTTGGGCCTGGAAGAGATCGCCGAACATGTAGACGCCGGGCCGGGTTTCCGTGACGCCGCCCAGGGCGCGGGCGTGCAGCGCGGTGGGGGAGGAGCCGACGGAGACGACGGGGCATTCGAGACCGGCGGCGCGCAGGCGGCGGACGGCGGTCAGCGCCGCGTTGCGTTCGGCTTCGGCGAGGTCGGCCATTTCGGGGATGGAGCGGCCGGAATAGGAGTGGCCGGCATGGGTCATGATCCCCAGCAGGCGCGCGCCGAGGGCGGCGCCGATGGCTTCGAGCTCCGGTGCCTCGGCGGAGATGCCGCCGCGCATTTCGCCGCAGTCGATCTCGATGAGGGCGCGGAGGCGGCCGGGATGGGCGGCGATGGCGCGGGCGACATCGAGGTCATCCGTGATGATCTTCACGTCGGCGCCGGCCTCGTTGAGCTTGGCGACCTGGTCCAGCTTCTGGGGCGTGATGCCGACGGCGTAGAGGATGTCGGTGATCCCGTGCGCGGAGAAGTATTCCGCCTCCGCAAGGGTGGAAACCGTGATGCCGGTGCAGGGCGCGGCCTGGTTGGCCAGCACCATGCGGGCGACGTCGATCGACTTCGCGGTTTTCATGTGCGGGCGGAGCGCGACGCCGAGGCGGCCGACGGCTTGCGCCATGCGGTCGATGTTGCGGGCGAGGACCTGGCGGTCCAGCACGAGGCAGGGGGTAGGGAGGTCGGAGAGTTTCATGCGCTTGCACCGGCATTGGCCCCTTGGGGCATCCACTCAACATCCCGCTCCAGGGGGATGGCGGGGCGGGGGAGGTTCTGCCAGGGGAAGTGGTGCAGCATGGGCGTGGTGAGGCCGGGGGCGTCCACCTCGATGACCTGTTCGTGCTTGAAGAACTCGTCGAAGCCGCCGCGGAAATGGCCGCGGGATTTGACGACGACCACGCGGGCCTTTGCGAGGTCGAGGCCGAAGGATTCGAAGAAGGCGGGGTCGGCGCATTGCACGCGCTGGCTGATGACGACGACCGTGATGCCGCCGAGGTTCAGCGCGACGGCCTTTCCCACATCGACGGTGCCGCCGGCGAAGATGCCGCGGCGGCAGGCGATGGGGCCGGGGTGCAGGGCGGTGATGGTGGCCTGGGCGGCGAAGGGCTTGGAGAAGTCGTTCTCCACGCTGCGGTTGAAGCGGGCGGTGAATTTCGCACCCTGGCCGAGGCTGTGGGCTTCGGCGGCGAGGCCGGCATCGTAGATGACGCCGACGAAGGCATTGCGCACGCCCGCTGCGTGGAAGGCTTCCAGGATGAACATGGTGTTGCCGCGGCCGCCGCCGCCGGGGTTGTCTGCCACGTCGGCGAAGATGAGGGCGGGCTTGGTGGGGTCTTCGGTGGCTTTCGCCAGCGCCACGGCATCCGGAAGGGAGGTGAGGGTGGGGAAGAATTTTTCGCGCTTGGCCCAGCCTGCCTTGGCGATTTCCATGGCCAGGGTTTCGGCGGCGTCCTTGTCGGTGGCGGTGACCACCACCGTCATGCCGTTGAAGGGCGTGTCGGCGTAGGCGAAGCCGCCCATGACGGAGACGTTGACGATGCGGCCGGCCCAGGGGGCCTGGTGCATCAGCTCCTGGCCGAGGTCGATCATCTCGCCGTAGGGACGGTTCGGGGCGTCCTTGCCGGTGAGCATGGTGACGGTGGGGGCGATGATCGGCAGGCGAACCTTGGCGATGTAGGTTTTGAGGCCGCCGATCAGCTTGCGCAGGACCTGGGCGGATTCAGCGCCGCGTTCGCGCATGTCCATGTGCGGGTTGGTGCGGTAGCCGATATAGGCGTCGATGGTGTCGATGCCGGTGTCCGACACGTTGGCGTGCAGGTCGAAGCTGGCGACGACGGGAATGTCGGGGCCGACGACGCGGCGGAGCATGGCCTGGATGGTGCCCTCGGGGTCGTCGTCGCGCTCGGTGAGGCCGGCGCCGTGCATGACGCAGTACACGCCGTCGATCTTGCCCGCGGCGCGCAGGCGGGTTTCCCATTCGGCCATGAGCTGGTCGAAGAAGCCTTGCTCCACGGGGCCGTTGGGCTCGGTCATGGCGAGCAGGAGCGGGACGGGTTCCCAGGGTTCGCCCTGGTTCATCTCCGCGATGAAGCCGGGCATCTCGCCCAGCATGCGTGGGGCGGGCGAGGTGGCGTCTTCCAGGATGGTGTCGCCGCGCATGAGGGTGCGGATGGCGAAATCATGCTCCGTGGCGACGGGGGCGAAGCGGTTGCACTCGATCGAGAAGCCGAGCAGGGCGATGCGGGGGCGGTTGGTGGCGGACATCTGGGCGCCTTCAGTGAGCGGGGGCGACGAGCCAGGCGACAATGCGCCGGACCACGGGCAGGACGAGGAGGAGGGCGGGGAAGGCGACGAGCCAGGAGAGCATCCAGGCGCCGGGCCAGGCGGCGAGGAAATCCGGGCCGGGGCCGAGGGCGCGCAGGGTGGCGATGGCAGAGACGACGAAGGTCATCAGCAAGGAGAGCACCAGCGGCATCAGCCAGGCCGCCGCGCTGGGCGGCAGGATGTGGCGCAGCGTCACAGGGTGATGCCGAGCAGCTCGGCGATGCGCGGGGTGGCCTTGAGGCCGGTGCCGGTGAGGACCAGCACGGTGCGCTCGTTGGGGTGGATGGCGCCGGTTTCCAGCAGGCGGCGGAAGGCGGCTTCGGCCTGGGCGCAGGTGGGCTCCACGTAGATGCCGGTGCGGGCCAGGGAGAGGGCGCTGGCGGCGATCTCCTCCTCGGTCAGCATCACGGCGCCGCCGCGGCTGCGGTGGAGGGCGGCGATGACTTCCGGCAGGCGGATGGGCTGGGCGATGGCGGTGCCCTCCGCGATGGTGGGCAGGATGGGGGTGGCGATGCGTTCGGACTTGCCGGCCATGAAGCTGGCGGCGATGGGGCCGCAGTTTTCCGGCTGGGCGGCGAAGAGGCGGGGGAGTTTCTTGATCGCGCCGGCGCGGAGGAGTTCGTTGAAGCCGATGTCGCAGCCGAGCACGTTGCTGCCGGCGCCGCAGGGGATGATGACGTTGTCGGGCGCTTCGAAGCCGAGGTCTTCCCAGAGTTCGTAGGCCAGCGTTTTGGTGCCCTGGAGGAAGAAGGGGTGCCAGTTGTGGCTGGCGTAGAAGGTCGTCTCGGCGCGGGCCTCGGCGGCGTCGGACGTGGCCTGGCGGTTGCCGGGGATGAGTTCCACGGCCGCACCGGCGGCGCACATGGCGACGGTTTTGGCCGGCGAGGTGGAGTCTGGGGCCATGATGGTGGCCTTCATCCCGCCTGCCGCGGCGTAGGCGGAGACGGCGGCGCCGCCATTGCCGGAGCTGTCTTCCAGCACGTCCGTGATGCCCTGCTGGCGCAGGTAGGTGAGCATCACGCTGGCGCCGCGGTCCTTGAAGGAGCCGGTGGGCATGAACCATTCCAGCTTCAGCAGCGCGGTGGCGCCGTGGAGCGAGCGGGGGACCAGCGGGGTGCAGCCTTCGCCCATGGTGATGGGATCGGGTGCGGCCATCGGCAGGGCGGCGCGGTAGCGCCAGAGCGAGCGGGTGGTGGTGTCCACCTGGGCGCGGGTGATGCCGGGGAGATCGGTGAGGAACAGGGGCGCGCGGTGGGTGCCGCACCAGCGCGGAGTTTCCAGCGGGAAGGTCTCGCCGGAGCGGGGATCGAGATAGGCGGTGGTCATGCGGCGTGTCTCCTGTTGGGCGGAGGCTGGCCTTGGGGGCCGGAATGGTCAACCTTCGGGGTGTGTTGGGTGGAGGTGTGCATGGCTGGGTCTGACTTGGTGCAATTGGCGGCTGAGCTGGTGCGAATCGACAGCCGCAGCTTCGTGTCCAACCTGGCGGTGGCGGCGCGGATTGAGGCGGCGTTGGGCGGGTTCGAGGTGGAGCGGCTGGATTACCTGGATGCGGCCGGGGTGGCGAAGCGGGCGCTGGTGGCGCATCGGGGTGGGACCGGGGGGCTGGCGTTCAGCGGGCATATGGACACGGTGCCGGATACGGGCTGGACGACCGATCCCTGGGATGGGCGGATCGAGGGCGGGCGGCTGCACGGGCTGGGCAGCACAGACATGAAGGGCCCGCTGGCGGCCTGCATCGTGGCGGCGCAGGCCCTGCCGGCCAGCGTGCCGGTGTCGCTGCTGATCACGACGGACGAGGAGACCACCAAGGCCGGCGCGCGGTTGATTGCGGCGAAATCCGAACTGGCGCGGCGCGCGAAGCCGGCGGCGATCCTGGTGGCGGAGCCGACGGTGATGACGCCAGTGCGCGGGCATCGGAGTTCCATCGCCATCGCGGCGGTGGCGACGGGGGTGCAGGCGCACAGCTCCACCGGGCGCGGGCGCAATGCCAACTGGGACCTGCTGGGGTTCTGCACCGACATGAAAGCGATCTACGAAATGCTGCGCGACGATCCCGCGTGGCATGACAGCGACTACGACCCACCGTTCAGCGACTTCAACCTGGTGATCGACAACTTCGGTGCGCCGGTGAACATGACGGTGCCGCGCGCGACGGCGCAGGTGAAGTTTCGCTATTCCGCCAAGATCGACCCGGAGCCGGTGATGGCGCGGGTGCGCGCTTCGGCCGAGCGACACGGCGTGGCGCTGACGGCGGTGCCGGAAGGGTTTCCGCCGGAGTTGCCCAGCAACCATCCGCTGATCCGGCTTGTGAGTGCGGAGACGGGCCGCGCGGCGGTGACGGCCCCGTTCGGGACGGATGCCTCCGAGCTGAATGCCATCGCGCCCTGCGTGATCGTGGGGCCCGGGGATATCGGTCAGGCACATTGCCCGGCGGAATCGCTGGAGATTGCGGAGTTGGAGGCAGCGGTGCCGCGGTTCATGCGGTTGGCGGAGAAAGTGTCTTCTTTTTTCTGAAGAAAAAAGAAGCAAAAAAGACTTTATCCGCTTGCACGCGTGCTGGGTGACTGGCACGCGTGCAAGCGGATAAAGTCTTTTTTGGTTCTTTTTTTCAAAAAAGAACTTCTTCGCTTTGGATTGCCGGCAGCCACCCCTGCCCCGGCACGGCGGCGAGCAGCTCCCGCACATAGGGGTGCTCGGGCCGGGCAAAGAGCTCCGCCGTGGGCCGGAGTTCGACGATTTCGCCCTGGTACATCACGGCGACGCGGTCGCAAACCTGGGCGGCGACGCGCAGGTCGTGGGTGATGAAGAGCATGGAGAGGTTCAGCCGCGCGCGCACCTCGGCCAGCAGGGCCAGCACCTGGGCCTGGACGGAGACATCGAGCGCGCTGACGGGTTCGTCGGCCACCAGCACGTCGGGCTCCATGGCCAGGGCGCGGGCGAGGCCGATGCGTTGGCGTTGGCCGCCGGAGAATGCGTGCGGGTAGCGGGTGGCGGCGGCGGCATCGAGGCCGACCAGGGCGAGAAGTTCGTGGGCGCGGCGCTGGGCGTCGGCGCGGGGGGTGCCGTGGGCGATGGGGCCGGCGGCGATGATGTCGCCGACGCGGCGGCGCGGGTTGAGGGAGGCATAGGGGTCCTGGAAGACCATCTGGATGCGGCGGCGGTGCGGGCGCAGGGCGGCGCGGCCGAGGGGGACAATGTCGGTGCCGTGCAGGCGGATGGCGCCGGAATCGGGGGCGAGCAGGCGGACAATGCAGCGGGCGAAGGTGGATTTGCCGGAGCCGGATTCGCCGACGATGCCTATGGTTTCGCCGCGGCGCAGGGCGAGGCTGACATCGCGCACGGCGGCGACTTCGGTGCCGCGGCCGGGGATCCAGCTGCGCTGGCGGA
The DNA here is from genome assembly GCA_027483995.1 of Acetobacteraceae bacterium. Classification (GTDB taxonomy): domain Bacteria; phylum Pseudomonadota; class Alphaproteobacteria; order Acetobacterales; family Acetobacteraceae; genus CAMDGX01. Next base: position 16,048 of record JAIXTK010000341.1, read on the forward strand.
AGGTTTTTCGGACCTCCTCGGCCTGCAGGACCACGGGGTCGTCTTCCGGTGGCGGCCGGGGGGCGGCGAGGAGGCGGGGGACGGCGGCGATGAGGCTTTGCGTGTACGGATGCTGCGGGGCGCGCAGGATCTGGGCGACGGGGCCGGTTTCCACGATGCGGCCGTGCTGCATGACGGCGACGCGATCGGCCACTTCGGCGACCACGCCGAAATCATGGGTGATGAGCATGACGCCCATCTGGCGCTCAGCCTGGATGCGGCGGATGAGGGCGAGGATCTGGGCCTGGGTGGTGACATCCAGTGCGGTGGTGGGTTCGTCGGCGATCAGGATATCGGGGCCGAGGGCGAGGGCCATGGCGATCATGACGCGCTGGCGCTGGCCGCCGGAGAGGCGGTGCGGCCAGGCGCTGCGCAGGCGATCGGGGTCTGGCAGGCCGACGGCGAGCAGGAGTTCGGTGACACGGTCGCGCAGGGCGGCGCTGGCGAGCGGGGCGTGCTGCTGGATGACTTCTGTGATCTGGGCTTCCACGCGCATGATCGGGTGCAGCGCCGTCATCGGTTCCTGGAAGATCATGCCGAGCTTGTGGCCGCGCAGGGCGCGCAGGCGGTCTGGCCTTGCGGCGAGCAGGTCTTCGCCCTGGTAGAGGATGCGGCCGGCGGTGGCGCGGACATGGGGCTGGGGCAGCAGGCCCATGACGGCGTGGGCAGTCATGGATTTGCCGGAGCCGGATTCGCCGACAATGCAGAGGATTTCGTTGCGGGCGAGGGTGAGGCTGATGTTGTCGACAGCCAGTGGGCGCTCGGCGCCCTGGGGCAGGGCGATGGCGAGGTTCTCGATGGACAGCAGGGGAGGCTCGCTCATGCGCCCCTCTTGCGGGCGAGGCGGGGGTTGAGCGCGTCGCTGAGGCCCTCGCCGACGAGGTTGAGGGCCAGCACGGTGAGCGCGATGGCGATGCCGGGGAAGCAGCTGATCCACCAGGCCTGGCGGATGACGGTGCGCGAGGCGCCGATCATGTAGCCCCAGCTCATCAGGTTGGGGTCGCCGAGGCCGAGGAAGGAGAGGGCGGATTCCAGCAGCACGGCGGTGGCGACCATGAGCGAGGCGGAGACGATGACGGGCGAGAGGGCATTGGGCAGGATCTCGCCGAAGATGATGCGCCCGCTGCCCTGGCCGAGCACCTCGGCGGCCTGGACGAATTCGCGGGAGCGCAGGGTGAGGAATTCGCCGCGCACGATGCGCGCCAGCGGGGGCCAGGAGACGATGCCGATGGCCACCACGATGGAGGTGATGGAGGGGGTGAAGATGGCCACCAGCACCACCAGCAGGATGAAGTTGGGGATGGTCTGGAAGAACTCGGTGAAGCGCATCACCAAATCGTCCACCCAACCGCCGTGATAGCCGGCGATGGCGCCGAGGACGACGCCGATGGAGAGCGCGACCGCGGTGGAGACGAGGCTGAGAAGCAGGGTGACGCGGGCGCCATGGGCGATGCCGGCGGCGACGTCGCGGCCCAATGTGTCGGTGCCGAGGAGGAAGCCCATCTCGCCCGGCGGGCGGAAGGGCGGGCCGGCGATGTCCCAGGGGTCATCCGGGAAGAGGAACGGGGCGAGCAGGGCGAGGGCGACGACGAGGGCCAGCACGGCGGCGCCGACCAGGGCGCCCTTGTTGCGGGCGAAGCGGCGCAGGAAATCCCTCATGCGCCCAGCTCGATGCGCGGATCGACGATGGTGTAGATGAGGTCGGTGAGCAGGTTGAAGGCGATGACCAGCACAGAGGCGATGATGAAGATGCCCAGCAGCAGGTTGTAGTCGCGCACCAGCACCGCCTCGAACGCCAGCCTTCCGATGCCGGGCCAGGCGAAGACGGTTTCGATCAGGATGGAGCCGCCGACGAGGTAGCCGGCCTGGAGGCCGGCATAGGTGACGACGGGAAGAAGGGCGTTGCGCAGGATGTAGCTGCGCTGGATACGACCCTCAGCGAGGCCCTTGGCCCGGCCGGTGCGGACGAAATCGAGATCGGCCACTTCCAGCATGGAGGCGCGGGTGAGGCGGGCGTACACGGCCATGAAGAACAGCCCGAGGGTGAGCGACGGCAGGATGAGGTGGCGGCCGACGTCCAACGCGTGATCGAGCCCGGTAAAGCCGGAGTTGATCGTGTTGGAACCGAAGGTGGGCAGCCAGCCGAGCTGGACGCTGAACAGCAGCACCAGCATCAGCCCGAGCCAGAATTGCGGCATGGCATAGACCAGCAGCGCCAGGGTGGTGATGGCGGAATCCCACCAGGTGCCGACATGGCGCGCGGCCATGGCCCCCAGCGACACGCCGGCGACAATGGCGAAGGTGAGCGCGGTGCCGGTGAGCAGGATGGTCTGCGGCAGGCGCGCCAGGATCAGATCGAGGATGGGTTGCTTCTGCCGGTAGGAGAAGCCGAGGTCGAAGCTGAGAATGCCCTGCATGTAGATCAGCAGCTGGCGCCAGACGGGTTGATCGAGCCCGAATTCGCGGCGCAGGTCATCGACGAATTTCGGGTCGGCCGCGCCGGCCTCGCCGGCCAGCACCAGGGCGGGGTCGCCCGGGGCCAGCCGGATCAGCAGGAAGTTGAGCACGATGATGCCCAGGATGACGAAGACGGCCTTCACCAGCCTTTGCGCGATGAAGCCGAGGCGCCCGCCCATCTGCGGCTAGGCCAGATGGGCTTCGTCGAACTCGCTGTTGGGGCCGTTGGCGTCGATGTTCACGTTGCGGAAGCGCTTGTTGATCAGCACGGGGAATTCCAGCTCGGTGAGCCAGACCACCGGCACGTCCTCGGTGAGGATGGCCTGGAGTTCCGAATACATGGCCTGGGCGCGGGCCGGGTCGGTCTGCTTGGGCGCCTGGTCGAACAGCTCGTCCACACGCTTGTTCACGTAGCCCATGGTGTTGGTGAAGGGCACGCCGCGGCGGATGTTGCTGCTGATGTAGGTGCGGGCGACGCCCATGGCGGGGTCCATGAACTGGCTGACGAAATCGAAGCTGGTTTCGTAGTCCCAATCGCCGATGCGCTTCACCCAGCCGCCGGCGTCGTTGCTTTCCAGCGTAACGTCGATGCCGACGCGGCGAAGCGCCTGCTTGACGTATTCGGCCTGGCGCACCCAGACCTCGCCATAGGGCAGCACCATCATCTTGATGCGCGCGCGCACGCCGCCGGCGCCGGGCTTCAGGCCCATCTCATCCAGCAGCGCCTCGGCCTTCTTGGTGTCGTAGGCGTAGCGCTTGATCGCCTTGGCATCGTGGAAGCGGGTGGCGGTGTTGATCGGGCCGTGCGCGGCGCGGCCGAGGCCGAAGAAGATGTTCTTGACGATGAAGTCGCGGTCGATGGCGTGCATCATCGCCTGGCGGAAGCGCTTGTCGGAATAGGGCGCGGTGCGGTGGTTGATCTCGATCCAGGAGATCGGGGCCACGGTTTCGTAGCCCTTGGTGGAAAGCTCCACGTGCGGCAGCTTGGCCAGGCGCGGCACGTCGAAGGCTTCCACGTCGTTGCCCTGGGCGAGATCGACCTGGCCGGTTTCAACGGCGAGCGCACGGGCGGCGGCATCGGGGATGACGCGGTAGGTCACGCCATCCAGGAACGGGCGGCCGGGCTTCCAGTATTCGTCGTTGCGCACCAGGGTGATGTGGCTGCCCTTCACCCATTCCTTGAACTTGAACGGGCCGGTGCCGATGGGCGTGGCGTTCTTGGGGTTCGCCCGGTAGTCGCTGCCATCGTAGATGTGCTTGGGCATCATTGGCGCGCCGGCGGGCAGGAAGGCGTAGAGGAAGGGCTCGAACGGCTCCTTCAGGGTGAACACGGCGGTGAACTTGTCGGGCGCGGTGATGCTGGCACAACGCTCGAAGGTGGCCCGCGCCCGGGGGTGCACTTCCGGCAGGAACTTGGTGCAGCTGAACACCACGTCTTCGGCGGTGAAGGGCGCGCCGTCGTGCCACTTCACGCCTTCCTCCAGCTTGAAGGTGTAGGTGAGCCCGTCCGGCGAGACGGTCCAGGACTTGGCGAGGCTGGGCAGTGGCTTGAGGGCGAAATCGTAGCGCAGCAGGCCCTGGTAGATCTTGCCGGCAACGAGCTGGGTGGGGGCCTGCTGGTTGAGGCCGAGCACGAGCAGCGGCGGTTCCGGGTTCAGGATGGCGGTGAGCACGCCGCCGCGCTTCTGCTGGGCGCGGGCAAGGCGGGGCATGCCCATGGTGCCGCCGGCCAGAAGGGCCGCCGCAGAGCCGAGAACCTGACGCCTGGAAGCCATGGTGCTCTCCTTTCGTGGGTGCCTTGCGGCCCGGAAAGGAAAGGCTAGGCCGGGAAGGTTGTTGCCTGCAATCAGCTTGCCGCGTCGTAGCGCCAGCGCCGGTTCCAGAACGGCTGGCCATCCACCAGGATGTCCACTTCCACCGCGGTGTGGTGCGCGGTGGTGACGCTGCGCGAAACGAGCGTGGTGGCGCCGACGGGGCGTTGGATGCGCACCGTGGTGGTGGCGTGCATGCGCGCGAGATCCGGCCGGGCGGCGGAGACGGCGGCGCCGTATTCGTGGTCGGTGGCGATCTCGGTCTGCGCGTCGATGCGAACGCGTTCGGTTTTGGTGGCGGAGAGGCGGGCGGTATCGGTCATCAGGTCGCGGGCGAGGTCCCAGGTCTGGCTGCCGCCGCGATCGTTGGCCGAGGCCAGCACCTGCGGCTGCAGCTTGCCCCAGGTGGGGCGGATGTCTTCCGCGGGGGCCGGGCAGACAGGCAGGGTGATGCGGCTGTCGCCGTGGAACAGGCGCAGCGTGGCGGGCACAGGGGTGGGCCAGACGCGCGGGAAATCGGCGCAGGAGACCGCGAGCCGCAGGCGCTCGCCGGGCAGCAGGCGATACGCGGCGGCGCGCAGCGGGACCGTGACGCGGGTGCGCTCGCCAACCTTTGCGTGAACGGAAAGGTCGGCCCAGCCGCTGGTGATCAGCACGGAGCGGCCATTGGGGGCGACGGCGGAAAGCTTGACGACGATGTTGAGCGGCAGGGCGCTGGCGGCAACCTCCAGCATCGCCTCCGGCATGCCGATCAGCTCCATGGGGGCCGTGAGCGGGGCGGTGGTGAAGCAGAGCGAGCGGGCATCATCCGCCGATTGGTCGTGCGGCAGGGTGGGGTCGATCGCGGTGGTCCAGGGGTCCCAGGCCAGGGAGTGCATGCCGATCGTGGGATCGTAGATGTGCTCGCTGCTACCCTGGCCAGCGCTGGCGCCGAGGCTGCCGTCGCTGCCGAGGGCCATGGCCTGCGGTGTGAGGCGGGCGGGGGGGAACTGGGTCTCGGCGCGCCAGAAGCCCTCGCGGCCCTGGAGGTAGATGGAGACCGGTGGCTCAGTCTCGATGCCGGTGGTGCGGCCCATCAGCCAGCGGTCGAACCAGCGTTCCATGTCGGCCAGGCCGGCGGCGGGGGCTTCCTTGCCGGTGTCGGGGAATTCGTGCTTCCAGGGGCCCATGAGCAGTTTCTTGGGCGCGGGGATGCCGGCGAAGTCGCGTGGGGTGCAATCGGTGTAAAGGTCGCGCCAGCCGCAGATGTTGAAGCTGGGGCATTCGATCTTCGATACATCGGCCACGCGTGATTGCCAGTAGCTGTCGAAGCCGGGATGGGCGGCGAAGGCTTCCACCCAGGGGGTGTTGCCTTCCAGGTGCTCGGCCCAGAGGCGCGCCCAGCGGCCATCGAGATCCAGCCACTGCGGCGGCATCAGGTTGTAGGCGACCATGCGCGGGCCCCAATCGGCCCGCATCCAGAAGCCGCTATTGGTGCCGCCGAGGGAGACGACGCCGCGATGCAGATCCGACGTGGCGTGGATCGGCACGATGGCCTTGAGGTGCGGCGGGCGGGTGGCGGCGGTGGAGAGCGCGGTGATCCCTGGGTAGGAAACGCCCCACATGCCCACATTGCCGTCGCACCAGGGCTGGGCGGCGATCCACTCCACCAGGTCGTGGCCGTCCAGCCCCTCGCCCGGCGCGAAGGGGCCCGGCGAGGTGCCGCCGGAGCTGCCGAGGCCGCGCAGATCGGCGGTGATGGCGGCGTAGCCGCGCTCGGCGAAGTGCTGGTGCACCGAGGCGACGCTGGTGCGGCCGCCGCGGCCATCCTTGTGGTACGGGTTGAAGTTCAGGATGGCCGGGGCACGGCCGGTGGCGGGGCGGACGATATCCACGGCGAGGGGAACGCCGTCGCGCATCGGCACCAGGACATTGCGCTCGGTGACCGGGGTGTTTGACATCGCGGCGTTCCCCCTTTGCTGCGGATCAGGCTTCGTAGGTGATCTTCGCCTCGCCCAGGCCCGGGAAGTCCGCCCGCACGGTGGCGCCGGCGGGCACGCGGTTGGCGCCGCTCCAGGAGCCACAGGTGACGAACTGGCCGGCCTTCAGCCCGCCGGCCCAAATGCTGCCGGTGTTCGCCAGCCACACCATCAGGTCCATGATGTCGCCGAAGGGGTAGCCGGTGCGCTCGGCATCCAGCGCGCTGTTGACGAATTGCTGGCAGACCTGGGCGGAGAGATCGACCTTCTGCCAGTCCTTCGTGCCCGGCCCGTAGACGAAGCCGCCATGGGATTGGGTGTCGGCGATGTTGGTGAACAGGTCGAAATCCTTCGGCTCCACGAAGCGGCTTTCGCAGACCTCGATGGCCGGGTGCATCGTGTCGATCGCGGCGGCGACCTCGGCCTTGGTGTAGGGGGTGGCGCGGGGCGGCAGGTCGGCCTTCATGCGGAAGGCGACCTCGGATTCCACCATGCGCAAGGGGTGCTGGGCGGCGGGGAGCGTGGCCGGGGTGGGCTGGATGGTGGCGGCGGGCAGGGCGCCGCAGCACTTGGTGCCGCCGGGGGCGCCGACCTTCCAGCCGCCGATGGTGAAGCTCTTCGCCACTTCCTGCTGCACGGCGACGGCCGCTTCCATGGTGGTGGGCTTCAGGCTGTCCGGCAGCGTGGCGATGCGGCCGGTGGCCATGTTGGCGCGGGCGGCGAGCAGCTTCTGGGCCAGCTCGGTGGTGGCGTTGGACATGGTTGGTTCACTCCCGTTTGTCCCCGGCACCTTGCCCGGCGGCCCCGGTTGCGGCAAGGCAGGGCATGGACCTCACCCTGCTGCACGCGCCCGATCCCGCGATCCGCGCCCGGCTGGACGCGGCGATCGACGTCTTCAACGACGCCGCGACCGGGCGGACCGAGCCGGCGCGGCACCTGACCATCGCGCTGCGGGATGCGGCAGGCGCGGTCGAGGGTGGGTTGGTGGGAATCAGCTACTACGACTGGCTGCTGGTGCAGATGCTGTTCGTGCCGCAGGCCCGGCGCGGGCAGGGGGTGGGGGCGCAGCTGATGCTGGCGGCGGAGGCCGAGGCGGTACGGCGCGGGTGCCGGGGCGTATGGCTGGATACCGGCAGCCCGGCGGCGCGGGGCTTCTATGAGCGGCTCGGCTATAGCGTGTTCGCCACCCTTAACGATTATCCGCGCGGGCACACCAAGTGGTTCCACGCGTGCCTGGCGCCGCGGGATGGCGACACGGCGGGGCTTGAGATCATCGAGGCGCGCGATCCCGCGGTGGCGCGCGTGGTTGGCGCGGCGCTGACGGCGGTGGCGGATGATCTGTTCGGCGCCGAGACGGGGCGCGAGTCCATGGCCGTGTTGCCGGAGCAGGGCGGCGGGCTGTGGATGGTGGCGCGGCGGGACTGGCTGTTCCTGGACCTGTTCGTGCTGCCGGCGGAGGCGCGTCGGCAGGGGCTGGGCAGCCGGATGCTGGCGATGGCAGAGGCGGCGGCACGGGCGCGCGGCTGCGTGGGGGTGTGGTTGGATACCTACGGCTTCCAGGCGCGGCCGTTCTATGAGCGGCACGGCTACCGGGTGATCGGCGCGCTGCCCGACTTTCCCGCGCCCTGGCAGCGCTTTTTCCTGGCCAAGCGGTTCTAGCCCGCCAGCACCGCCGGGCGGGACGCCACCAGCCGGGCATGCAGGAACCACAGCGGAATGCCGAGCAGGGCGATGAGGCCCGCCAGCACGAGCGCACCGCCGGGGTCGCCGGCCCAGTCCGCCGCGGCACCACACAGCGCCGGCATGATGGCGCCGCCGACATAGTAGGTGATGTAGAAGATCCCCATGCCGACGGCGCGGTTCTCCGGCCGGCAGGACAGCGCGCCGAGCTCCACGATCAGGCTGCCGGGCATGGCCGCGATGGTACCGAAGATGATGCCCCACAGGATCGGCGCATCGACCACGGCGGGGCCGGCGACGGAGAGCGTGCAGACCGGTGTGCCGGCGATGAAGATGAAGTTGCGGCCGAAGCGCGCTGCGGCCCAACCGCCCAGCAGCATGGCGGGGAAATTGGCCCAGGTGCCCAGCGAGAGCACCACGTCCGCCACCCAGGAAGGATGGCCGCGCGCCGCCAGCAGCGAAGGCATCCAGGCCATGAAGTTGAACCAGGCGGCGTTGTAGACCATCCAGATCAGGCCTGCGATTCCAACCAGCGTCGCCTCGTGCAGGCTGGGCCAGGCCAGGGTGCGCGGCGAGGCGTTGGGTGCCTCGGTCCAGGCCAGGCTGAAAAACAGGGCGGCGAGGCCGGCGATGCCTGCGCCCAGCCAGAATGCAGACGCAACGCCATGCGCGGCCGCGATGGGCGGCAGAACAACCTGGGCAAGCCCGATGCCGATCGGGAAGGCGCCCAGCAGCACGGCCATGGCCGCGGGCAGGTCCTTCGGGCCGAAGCGGTCGGCCGCCATCTTGCTTTGCATCACCGACATGCCGACGGCGCCGATCCCAGCAATGCCGCGGCCAAGGGCGATGGCAAGGCTGCCCCAGTCCTGCTGGACGGCCAATGCCGCCACCACCCCGCCGAGCGCGATGAGCCAGGCGCTGCCGACGGCCACCAGCCGGTCCCCGAAGCGGCGGGCAAGGAAGCCGCTGGGCAGGGCAACGAACACGCCCGGGGCGAGATAGGCGCCGATCAGCCCGCCAAGGGCGGCGAAGTCCAGTGCCAACGCCAGCATGAGGTCCGGCCCCAGCGTGGCGACCGTTTGCAGCTGGAAGCCGAAGGCGATGCGGGTAAGGGCGAGGGTGGCGATGGTGCCGTAGAGCGGCAGCCGGGAGGGCATGGCGGTGGTCCGGACGGTGCAGCCATCAGCAGGCCACAGCTTGCGCCGCCCGGCCAGATGCCGGGATCAGCTGAACGAGAGGAGCTGCCCAGCCCCAGCGGCACGGGGAGGTCTGCCAAGCTGCGGCCGAACCGGATCGGCATACCCCATGGCCAGCCTCTCCCGCCTGTGATGGCGCCTGCGCGGCAGTGGTGGGTATGGAAAACCTGCTGATCACGGCTCCGCGATTGCGAAGAGACGGACATTCGGGCACCATCGTATGGACGCCCGCGCCGGGCATGGCGGGATTGCTGCCATGGAGAGTGCGATGGACGACACGGCACAGTTGCGGGTGGATGTCTCCATGTTGCGTGCGCGCGTGGACGCGCTGCAGAACGACCTGATGGAGCTGCTGGCCCTGCATGGCCAAACGTTGGAAGCGCTGGCGCAGGTGGCCGGAAAGCGGCCGTGGGCGCATCGGGCGTTTGGCTCGCGCGGATAGCCCGGCGGCGCTTGATGGGGTGGCGCAAGCCGGCCTAGCCTGCCGCATGATCTGCTTTGCAATTGTTCCGCCGCGTGGTGGGGGCCGGGTTCGTTGAGCGGCACGGCGCCGCGTGGTGCCACGCGGGTGGTGGTGGCGCTGGGGATCACCCAGACGCTGGCCTGGGCGTCCTCCTATTACATTCCCGCCGTGCTGGCGGTGCCGATGGCGCGCTCGCTCGGCATTGCCTCCAGCTGGGTGTTCGGCGCGTTCTCCGCGGCGCTGGTGCTGTCGGCCCTGATCGCGCCCTGGGTGGGGCGGATGATCGATGCCAAGGGCGGGCGGGCGATGCTGACCGCCTCCAACGTGGTGCTGGCGGCCGGGCTGGCGCTGCTGGCCGCCGCACAGGGGCCAGTGGTGTTGCTGCTGGGCTGGCTGGTGATGGGCCTGGGCATTTCGATGGGGTTGTATGATGCCGCCTTCGCAACGCTCGCCGGTCTCTACGGGCGCGCGGCGCGGGGGCCGATCACCGGGATCACGCTGATCGCGGGGTTTGCCAGCACAGTTGGCTGGCCGGTGTCCGCGGTGCTGGAAGAGGTGGTGGGATGGCGTGGCGCGTGCCTCGCCTGGGCCGGGCTGCACCTGGTGCTGGGGCTGCCGCTGAACCGCTTCCTGGTGCCGCCGGCGCCACCGCCGGAGAAGGCCGCCGCGGCAGTCGAGCCCGACGGGCCGCCGCCGCCGCGCTTCGCCATGCCGCTGCTGGCAGTGGTGTTCGCCACCACCTGGTTCGTGGCCGGGGCCATGGCGGCGCATCTGCCGGTGTTGCTGGAGGCGGCCGGGACAACCACGGCGGTGGCCATCGCGGCCGGGGCGCTGATCGGCCCGGCGCAGGTGGGCGCGCGCATCCTGGAATTCAGCTTCCTGCGCCGCTTTCACCCGCTCGTTTCGGCCAGGATCGCCACGCTGTGCCACCCGATCGGGGCGGCGGTGCTGGCGCTGTATGGCGGGCCGGCGGCGGCGGTGTTCGTGGTGTTGCACGGCATGGGCAACGGCGTGCTGACGATCGCCAAGGGCACCCTGCCGCTCGCCGTGTTCGGGCCGGTGGGCTACGGCGCGCGCACCGGGCTGATCTCCGCCCCGTCGCGCCTGCTGCAGGCCACCGCACCGTTCCTGTTCGGGCTGGTGCTGGAAGGCGGTGGTGTGGCGTGGGCCCTGTGGCTGACCGCGGGGTGCTGCCTGGCGGCGTTCGTGGCGCTGATGCTGTTGCGGGCCGTACCGCAGCCCGGCGCGGCATTGCCGGAATGACAGCGCCTGTTACTATCAAATCATGAAGGTTTGGCTGACGGTCGGCTTGGTCGGTCTCATGGTCGTCGGCGCCATGGGCGGGTGCGGTGCGGCTGGCGTGCCGGAGGAGTGGTGCGAGCTTTCCTCGGCGGGGCTTTGGGCCGTGGGCATTTTGGGGCTGACGGGGCTGTGGGCGCCACGGATCAAGACGAACTGAGCCACGGAGTCACCGCGGCGCGTTCAAGGCGTTTCCAGCCCAGGCTTCGGCCTGCCGCACTTCGCTGGGGGGGAGTTGGCGGTTTTTGGGTCAATACAGGATGCCGCCAGCGACACTGACCGCGGCGAGCCACCAACCTTCATGTAGGGTCTTGGGAAGGTTGGTGGGCGCACCAGGGCTCGAACCTGGGACCCGCTGATTAAGAGTAAGAGAGGGTGCGTCTCAGCGCGTTCCGATGTGTGCCCCACGATGCCAGTAAGTAGCAGAATAGGCTTGCATACCCGCTGATTTATGTCTCATATCGTCTCCGGTTGCTTCCCTGCATCGCGTGCCCCGTGTGCCCCATAGGTGCCTCACGCTGTGCCCCACCCGGAGAAAGCCATGGCTCGCGCCGCCCTGACCCCCACCACGATCCGCGCCATCAAGAAGCCCGACGCCGGCCGCTTGGACTATCCGGACGGCGCCACGCCCGGGCTCAACCTCCGTGTGAGCGCGGACGACTCCTGGACCTGGACCCTCCGCATGCGCGATGCAGCCGGGCAGCTTCGCCGGTTCACGCTTGGCGCGATGACCGACAAGCAGGGGTTGAAGTGGGCGCGCGACCAAGCCGAAGCCATGCGGCAGAAAGTCCGGCGCGAGGGGCGCGACCCGCACAAGGAACGGAAGGAAGCCGCCGCCGCGGCGCAGGCCAAGGCCGAGCGCGA
>JAIXTK010000395.1 GCA_027483995.1 Acetobacteraceae bacterium
CCATGAGCGAAAACGGAAGGGGTCTGGGGCCTAAGGCCCCAGCGGGGTCCAGGGGCAGAGCCCCTGGCCTTCCCTACCTCTCGCGCTTCGGCTTGTCCTGGATCGCCTCCGGCCATGGCACGATTGTGCCGGGCACCGTGGTATCGATCCCGCCGAGCGCATAGGTCCGCCGGCACAATTCGCGCGCCAGCGCCGTCCGGTCGGTGATCTCGGCCAGGTCCTCGAACGGGATCAGGTCTCCGATCGTCATCCCCAGCCGCGTGCCGAATCGGCGCCGGATTTCGCCTGCGATCAGCGCCAGCCGCAGCGTGACGCTGTAATGGCTCACGATCTGGAACAGCCGGCTGTTCTGCCCCTCGAAATGCACCGGCAGCACCGGGCACCGCCCGCGCTGCACCAGTTGCCCGGCGATCGGCTGCCATGGCCCATCCATCGCCGGCCGCCGCCCCCAGCGGTCCGGTGCGGTGGAGATGGCGCCGGCCGGGAACACCACCAGGCACCCGCCCGCCTCCAACTGCGCCCGCGCCGCCCCCCGCGAGCGGATATTCGTCATTTGCGCGTCGCGCGTGCCGGAGAAATCCAGCGCCAGGAAATGGTCCTCCGTCTCCGGCGCCTGGGAGAGCACGGAGTTGATCAGCAGCTTGAAATCCGGCCGCACCTGATGGATCAGCCAGCACAGCGCGAACCCGTCCACCAGCCCATAGGGATGGTTGGCCACCACCATCAGCGGCCCGGTGCGCGGAATCCGGTCCAGCGCCGTCCGGTCGAAATCCAGCTCGATCTGCGACCGCCGCAGCATCTCGCTCCAGAAGCTCTCCTTGGTCCCGCCCTCGGCCCGGAAGGCGCTATAGACGGCCTTCAGCTTGCGCTGCCCCGTCACCCGCTCCACCGCCCGCACCACCGCGCGGCGTGTGGCAGACATGGCGGGGTCGATATAGGAAATCGCGGGCTCGTCCCCGCCGGAGGAATCGGTCAGCGATGCGGTCTGGGCAAGTGGCACGCAGGTGCAACCTCTGCAGGCCGCCATCGGCGGCGTTCGACACGAAGCCGCAGTCTAGCGCCGAAAAACGCCTCCACCATTCCGTCACGAAAACATCATGAAACCACGGCGGCGCAGTGCCCGGCACGCTATCGAGGTTCGCTGATACGCCCCTGCGCGTCCGGGTCTGGTAATGCGGAGCGATCCAGCTTCCCTGCCACGGTCCGCGGCAATGCCTCGATCGCATGAAAGCTGGAGGGAACCATGTGCCGCGGCAGATGTGCCTGCGCAAAACGCCGCACCGCCGCCGGCTCCACGGCAGCCCCGGGCGCCGGCACCAGGTATGCCACAAGGAAGGGTGATCCCGATCTGTCCGCAAAGGCCCGAACGGCCGCGTCCGCCACGGCGGGGTGGCGCAGCAGCACGCTTTCGATCTCTTCCGGCGTGATGCGATGGGCGCGGAGCTTGATCTGGTTATCCACCCGGCCAAGCACGCTGAGGAGCCCGTCAGACCCCACGCACCCGACATCGCCGGTGCGGTAATGGCTCCGCCCATCCTGCGGCGTCAGGGTGCCGAACACCTCCCGGGTCAGATCAGGCCGCTTCCAGTAACCGGACGTCATGAAGGGAGCACGCACGGTGATCTCCCCGATCCCGCCCGGTGCCACCGGGTCGCCCTTCGCGTCGATGAGCCGCACCTCCACGCCCGATGGCGGCCGTCCGACCGGCACGGCGTCGCCCTCCTGCAAAGCGCCGCGAATGGCATGCGAAGCGATCTGCACGAACTCCGAACTGCCGTAGTTGTTGGTGACGATGCCGCCTTCGGGCATCAGGCGCAGGGCCAGGTTGATGTCACCGGTCGCCACGGGTTCACCGCTGAGCGTCACGACGCGCAGGTCCGGTAGGGGGCCGCCAGGTAGCAGCGTCACCGACAGGGATCGCAGGATCGAAGGGAAGCATTCGAGCACGCTCACCCGATCCTGCCGTATCCGGCCCGCGATCGCGCGAAGCCCCTCGCCGGTCGCGTCCACAACGTGCAGCGCGGCTCCGATCGCCAGGCTGCCCAGCACCACGGCGTGCGGGAAGAACGTGAAATAGCAGAGGCAATCGCCGGCGCGCAGCCCTACGGTTTCCACAAACGCCAGGCCCTGGCCCAGCGCCGCCCGGTGGTTATGCAGCACACCCTTCGGCTGGCCGGTGGAGCCCGACGTGTAGCGCAGATACGCCGCCGCCTCCGCCCCGGGGTGCAGGCCGGGGTTGTGGTCGCGCCCGGGCAGCCAGCAACCGGCAACATCGAGCGTTCGCAGCCCTGCGTCGAAACCGGCAGCCAGGGTCGGGTCGGTCACAACGCACAGCGCCTCGGCATGCCCGGCCAGGTCGCGCCGGCCCTGATCATGCAGCCGCGGATCGATCACCACGTAGCCCCGGCCAGACTTGAGGATGCCCAGCACGGCAATGATCCGCTCCACGCAGGGCGGCAGGCACACCGCCACAAAGCCTGAACCGGGCCCGAGCCTGTCCTGCAGCATGCCGGCCAGCCGGTTCGCGGCACGGTTCATCGCCTCGAATGTCAGAACACGGTCCCGCCCGATCAGCGCGACCCGTCCCCCTTCCCTGTCCGCCTGCGCCTCGATCAGGCTGACAACGGAGGGTTCGGCGGGTGTGGCGGTCATCGGCCTGGCGGGTCCCATTCGATTCCGCCCCGGCCGCCCCGGGGCTGCATCAGCCCGCGTGCCAAAGCTGCCGCATCCCCGTCGCGATCCGCTCCACATCCCGCACGCTATTGTACCCGTGGAAGCTGAAGCGGATGCGCCCATGCCCGTTCCAGGCCCAGATCCCCTGCCGATACAGCGAATCCGTCCATTCCTGCGCCCTGGGATGGTCGATGCACACATTCGCCGCATGCCGCCCATCCTCGCGCGGCGTCGTCACCGGAATGCCCGCCTCCGCCAGCCGATCGAGCAGATCCGCCGAAAGCGCGGCGATATGGCGGGAGGTCTCCTCGGGATCATGCTCGGCCAGGTATTCCAGCGCCCCCGTCAGCACATACACCGGCCCATGCGCCGGATTCCCGCGCGTGAACCGCAGTGCATCCGCCCGCAGCGCCGTCCCGGCCACGTAATCCGGCCGCGGAATCGGCGCCAGCGAATGCCATCCCCCTGTCGGCGGCGCCCAGCCCGGCTGCCGCGCCCGGTTCCAGTAGGCCACCGCCACCCCGGTCATCCCCAGCAGCCATTTGTAGCAGGCCGAGAACCCGAAATCCGCCAGATGCGCCGGGACCGCCTGGTTCCCCGCCAGCTGCGTGAAATCCACCACCACCAGCGCGCCCACGCGGTCCGCCGCCGCCCGCAGGCGCGCCAGGTCGTATTTCTCCCCCGTCAGGTAGGAAACCGCACTCACCCCGATCACTCGCGTCCGCGCCGTCACCAGCGCCTCCAGCCGCCCCGGCGCCATCCCGCTTGCCACCTTCAGCGTCAATGCGGGGTTCCGCCGCAGCCCGAACGGCATCACCACGGAGGGGTATTCGTGCGCATCCACCACCACCTCGTCGCCCTCGGCCCAGTCGAGGCTGTCCGCCACCATCGCCACCCCATCGGCCACGCTGGAAACGAACCCGATATCCCCCGCCGCACACCCCCAGGGCCTGGCGATCAGCTCCCGCGCCCGCTCCACCTGCGCCTCCATGCGCGTGCGCCCGGGCATGCCGATCCCCTTGTCGATCCCGTACTGCCGCAGCGCATCGTCATGCCGCAGCAGCCACAGCGGCTCGCCCCCGGCACACACATGGCTCACCCCCTCCGTCAGCCGGAAGGCGGCGGGATCGAACAGCGGATGCGTGGTCATGGTCGTCTCCTCCAGGTGGCGGAAGCATGGCCCAGCCGGCCGCGCCGTTCAATTTTGCGACGCCCCGCCGCATCCGGTTGACCCCCGCCCCCACCCGCCGCAGCATCCACGCGAAGTTGAGGGGATCGAACCATGAGCACAGCATCCATCGGGCGTCGCGGCATCATGGCCGGCGGCACCGCGCTGGCCGCATCCGGCATCATCCGCCCGCGCGAGGCCCGCGCCGCCCGCCCCGTGGTCGCGGTGCTGGAGTCGGAGGTCGTCATCCTCGACCCCCACATGATCACCGCCACCATCACCCGCACCTTCGGCACGCTGGTGTTCGACACGCTGTTCGGCCAGAACGAAAAGGGCGAGATCAAGCCGCAGATGCTGGAGGGCTACACCACCTCCGCCGACAAGCTGACCTGGGATTTCACCCTGCGCTCCGGCCTGAAATGGCACGATGGCGAGCCCGTCACCCCCGCGGACTGCACCGCCTCCCTCAAGCGCTGGATGCCGCGCGATGCCCTGGGCCGCATGCTCGCCGCCGCCACCCAAAGCCTGGAGCCCACCGGTGCCGCCACCTTCCGCCTGGTGCTGAAGGAGCCCTTCCCCCTCCTGCTCGACGTGCTCGGCAAGCCCAACGCCCCGCTGCCCGTCATCATGCCGCAGAAGATCATGGCCGAGGCCGGCGATGGCCGCATCAAGACCATCATCGGCTCCGGCCCCTTCCGCTTCGTCCCCGCCCGCTGGAAGCCCGGCGCCTCCATGATCCTGGAGCGCAACCAGGCCTACGTCTCCCGCCCCGAACCCGCCAATTTCCTCTCCGGCGGCAAGCACGTGAAGATCGATGAGCTGGATTTGCGCGTCATGCCGGATGCCAACACCGGCTCCAACGCGCTGACGGCCGGTGAGATCGACTACATGCAGTTCCTGCCCTTCGAGACGCTGGAAATCCTCGAGAAGAACCGGAACCTCAAGGTCTTCGGCGCCATGGGCATCCATATGTACCAGGGCAATTTCCGCCTCAACCACGCGGCCCCGCCCTTCGACAACCCGAAGGTGCGCCAGGTGCTGTGGAAGCTGGTGGACCAGGCCTCCATCCTCGATGCCATCGGCATCCCCGCCAAATACCGCCTCGACCGCTGCGACAGCTTCTGGATGTGCGACACCCCCTACAGCACGCTGGAAGGGGCAGGGGCCGCGAAATACGACGTCGCCGCCGCCAAGGCCGAACTCGCCGCCAGCGGCTACAAGGGTGAGCCCGTCATCATCCTCGATGTCGCCGGCTCCATCAGCGAAACCGCCAGCCGCGTGCTCCAGCAGGCCATGCAGCAGGCCGGCTTCAACGTGCAGCCGCAGCAGATGGATTGGGGCACCGTCCTCGCCCGCCGCGCCCGCCGCGAAGGCTGGAGCATGTTCCCGGTCTATTCCAACGGCACGGACATGCTGAACCCCCTCACCCATTTCTACGTCGCCGCCACCTGCGGCGATTTCCCCGGCTGGTCCTGCGACCAGCGCATCCCCGAGCTCCTGAAGCAGTTCACCAAGGCCGACGGCCTGGAAGCCCAGCGGAAAGTGGCCGCGGAGATCCAGAAGGCCTCCTACGACCTCACCCCCGCCGTCATGTGGGGCCAGTTCACCCGCCCGGCCGGCTACCGCAACACGCTCAGGAATTTCATCGAATCGTCGTACCCCTTCTTCTGGCAGGTGGAGAAGGCCTAAGAGCCTGTTCGAGAACTCGCTCTGGCGAGCCAGAGGCGGCCGCTTGGCCGCCGGCCGGCGGTGATGCGCGAGCACCGGAGCGGAGCGGCCTGGTGGCCGTGAGCACCGGAGCGCAGCGCATCGCCGTCGGATGGCCGCCAGAGTAGAGTTATCGGACAGGCTCGCAGGGAGGTTGCCCTGGAGGCATCCTCCCGGCACACTAGGGTATCGAACGGCGGTGGCTGGCCGGTCAGGCGGGCTCATGTGGGGCGCTATCCGCCCCGCCCGAGCCTCGGAGCCGCGCAACGAGGGAGCAAACATGCCCAGTCTGAACTACGTCGCACCCACCACGGTCAATGATGCCGTCAAGATCCTGGCGGACGCATCCGGCCCCACCCGCGTCATGTCCGGCGGAACGGACCTCCTGGTCCAGCTCCGCGCTGGCCGCATCAGCCCGGAGCTGATCGTCGACACCAAGAAAATCCCGGGGATCATGGGGATCACCGGGTCCGCGGCCGAGGGCTTCACCATCGGCGCCGCCACCACAGGCGCGGAACTCGGTGACCACAAGGCGCTCAAGGCCGCCTATCCCGGCGTCGTGGAAGCCGCCAACCTGATCGGCTCCAAGCAGGTCCAGGGCCGCGCCTCGCTGGCCGGCAACCTCTGCAACGCGTCGCCTGCCGCCGACTCGGTGCCCGCGGTGGTCGCCGCCGGCGGTACCGTCACCATTGCCGGCCCCGCCGGCACCCGCACCGTCCCGGCCGAGACCGTCGTCACCGCCCCCGGCCGCACCTCGCTGGCCAAGGGCGAGTTCATCGTCTCCTTCCACCTGCCCGCCATCACCGGCAAAACGTCGGACGCCTATCTCCGCTTCATCCCCCGCACGGAGATGGACATCGCGGTGGTCGGCTGCGGCGTCTCCATCACGGTCGACGCCTCGGGCACCATCACCGCCGCCAAGATCAGCCTCGGCGCCGTCGCCCCCACCCAGGTCCCGGTCGATGCCGCCTGCATCATCGGCACCAAGCTGGACGACGCGGCCTTGGAAAAGCTCGATGCCGCGGCCCAGGCCATGTGCAACCCGATCGACGACAAGCGCGGCACCATCGAGTTTCGTACCAAGGTGGCCGGCGTCCTCGCCCGCCGCGCCGCGAAAATCGCATACGACCGCGCGGGAGCCCGCTGAGACAATGAGCAAGATCCACGTCGAGACCACCATCAACGGCGAAGCCATGGAGTTCCTCGCGAACCCCGGCGAATCGCTGCTCGATGCGCTGCGCAACACGCTGAACCTCACCGGCACCAAGGAAGGCTGCGGCTCCGGTGACTGCGGCGCCTGCACCGTCATCATCGACGGCCGCATGACCTGCTCCTGCCTCGTCCTCGCCGTCGAGGCCGGCGGGCATGAGATCACCACCATCGAGGGCATCGCCCAGGGCGACACGCTGCACCCGATCCAGAGGAAGTTCCTCGAGAACGCCGCACTGCAGTGCGGCTTCTGCACCCCGGGCTTCATCGTCGCCACCAAGGCGCTGCTCGACAAGAACCCCGACCCGACGGAAACCGAAATCCGCTTCTGGTTGGCCGGAAACCTGTGCCGCTGCACAGGCTATGATAAGATCGTCCGCGCGGTACAGGATGCCGCGGCAGAAATGCGAGGGGCCTGAACACATGACCTTCATTGGCAACAAAAGCGACCTGCGCGTCGTCGGCACCCGCCCCGTGCGGCCCGATGGCGTGGATAAGGTGACCGGCCGCGCCGTCTACGGTGCGGATGCCACCATGCCCGGGCAGATCATCGGCAAGGTGCTGCGCAGCCCGCACCCCCACGCCAAGATCATCTCGATCGACACCTCCAAGGCCGAGAAGCTTCCGGGCGTGAAGGGCGTGATCACCTCGGCCGACATCCCGAACATCCCGTCCGAGGAAGCCTTCGTCGGCGAAGGCCCGATGAACTTCCGCGACCTCAGCCTCAACTGCATGGCCCGCGACAAGGTCCTCTATGAAGGCCATGTCGTCGCCGCCGTCGCCGCCATCAACGATGCCGTCGCCGATGCCGCGCTGAAGCTGATCGACGTGAAGTACGAGGTTCTGCCGCACGTGATCGACGTGGAGGAGGCGATGGCCCCCGGCGCGCCTATCCTGCACGACAACCTCTTCACCGCCGGCGTCACCCCGAAGCCGACCACGGCCTCGAACGTCGCCAAGCAGGTCCGCTTCACCATCGGTGACGTCGAGGCCGGCTTCAAGCAGGCCGACGTGATCGTCGAGCAGACCTACACCACCGCCCCGGTCCACCAGGCCTATATCGAGCCGCATGCCTGCGTGGCCGCGATTGCCGCCGATGGCCAGGTGCTGATCACCGCGTCCAGCCAGGGTCACTTCATGATCCGGGCCTACACCGCGAAGCTGCTCGGCATCGAGATCGCCAACATCCGCGTCACCAACGCCGAGATCGGCGGCGGCTTCGGCGGCAAGACGGTCGTGTATCTCGAGCCCCTGGCGGTCGCCCTGTCCAAGAAGTCGGGCCGCCCGGTCAAGATGACCATGACCCGCGAAGACGTCTTCCGCGGCACCGGCCCCACCTCGGGCGGCACCATCTACGTCAAGGTTGGCGCCACCAAGGACGGCAAGATCACCGCCGCACAGACGGTCATCAAGCTCCAGGCCGGCGCCTTCCCGGGCTCGCCGATCAACCCCGCCCTGATGTGCGCCTTCGCGATGTACGACCTCGCGAACGTGGACACGCTGGGGTACGACGTCGTCAGCAACCGCCCGAAGGTCGCCGCCTACCGCGCCCCCGGCGCGCCGATCTCGTCCTTCGCGGCCGAGAGCGCGATCGACGATCTCGCCCGCAAGCTGGGCATGGACCCGATCGACCTGCGCCTGAAGAACGCGGCCAAGCAGGGCTCCAAGACGGTCTACGGCGTCACCCATGGCGTGATCGGCTATGAGGAAGTGCTGAACGCCGCCAAGGCGCATCCGCACTGGACCGCCCCCTTGGGCAAGAACCAGGGCCGTGGCCTGGCCACCGGCTTCTGGTTCAACATCGGCGGCGAAAGCACCGGCGGCGTCTTCATCAACGAAGACGGCACGGCCAGCGTCGTTACCGGCTCGCCCGACATCGGCGGCTCGCGCGCCTCGATGGCCATGATGGCCGCCGAAGTGCTCGGCATTCCGTATGAGAAGGTCCGCGCTGTCATCCCCGATACCGCTTCCATCGGCTTCACCCACGTCACCGGCGGCAGCCGCGTCACCTATGCCACCGGCATGGCCGTGACCCAGGCCGCCCAGGCCGTGGTGGAAGACCTCAAGAAGCGCGCCGCCATGATCTGGGACATCAGCCCGGAAGCGGTCGAGTGGAAGGATGGCGAAGCCGTCCCCGCCGGCGCCAACGCGGGTGGCTTCGATCCCCTGCCGCTGGCCGCCATCGCGCTGAAGGCCGCCAAGACCGGCGGTCCGATCGGCTCGGAAATCTCGGTGAACGCCCAGGGCGCCGGCCCCGGCTTCGGTGCGCATATCTGCGACATCGAGGTCGACCCGGAAACCGGCCACAGCACCATCCTGCGCTACACCGCGGTGCAGGATGTCGGCCGCGCCATCCACCCCTCCTACGTCGAAGGCCAGATCCAGG
>JAIXTK010000276.1 GCA_027483995.1 Acetobacteraceae bacterium
GAACGCCCTCGCCTTCGCCCGCTACAACCGCCGAAGATTCGGCAAGGGCGCCTAGCACCCCACCCACGCCCATTTCATTCCGCTTTCAAAATTTTCTTCCCACCTTCCCTTTCCCCCCGCCCCTGCTACCGTTCCCCACAAGCAAAGGGGGAAACCAAGCATGAGCACCACCCAAGGCAGCAACACGGCGGGCCGCCCGCTCCAAGGGCTGCGCGTCATCGATATGGCCACCACCATCGCCGGCCCCTATTGCGCCCGCCTCCTCGCCGATGCCGGGGCGGACGTCATCAAGATCGAGGCCCCCGAAGGTGAGCTCACCCGCACCCGCCCCCCCATCCGTGATGGCGCCAGCACCTCCTATGGCGGCCTCAACGCCGGCAAGCGCAGC
The DNA here is from genome assembly GCA_027483995.1 of Acetobacteraceae bacterium. Classification (GTDB taxonomy): domain Bacteria; phylum Pseudomonadota; class Alphaproteobacteria; order Acetobacterales; family Acetobacteraceae; genus CAMDGX01. Next base: position 389 of record JAIXTK010000276.1, read on the forward strand.
CTCGTGCTCGACCTCAAGCAGGAATCCGCCGTCAACGTCGTCCGCCGCCTCGCCGCCAGCGCCGATATCCTGGTGGAGAATTTCCGCCCCGGCGTCATGCAGCGCTTCGGCCTCAGCGCCCAAAGCCTGCTCGAAGCCAATCCCCGCCTGATCTACTGCGCCATCTCCGGCTTCGGCCAAACCGGCCCCTCCTCGGGCCTGGCCGCCTACGCCCCCGCCATCCAAGCCAGCTCCGGCTTCGATCTCGCCCACATGGCCTACCAGCCCGGCCGAACCATGCCGGATTTCTGCGGCATCTACATCGCCGACGTGCTCAGCGGCACCTACGCCTTCGGCGCCATCGCCACCGCCCTGCACCAGCGCAACGCCACCGGAAAGGGCCAGGTGGTCGATGTCTCGATGCTCGAAGCCATGCTCAACCTCACCCTCGGCGAGGTCCAGGGCACCCAGTTCACCCTCCCCCCGCCCCCGCCCCGCCACATGTTCGGCCCGGTCGCCACGAAAGACGGCTACGTCCTCCCCGCCATCGCCAGCGAACGCACCTTCCAGAACGCGGCAAAGGCCGCCAACCGCGAGGATTGGATCACCGACCCCCGCTTCGAGAAGTATCCCGACCGCCGCAACAACTGGGCCGTCCTGATGGAAGAGATGGAAGCCTGGTCCCGCACCCTCCCCACCAAGGAGGTCGAGGCCGCCTTCATGCAGTCCGGCGTCCCCTGCTCCGCCTACCGCACCGTGGCCGAAGCCCTGGCCGATCCCCAGCTCGCCCACCGCCAGGCCCTGGCCGAAGTCCACGACAGCGCCGGACCCTTCAAGGTCATGAACGCCCCCTTCCGCCTCTCCGGCGGCACCACCACGGTCCGCGAATTTGCCGCCTCCCTCGGCCAGCACACCCAGCAGATCCTGGCCGAAGCCGGCTACTCCGCCACGGAGATCGCGTCCCTGTCCGCCACCGGTGCGATCAACCGATAAACGTTCCGCTGTACGAATTCGGTTGAGTTTCCCCGTTGAATTCTGCCAGACATGCATTAGTTGCAAAGCTATGACCGCGGCGTAAGCCCGGGCACGGGCAGAACGACACCCCACCAGGGGTGCGAACGGGAGGATACGGGGCGCCGGAACCATGCCGGACTGCCAACGCTCTTCCGTTGTCTAGGGGAGGAAGCATGGGCAGGCAGATCGTCCACCGACTCGTCATCTCGTTTCCGGCGCTCGTCGGCGTCCTGTTCCTGTGCTTCGTGATGATGCAGGTGGCCCCGGCCGATCCCGCCCAGATCATCGCCGGCCCCGACGCGAAGCAGGAAACCATCGACGCGATCCGCCTGGAGCTCGGGCTGGACAGGCCGATCATCGTCCAGTTCATCGAATACATCGGCCGCGTGGTCCAGGGCGACCTCGGCCGCTCCATCATCTCCAACAAGGCCGTCAGCGAGGAGCTGGCCCAAACCATCGGGCCAACGCTGGAGCTGATGATCGGCGGCCTCGCCATGGCGATCCCCCTCGGGATCATGCTCGGCACCTTCGCTGCCGTGAAGCGCGGCACGCTGATTGACCGCGCCATCATGGCAATCTCGGTCGCCGGCGTGTCGATGCCGATCTTCTTCATCGGCCTGTTGCTGATCCAGTATGTCGGCTTCAAATGGGACCTGCTGCCCTTCACCGGCCGCAACGGCCCGTTCTGGGCCGGCGGGCTCACCAGCATGATCCTGCCCTGCCTCACGCTCGGCAGCGTGCTCATCGGCCCGATCGCCCGCCTCACCCGCACCGCGGTGCTGGAGGTGCTGGGCGCCGATTTCGTCCGCACCGCCCGCGCCAAGGGCCTGCGCGAACGCACGGTCATCATCGGCCACGCCCTGCGCAACGCACTCATCCCCGTGGTCACGCTGATCGGCCTCCAGGCCGCCTACCTGCTGGGTGGCGCCGTGGTCACGGAAACGATGTTCAGCTGGCCCGGCGTCGGCAGGCTGGCCGTGGGCGCCATCATCTCCAGTGATTTCCCCACCGCCCAGGGCGCGATCATGATCCTGGCGCTCGCCTTCCTGCTGATCAACCTGCTCGTGGATGTGTTCTACGTCTATCTCGACCCGAGGATGCAGCGCGGATGAGCACCACCGTCAACGCAGCCCCGGCGGCACCGGCCGCCGCCTCCTCCGAAATGTCCCGCCCCTCGGTCCTGCGCCGAATCATGCGCGACAGGGTGGCCGGCGCCGCCGCGACCATTCTCACGGTCGTGGTCCTGGCCGCGCTGTTCGCCGAATGGGTCGCCCCCTACGACCCCTACGCCATCAACCTGCTCAACGTCATGGCCCCACCCGGCGGCGACAACCTCCTGGGCACCGACAGCAACGGCCGCGACATCCTCAGCCGCCTGATCTACGGCACGCGCAACACCCTCATGCTCGGCCTGGTCGGCGTCATCTTCGGCGGCCTGCTCGGCGGCCTGCTCGGCATCCTGGCCGCATTCTACAAGCCGCTCGATGGCTGGATCATGCGCCTGGTGGATGTGCTGCTCGCCTTCCCCGCCATCCTGATCGGCCTCGCCGTGGCCGCCATCGCCGGCGCCGGCATGACCGCGGTGCTGATCGCCCTCGTCGTCGCCACCATCCCCGATGTCGCGCGCGTGGCCCGCGGTGCCGCCATCGGCGTGATGGAGCAGGAATTCATGGAGGCCGGCCGCGCGCTCGGCGTGTCCGATTTCACCCTGATCTGGCGCTACCTCACGCTCAACTGCATCTCCACCATCTTCGTCTTCCTCACCCTGCGCTTCGGCCAGATCATCCTGATCGGCTCGGCGCTGTCCTTCCTCGGCATGGGCGCCCAGCCCCCCACCGCCGAACTGGGCATGATGGCCGCCCAGGGCCGCGACTTCCTGTTCATGGCCCCGCACATCGCCACCGTGCCGTCGCTCGCCATCTTCGTGATCGTGCTCTGCGCCAACCTGCTGGGCGATGCGATCCGCGACGTGCTCGACCCCCGCCTGCAGCAATAGCCCCACCGACGTCGGAGACGCCCGCATGACGCCCCGCCGCCTCGCCGCCCTTTCCGTGCTCGCAACGCTCCTCGCCACCCCGGCCGCGGCGCAGACGCTCACGATCATCCGCAACATCGACGCACCGAACTACGACGGTGTGCGCACCACCGCCGGCGCCACCGGCGAGGTGCTGTTCAAGACCGGCGATACGCTGGTGGCGCTGGACTACGACCTCAAGACCATCCGCCCGTCGCTGGCAACCGCCTGGGAGGTGAGTGCCGACGGCACCACCTACACCTTCAAGCTGCGCGACGACGTCACCTTCTGCTCCGGCAAGAAGTTCACCGCCGACGACGTGGTCTATACGTTTGAGCGGGTGCTGAACAAGGAAACCCGTGCCCCCTTCGCCTGGCGCATGGGCCCCGGCATCTCCGTCACCGCCAAGGATGCGACGACGGTCGAGTACAAGATGAGCGCGCCATTCAGCGAGCTTCTGCTGAACCTTACCAACTTCCACGCCACGATCGTCAGCAAGGAAAGCGTGGAGGCGCTGGGCAAGGATTACGGCATCAAGGGCATGGACGGCACCGGCCCCTACTGCTTCCAGTCCTGGGAGCCACGCAACCAGACCGTGGCCACGCGCCACGATGCCTACAAATGGGGCCCGCCGATCTACCAGAACCGGGGCCCCGCCAAGTTCCAGCGCGTGGTGTGGAAGATCGTGCCGGAGGAAGGCGCGCGCCTGGCCACCATGGCCTCCGGCCAGGGCGACCTCACCTACACCATGCCCGACCAGTACCTGCCGCAGCTCTCCCGCATGCCGAACATGGCGATCTACCGGCCGGAGGCGGACCTGCAGCTGTTCTATCTCGGCTTCAAGACCACGCGGGAAAACGTGGGCGACGTGCGCGTGCGCACCGCGCTCAACATGGCGATCGACCGCAAGCAGATCGTGGATTCCATCTACTTCGGCAACGGCATCCCGGCCGAGACCTACATCCACCCCAAGGCACCGGACTACAACCCGGACACCCCGAAGCACCTGGGCCGCTACGACCCCGCCGAGGCCGCCCGCCTGCTGGATGAAGCCGGCTGGCGCATGGGCACCGATGGCTTCCGCTACAAGGACGGCAAGAAGCTGAGCCTACTGCTCTACGGTTTCGCCGGCGGCCGCTCCCCCAAGATCGCCGAGGCGACGCAAGGCTTCTGGCGCCGCATCGGCGTGGACCTCCAGCTGCAGATGTGGGACGGCACGATCGTCTTCTCCAAGCTCGCCCAGCAGGACTACGACATCTGGTCGATCAGCTTCCCCTATTCCTCGGCCGGGGATGCGCTGCGGCTGTATTTCCACTCCGCCAACATGCCGGCGCCCAACCGCATGAACTGGAAGGACGCGGCAACCGATGCCGCGCTGGACCGCGGCGTGGCCGCGCTGGATGACGCGACCCGCTTCAAGGCCTTCGCCGAGGTGCAGGACATCGTGCACAACAACGCGCTCTGGGTGCCGCTGGTGCACCAGGGCCTGGCGCTGGTGGCCAACAAGCGCATCAAGAACGTGCGCGCGCACCACGTGTACGGGTCGCTTGTCTACAAGGGCCTCGACTACGCGCCCTGACCGGCGCGCCAACGCTCAACGACGCGCCGGCAACAGGCGCGCGGAGGCGGGCTGCGCCCCATCAGGGGCCGCCCGGACTGCAAGTCACCGAAACGACGCCTGACAGGGAGGCGCCTATGTCGACGAAAAAGGGAGTTCTGGCCGGACTGGCGGTCGCGGCTGCGATCGCCGTGTCACCCGCCGCGCAAGGCCAGACGCTGAACATCATGCGCAGCACCGATGCGCCGCATTTCGACGCGCACCGCACCACGTGGTCGCCGGCCGGCGACATCATCAACATGGTGCAGGACACGCTGGTGGCGCTGGACTGGGACGGCAAGACGCCGATCCCCTACCTCGCCCAAAGCTGGGAGGTGAGCCCCGACGGGCGCAAATACACCTTCAAGCTGCGCGACGACGTGCGCTTCTGCTCCGGCAAGAAGATGACGGCGGACGACGTGGCCTTCAGCATCACCAGGCTGCGCAGCCCGGAGATCAAGGGCCCCTTCGCCTGGCGCGCCGGCGAGGTGAAGGCCGTGACGGCGGTGGATGCCCACACCGTTTCCTATGAGCTGACCGAAGGATTCTCCGATCTTCCGCTCCAGCTCACCATGTTCACCAACGTGATCATGAACCGCGAGAACGTGGAGGCGCTGGGCAAGGATTATGGCGTGCAGGGCATGGATGGCACCGGCCCCTGGTGCTTCGTCTCCTGGCAGCCGCGCACGGAGATCAACCTGCGCCGGAACGAGCACTACAAGTGGGGCCCGAAGATGTTCAAGAACCCGGGCCCGGTGAAGTTCGATCGCATGTCGATCAAGATCATCCCCGAGGAATCCAGCCGCGTGGCCGCCATGATGGCCGGGCGCTTCGACCTGACCGGCGCCTTCCCCACCGCCTTCCTCACCCAGGCCAAGGCAGCACCGATGCTCACGGTGCAGCGCGCCGAACCGAACTTCCAGCTGCTCTACTACGGCTACAAGATCACCCGCCCGATGGTGGCCGATGCGCGCGTGCGCGAGGCGATGAGCATCGCCATCAACCGGGCGGAGATCGCAAAGGGCGTGCTGCTGGGCAATGCCGAGCCCGCCTACACCAACGTGGACCCGCTGGCGCTGGACTACGCGCCGAAATCCCGCGACTTCCTGAAGGAGGACGTGGCGCGCGCCAACCGCCTGTTGGATGAGGCCGGCTGGAAGATGGGCGCCGACGGCATCCGCGAGAAGGATGGCATGAAGCTGGCGCCGCGCGTGTACGTGTCCGCCAACACCAACTCCGCCAAGGTGGCCGAGGCGATCCAGGGCTACCTGCGCAAGGTCGGCGTGGATTGGCGCCTGCAGGTTTGGGACAGCACCATCGCGCCCATCAAGATGGGCGAGCAGGACTACGAGATCTGGTCCGTGACGGTGCCGTACCTCACCGCCGGCGACCTGATGAGCCTGTATTTCGACAGCCGCAACATCCCCACGCCGAACCGGATGAACTGGAAGAACGAACAGACCGACGAGTGGCTGCGCCTGGGCAAGACGGCGCTGGTGCCCGAGGCCCGCACGCTCAACTTCGGCCATGTGCAGGAGCAGGTCGCGCGCGAGCACCTGTGGATCCCGGTGCTGAACGTGGACATGTACATGGTCACCA
>JAIXTK010000456.1 GCA_027483995.1 Acetobacteraceae bacterium
CAGATCGCGCAGCATGGCGCGCACGTCGGCAAACGCAGTGGCATCGGCCGCGGCCTCGGCAATGGCCACCTCGATCGCCGGCTTGCTGGCGCCGTGCGGCAGGGCGGCAAAGGCGGCGAACTCCGCCCCGGTCAGCACCGCCAGGGGCAGGCGCAGCAGCAGTGGCGGCACCCCAGGCCGCGGCGCGGCATCGGTTGGTGTGCCACTGCCCCAGGCCTGGCGCAGCAGCGCGAGCACGGCCCGGCCCAGCTCGGCCTCGATATGCCGGGACAGCCAGGGATCATGCGGCAGATCCGACCCGGCCTGGGCGGTCCCGTCCGGGCGATGCGCCAGGCGTGCGGCAAGCTGGGCGGAATCCACCGCCAGCATCTGGTGCACCGTGTGCATCAGCGCGGCGGGTTCGCCACGGCTGGGCAGGCGCGCAACGGCGCGGCGCTGCAGCAGCTCGGCCATGCTGCCGGACAGCAGGCGGGAGACGGCATCCGCCGCCAGCGGCGCAAAGCCGGGGGAAAGCCGGCCAGCAAACGGGTTGCGCGGGCGTGCCACGGCTTCCTCCTCCAGATGCGGGGCGGAGGTATCCTCCAGCAGCGCCTGCAACCGCGCGGCCCCTTCGGCGAGCGTCACGGCAAAGGCGGCGGGTTCGGGGCCCTGTTCGTCCATGTGCAGCAGCCGGGTGATCAGCCCCGGCAGGGCGAGCGGGCTGCCAGAGGGATCGGCCTGGCGCGCGGGCGGGGCCGGCGCCAGCAGCACCAGGTCGCCGGCGGAGAGCTGCAGCACCTGGCCACCATGGCGCTGGGCGCAATCCTCCAGCAGGGCGCGTGCCACGCGGCGGTGATAGGGGCGCGGCCCCGGCGGCGGCAGGCGGGAGAGGCGAACCACCACGGCGATTCGCCCTTGCGGCGCGCGCGCCTCGCGTTCCAACACATCGGCCAGCAGCAACTCGCCGGCTCGGGCGCCACGGCGGGCGCGGGTGGGCAGAGGAACGGGCCGCGCGGGCGCGGCTGTCAGCGCCAGACTCATCGTGTCACCCTCCTGGTGCGTTGGGCCATGCCTTGTGGCGGCCCATCGCGGAGGCTAAGGGGAGGGGATGAACGAGAGGTTAGCGCCCGCCGCGCTGCCGCCCGGTGAACGTGTTTACGCAGTGGGCGACGTGCATGGCTGCCTGGACCAGCTGGAGGCGATGCACCGCGCCATCGGCGAGGATCTGCGCATGCGCCCGCATGCGAACCCGCTGGTGATCCATCTCGGCGACTACATCGACCGCGGGCCCGACAGCGCCGGCGTGATCGGTCGCCTGATCGCCCCCTTCCCTGTGCCCGGCGTGCGCGTGGTCAACCTCATCGGCAACCACGAGGACCTGCTGCTTGGCGCGCTCGCCGGCCGCCGGTCAGAGGCGGAGGTCTGGATCGCCAATGGCGGCCACGCCACCCTGGCCAGCTGGGCCGTGCCGCCGCGCACGCCGATCCGCCAGTGGGAGAAGCTGATCCCCCCGCCGCACCTCGCCTTCCTGCGCAGCCTCGCCTTGGTGCACCGCGCCGGCGGCTATGTGTTCGTGCATGCGGGCCTGCGCCCGGGCCTGCCGCTGGCCCGCCAGACCCGGCAGGACCTGCTCTGGATCCGTGAGCCCTTCCTGTCCACCGACGCCGTGCACGAGGCGGTGGCGGTGCATGGCCACACCCCGGAAGACAGCCAGCCGGTGGTGAAGCCCAACCGCATCGGGCTCGATACCGGCGCCGTCCTCGGCGGCCCGCTCACCTGCGCGGTGCTGGAGGCCGACAGGCTCCGCTTCCTGCAGACCTAGTGGTTCCGATATTGGATCAGGTTGATGCGGGGGCCAGGCTCTCGCTCAGCACCTGCCCCACCAGCGTCTCCGGCGGCAGCGGCAGCAGGTCCGAAAGGTTGCGCTGCACCAGCGGCGCCGCCAGCACGCCCAGCACATCCGCATCCTCTGGCGTGCCGAAAAGGCTCAGCGAGCTCACGCGCCCCTGGCCGTCATCCACCAGGCAGTAGCCATGCAAGCCCGGCAGCGCCGCGAAGCGGGGCAGCAGCTGTGCGGTGATCCGTCGTTTCAGCTCCGCAGGGTCCGCGCAGCCCTCATAGCGCCGCACGACCATGACGGACGCCTTTCCCTCGGTGCGCCTGCGATGCAGCACCGTGCCGCCGCGCACCTCCGCCGGGCCCGGGATCAGGTCGCCCAGCGAGTTGCGCACCACGCCGGGTGCCGCCGCCGAAACGCGCTCCGCCTCGTCCCGGCGGGCATACAGCGTGAAGCTGCCGAACAGGCCGCCGCCGAAATCAACGGTGCTGAAGCTGATGAACCCCGGCAATACCCGCAATGCCGGCACGATGCCGGTCACCACCCGGCGGTCGATCTCGGTCGGCAGGATCACGCCCCGGTAGAGCCGCTGGACAAGATGCACGAGACACCCCTCCGCCCCGGAGGAACGGCCACGGAACGCCCCAGCCGCCCCGGCCGGATCGCCGAGGTGGCATATCACCGTATTCTCCCCAAGACAGTCGCAGATTTATATTATTGCGCGATCGAGGCAAGTGCTTATTCCGCCCAGCTGGATCGCCCCTGGATGCCCCAGCGTCCATTCATGAATGTCACGATATAGAGTGAGCGGTAGCTGCCGATCGCCGAGCCGTCGGCGCGATACCGGGTGAACTGCACCCGGAAATGCACCTTGCCCGCCCCGGCATCCACCGGTTCCACATAGTCCCACGCGGTGCGCGCCCAGCCCGCCGATTGCCCGCGATCGGCATCGCGCTGCTGCCACACCAGGTTGTTGCGATGCTCCTCGGCGGTCTGGAAGATCGTCACCTTGCCGCTGTGGAAACGCACATGCGGGTAGTGGAACCATGTCTCCCGCAGCGCCTGCAGGTCCTCGCGGTTGAACGCCTCCATGAACCCGTCCATGCAGGCGCGCGCGCCCGCCAGGTCTTCCGCATCGCTCATCGTGCCCTCTCCCTTACTCGCTTGCCCTCACTCGCGCTTGCCGCGCGGCAGCTCCTCCGGCAGCGCCCAGGCTTTCGCCACCATCTCGGCCAGCTTCGCCCCCACCACCAGCCCGATCACCACCGCGGTGATCGCGGCCACGTTGGGGCTCACGCCAAAGCGCTCCGCCAGCGGCATCGCCGGGATCACGATCGCCAGCGCCACCCCCAGCCGCAGCACGAAGCGCAGCAGCACCCGCGCCAGGAACGCGTTTCGTTGCGCCCAGGATTTCATCGGATCTTGTCCTTCATCGTGTCATGCCAGTGCCGCCGCCGGCGCCTGCTCCAGGCACCAGCGCGCCACCTGCTCATGCGTGCCGAACCAGCAGCCGCCGCGCGCCTTCATGTGCGCCACCAGCCGCTGCAGCACCGGCATGCGGCTGCGATGCCCGATCACATGGGGATGCATGGTCAGCAGGAACAGCCCACCCTCCGCCCAGGCGCCCTCGAACTCCGCGATGAAAATCTCCTCCACCGAACTCGGCGGCGTATAGGGCCGCAGCGCGCTGAAGCGATGCATGTTGAAATACACCGCGTCGTCGCGGATCCACTCCGGCGGCAGCTCCACCACCCCGCTTGCCTCGCCGTCGCTCAGCAATTCGTACGGCTCGTCATCCGCCATCAGGGAGCTGTCGTACAGCAGCCCCATCTCCTTGATGATCACCAGCGTGTGCGGCGAGAAATCCCAGCTCGCCGTGCGCATTCCCACGCAGGGCCGCCCGGCCAGCGTGTCCAGCACCTCCGCCGCGCGCAGCGACAGGTCGCGTTCCGCCTCGAACGGCAGGGTGGTGTTGCGCTCGTGGATCCAGGAATGGATGCCGATCTCGTGCCCGTCGCGCGCGATCCCGCGCACCTCGTCCGGGTGCAGCAGGGCGGAGACGGCGGGGTAGAAGAAGGTCGCCGGAATCGCCTCGCGCTGCAGCAGGTCGCGGATGCGCGGAATGCCGCGCCGCGAGCCGTACTGGCCCTGGCTGATCCGCATCGGGCTCTCATCGGAATCGCGCAGCGGAATCGTCTCGTGGTCGGCATCGAAGCTCAGCGCCACCGCGCAGCGCGCCCCGCCCGGCCACGAAGCTGGCGCCAGGCTGCGCCCGGCCCGCACCCGGTCCACGATCGGGCGCCACACCTGCTCCGGCCACTGCCAGGGTTCGCCATGCGGGTTGTCATGCGGATCTTCGTTCATCGGGCGGGGTTTCCTTGGCCGGCGTGATGCCTATGCTGCCGCCCGCCTGCGTTTCGGGCAACACGCGGCGATGGCGCACGAGCAGCAGGAGACCCCATGTCCGACCCCACCCAGATGACGGCCGAGGAACTGCTCGCCGCCTATGCGCGCAACGCCCTCTCTCCGGTGGAGGTGCTGCAGGCCGTCACGGAGCGCGTGGCCCGCCTCAACCCCAGCATCAACGCCTTCGCGGTGATGAACCCGCATTCCCTGGCCCAGGCCGGCGAGAGTGCAGCCCGCTGGCGCGCCGGCCGGCCGATCGGCCCGCTGGACGGCGTGCCCGTCACCATCAAGGACCTGGTGGATGTCGCCGGCCTGCCCACCCGCCGCGGCTCCCGCCTCAGCGACACCGCCGCGGCGACAGAGGACGCGCCGATCGCCATGGCCCTGCGCAGCGCCGGCGCCGTCATCGTCGGCAAGACCACCACCACCGAGTTCGGCTGGAAAACCCCCGGCGACTGCCCGCTGCACGGCATCACCCGCAACCCGTGGAACTTCCACCACACCCCGGGCGGCAGCTCCGCCGGCGCCGGGGCGGCCGCCGCGGCCGGCTTCGGCGCGCTGCATCTCGGCACCGATGCCGGCGGCTCCATCCGCCTTCCGGCTGCCTGGTGCGGCGTGGTCGGCCTGAAGCCGACCTTCGGCCGCGTGCCGCAATGGCCGCTCGGCGCCTTCGCCGCGGTCGCCGTCGCCGGCCCGATGACCCGCACGGTGCGCGACTGCGCCCTGATGCTGAACGTGATCGGCCGCCACGACCTGCGCGACCCCTACGCCCTGCCGGACGATGCTGCGTTTCCAGGGGGGCGCGACTGGCGCGACGGCATCGAGCAGGGCATCGCCGGCCTCAAGGTCGCCGTCATGCGCCGCCCCGGCTTCGATGCGCCGGTGGATTGGGAGAGCATCGCCGCCGTGGAGCAGGCCGCCCAGTTGCTGCAGGACCTCGGCGCCGAAGTGGAGGAAGCCGATCCCGGCCTGCCCGATACCCGCGCCATCTTCAGCCGCGTCTGGGGCATCGCGCTCACCCGCCTCGTGCACTCCTTCCCCGAAACCCGCCGCCACATGCTCGACCCCGGCCTGCTGGAGGTCGCCGCCGCCAACCGGGGCCTCTCGGCCGAGGATTTCATGGAGTTCGAGGCCAGCCGCATCCAGGCCGCCCACCGCATGGCCCGCTTCATGCAGCGCTACGACCTGATCCTGAGCCCCACCGTTCCCAACCCGCCCCCGCTGGCCGAGGCCGGCACCCACAACCCGGTGGAGGCCCTGTGGTCCAGCTGGGCGCCCTGGACCGCGTTCGCCAACCTCACCCGCCAGCCCGCCATCACGGTGCCGATGGGTTTCTCCCCCAACGGCCTGCCCCGCTCCATCCAGCTCGCCGGCGCCCTGTATCGCGACGACATGGTCCTGCGCGCGGCACGGGCGATCGAGGTGGCCCAGCCCTTCCCGATGCCGGATCTCGGCTGAACCAACCCGTTACGTATTGGATCAGAAGGAGTGCCGAGTCTCTCGCAGCGCGCATAAATCCGGTTGAGCGGTCCAGGAATGTGTGAAAGAACGGTAAACATACCGCTTTCCCGCTCCATTCTTGATTTTTGAGGTCGCCTCGATGCGCTTTGCTAAACTCCTGGTTGCCGCCGCCACCATGTTTGCGGCCTCCATCTCCGTTGCCGCCGCCGCGCCGCCCACCTACACCCTGACCGACATCGGCCAGCTCGGCGGGGGCTATACCCAAGCCTACGGCATCAACGCCTCCGGCTGGATCACCGGCGTCAGCTACACCACCGGCAACCAGCCGCACGCCTTCCTGTTCAACGGCGTCTCCATGACCGACCTGGGCACGCTGGGCGGCACCTCCAGCTATGGCTACGCAATCAACAACGCCGGCACCGTCGCTGGCGGTTCTGCCCCCAATTTCCAGTATTCGCGCGGCTTCAGCTACAGCTCCGGCGTGATGACCAACATCGGCTCGTTCTCTGGCACCTACAGCGAGAGCAACGCGATCAACACCTCCGGCACCATCGCCGGCTGGTCCGGCGTCTCCGGCGGCGGCGCGGTGCCGGTGACATGGAGCGGCGGCACGATGACCGCGCTCGGCTCACTCGGCGGCAGCTACGGCTACGCCTGGGGCATCAACGACTCTGGCCAGGCCACCGGCAATTCCTACCTCGCGGGGAACAGCGCCCACCGCGCCTTCCGCTTCACCAACGGCACCATGACCAATCTCGGCACCTTCGGCGGCACCAACAGCGAGGGGCTGGACATCAACAACAACGGCGCCATCACCGGCTGGGCCCAGAATGGCAACAACACCCAGACCGCCTTCATCGCCACCGGCAACACCATTGTCAGCCTCGGCACCTTCGGCTACGCGAGCCGTGGCATTGCGATCAACGACCAGGGCTGGGTCGTCGGCAAGAGCATGGACCAGGCCTTCACTGACCGTGCCTTCGTCTACGACGGCACCGCGATGTTCGACCTCAACACCCTCATCGCCACGTCGGACCCGCTCTTCGGCCAGATCACCCTCGCCTCGGCCACCGGCATCACCGAATCCGGACAGATCATCGCCAATAGCGGCAACCGCGCCTTCCTGCTCACACCGGTCCTCGCCGCCACCGATACCCCGGAGCCCGCGGCGCTCGCGCTGCTCGCCACCGGGCTGCTCGGCCTCGCCGCCGCGCGCCGTCGCTCGGCCGGCACCGGCCAGCCGGCCTGATAGGCAGGGCGGGCCCCGGCCCGCCCTCCCGCCTGGCCGCGTGCCAACCGGGATCGGACCCCGGATCGGCTCCGGCCCGGCAATACCCAAAGCCTGTCAGGCCCCTCCTCCCCCGCCGCCCGCGCGCGCTGCTTCACCCTTTCTTCACTGCCATCGCCGAGGCTGCCGGTTCCCCCGGCCAGCAGCGGACCGATACCGGCATGACATGGACCGTGCTCGACAACACCGATGCGGGCACGCAGGGGCTGGGGTCCGACCTTTACGTCACGCTCAGCGGCGCCAGCCATGCCGGCTACAGCGTCTCCACCTTCTTCCAGGGTGAGATCGCCGGCATCGGCCTCGCGCTGAAGGCGGCATCCGCCGGCTTCTACATGCTGGTCGCGCGGATCTACGCCGTCGACTCCGATGTGCCCACCGGCAATGCGAGCACCGCGCTGGCCCAGGCCAATATCAGCGTCTCGCTGGGCACCGTGGCGGCCTACCAGTATCTCGATTCCGCCACGCTGGGCGCCGTGGGCACCTACACCCTGGCGTCCTCGTCCCGCTACGCGCTCGTGCTCTCCGCGATCGGCGGTGCGGTGCAATGGGCCTATCCCGCCTCCGGCGCGACCAACAAGCCGTCCGGGTACTACGGCTACACCACGCTGGCCGGGGTCAGCTCCACCAGCGGCGCCACGTCCTGGACCGTCTGGCCCAACGCCCCGACCTTCCGGCTGGACATCACGCCAACCTGCTTCCTGCGCGGCACCCTCATCCTCACGGCGCGCGGCGAAGTGCCGGTGGAGCAACTCCGCGCCGGAGACCTTGTTGCCACGAAGTTCGGCGGCCTGCGCCCCATCCGCTGGATCGGCACACAGCGCTTCCACCCCCGCTTCGCCGGCAAAACCAACACCCCCATCCGCTTCGCCCCCGGCAGCCTCGGCCAGGGCATCCCCAGCACCGCGCTCTTCGTCTCCCCCGGCCATGCCATGCTCGTCGGCGAAGTCCTCGCCCATGCCGGCGCCCTGGTGAACGGCACCACCATCACCCAGCCCGCCTTCCACGGCGACAGCATCGACTACTTCCACCTCGACCTCGGCTCGCATGATTGCGTGCTGGCCAACAGCGCCTGGGCCGAGAGCTATTTCGAAGACCAGAAC
>JAIXTK010000249.1 GCA_027483995.1 Acetobacteraceae bacterium
ACAACGCCCCTGCGCCTCCCGCGCGCCTTCGGCTGGGCCAACCACCGCCTGCCCGAAGCCGCCCCCGCCGCCGGGTATCTCGAAGACCTCATCGTCAACCGCGCGGCCGAACTGCGCCCGTTCCTCCAGGCCGCCCCGCAAGCCGGCCGCCTGCTGCGCCCGCTTTGCACCGCGCTCGGCGTCCGGCCGCCCGAGTACCTCGCGCTCCCGCCCCGCCCCCGCAAGCCGCGCGCCGCCAAACCGCCGAAACCCCGCCGCCCCAGCCTCAACGACCCCGGCCTGCGCTGGCGCCCCTGGGAACGCCCGGCCATCCGCGCCTTCCACAAAAAATTCGGCCGCGACTAGCTCCACCCATCCGCGCCTATTTTGTTACGATATCAAAATATATGACCCCCCTGGCCATCCCCGCCCACGCCGCTAAACTCCGCCCGCGAACCGGAGGGAACGGAATGCAACGCATCGTCTTCGTGCCGAATGGCCAGGTGGATACAAAAATCGCCACCGACATGGCCCCCCCGGGCTTCGAACTGGTGGAAGCCGCCGCCTTCTCGCCCGAGTTCAACGCCGCCATGCCCGGCTGCCACTACCTCGTCGGCCTCGGCGACCCGCGCATGAACGATGCCTTCTACGCCTCCGCCCCGAACCTCAAGCTCGTCCAGCTCCTCTCCGCCGGCTACGACCGCTGCGACGTCCCGGCCGCCCACAAGGCCCGCGTCCCCATCGCCAACAACGGCGGCGCCAACTCCGTCGCGGTGGCCGAGCACGCCATCATGCTGATGCTCGCCACCGCCCGCTCGCTCGTGTGGCAGCACACCTCGGTGGCCTCCGGCATCTGGCGCGGCAACGATTGGCAGAACCACCACGTCTTCGAGCTGTCGGAGAAAACCCTGGGCATCGTCGGCCTCGGCACCATCGGCAAGAAGGTCACCCGCATCGCCAAGGCCTTCGGCATGCCGGTGCAATACTACGACATCGCCCGCCTCACCGAAGACCAGGAAGACAGCCTCGGCGTCCGCTTCCGCCTGTTCGACGAGATCCTGAAAACCAGTGATTTCGTCAGCCTCCACGTCCCGCTGCTCGCCACCACCCGCCACATGATCGGCGAACGCGAGCTGGGCCTGATGAAGCCCACCGCCTACCTCATCAACACCTGCCGCGGCCCCGTGGTGGACGAAGCCGCCCTCACCACCGCGCTCGCCAACAACACCATCGCCGGCGCCGGCCTCGATGTCTTCGACCAGGAGCCACCCCCGGCCGACAACCCGCTCTTCAAGCTGGACAACGTGGTGCTCACCCCCCACCTCGCCGGCCCCACCTACGAAAACCGCGCCAAGCGCTTCCGCAACGCCTTCGACAACGTCCAACGCGTCGCCCGCGGCCAGTCCCCGTTCTGGGTCATCCCGGAGCTCAAGGATATCGTGGGATGAGCGAAGCAACCTGGCACGGCATCATCCACGCCACGCTGAAGGCGCACGACGTCAAGCTCGTCACATACGTGCCAGACAACGTCCTGCGCCCGCTGATCGAGCGCATCCACGCCGATGATTTCTTCACCGCCTTCACCTGCACGCGGGAGGAGGAAGCCGTCGGCATCGTCTCCGGCGCCTGGATGGGCGGCATGCGCGGCGTGGTGCTGATGCAAACCAGCGGCTTCGCCACCCTGCCCAACGTGCTCGCCTCGCTGCCCGTGCCGTTCCAGATCCCCGTCCTGATGATCGTCAGCGAACGCGGCACGCTGGGCGAATTCAACATCGGCCAGGCCATGGTCGCCCGCACCATGCGCCCGGTGCTCGACAGCATCGCCATGGAGCACCACACGCTCTCCAGGCTGGACGAGGTGGAATTCATCGTCGATCGCTCGATCCGTCAGGCCGTTGCCACCCAGCAGCCCGCCTGCCTGATCCTCTCCCCGCTGCTCACCGGCGGAAAGGTGTTCAAGTGAACAATCAACCCGCCACCCGCGATACCGCCAAAGCGGTCGCCCGCTTCGACATCACCCAGCGCCTCGTGGCGAAGCTGCACAACGAGGAAGCCGTCATCGGCGGCATCGGCCACACCAATTTCGACCTCTGGGCCGCCGGCCGCCGCCCGCAGAATTTCTACATGCTCGGCAGCATGGGCCTCGCCATCCCGATTGCCTTGGGCGTCGCCATCGCCCAGCCGCAACGCAAAGTCATCGCCCTCGAAGGCGACGGCTCCCTGCTCATGATGCTCGGCTGCCTCGCCACCGTCGGCGCCCGCCAGCCGAACAACCTGATCATGGTGATCATGGACAACGGCACCTACGAGATCACCGGCGGCCAGGCCACCGCGTCGTCTCAGGGCACCGACTTCGCCGCCATCGCCCGCGCCACCGGCATCGCCAATGCGAACTGGGCCGCCGATGAAGCCCATTTCGAAACCCTGATCGACGAAGCCCTGGCCACCCCCGGCCCCCACCTGATCGCCGCCCGCCTGACATCAGCCAAACCCGCCGGCCAGACCGAACGCGACCCCGCCCAGATCCGCGACCGCTTCATGCGCGGCCTGGGCACGAAGAAATAGCAGTCAGTCCGCGGCGTCCATCAGCCCCATGATGAACGCCTCGGGGTCGTCGATGTCGCGGATGTTCACCCGCGCCACTTCGGCCCCGTGGTACGGGTAGTTCCCGGCCAGCGAGTCGATCACGATCATCGTCCCGTCATGCAGGATGCGGCCTTCCAGCAGCCCCGGCACCCTCGCCTTCTTCTTCTCGATCGCAGCCGTCACCACGGGCACCGGCAGCTCAACGGGGATCTCCGGCAGCTCGATGGTCGCCACCGGCAACTCGGCCGTCGGCGCCTCCAGCGCCGCGTCGGTCGCACTCACCGCCACCGGCTCCGGGCGCGCCTGGCTGTCGAATTCCGGCGGCAGGCACAGCGTCACCTCGGTCGGATCGTACTGCGCCAGCTGGTCGCGCAGCCACTCCCATTCGTGCCGCTCCAGGAACTCCGCGTCGCGGAACGCCTGCGGAATCCAGGGCGCCACATAGGTATCGCGGATCTCCACCTTCCAGGCCCGCTTCTCCGCCCGCAGCCAGGCAATCAGCTCCGGCAGCTCGCGGTAGTTGGACTTGTAGGCCATGGAGATGTAGCGCAGCGGCGGCGGCGCGCTGCCTTTCGCGAAGGCGTCCAGCAGCTTCTCCCAGTTCTCCAGGAAGATCTTGTGCCGGGCGCCCTTGCGCATGCGCTCGTAGATCGCCGGGTCGCGCGATTCGATCGACACGTTGAGGTTCGCCAGCCCGCTATTCGCCAGCACCTCCCAGTAGCGGTCCGGCATGCGGCGGGTGAGGTTGGTGGTGTAGTGCATCCGGTGCCGGTGTTCGCGCGGTATGCGCTCGATCATCTCCGGCAGCTTCGGGTGCATCGTGGGCTCGTGCAGGCACGACATCCACAACCCCTCCGGCCCCACAAAGGGCAGGAACCGCAGCGCACGGGCGAAGGTGTCGTCCTCCATCACCGTGGTCTTGTGCACCGGCGCATGGTCGAACAGGCAGAACGGGCAGCGCAGGTTGCAGTTGTCCACGATGTCCATGGCGATGTAGCGGATCGGCTTCCACGACGTGACCATGTCCGGCGCCGGCGGCAGCGCCTTTCCGGTCGCGCACGGCCGCACCTCCACCATCGCCGCCTCAGCCTCGCTGATCGGCGCCTCGTACAGCAGCCGGAACCCGTGCACGGGATCCTCGACCCCAAGCGCGAACAGCACCCGGTCGAACTGCTCCGCACTCCCCGACGCGATCACCCGCTCGCCGGCGGGATCGGCAACCACCACGTCGTAGGCAATGCGCTCGGCAGGGTTGGCCGCACTCTGAATGAAGCCCGCGACATGGCGGGTGCTGCGCTCGCGCACATAGCCGACGATCCCGGAACCGGCACGCGGCAGCGCGGCCTGGGCCCCCTGCGCCCAGACCTCGACATGGTCGCGCTCGGACTCGCTCAGCGGTGCCTCGAACGCCACGCGGAAGCCGCAATCCGGTTCATCGAACCCGGCAGCAGCGAGCGCCTCGTCGTCCAGGTTGGCGATCCCGCGCGCGACCACCCGCTCGGCGCCCGGCAGGGTGCAGCGCACCTCGTAGGCCAGCCGCTCGCCTGGGTTGCCTTCGCGCCGCATCCACCCGGCGACATGGCGCAGGCTACATTCGCGGACATAGCCGAGCACCACGCCCGCCGCCCCCTCAACCCGTGGCACAACCGCGCCGGTTTCGGTGCAGGTCACCACGACGTGGTCGCGCTCCAGGGGCGTCAGCGGCGGCGAGAACGCCAGCCGGAAGCCGCAGCCCGGGTCGGCCATGCCGGTGGCGGCCAGGGGCATGTCGTGCCGGTCGGCCACGCCCTGCGCCAGCACCCGCTCGGCGCCCGGCACCGTGCAGCGCACGGTGATGGCCATGCGGTGGGCGGGATCATGGGCACGTCGCACCCAGCCCTCGACATGGGTGGTCTTGCAGGTCCGTATATAGCCGAGCAGCGCGCTTTCCGCGCGCGGCAGGGTGCCGCCGGTTGCAGTCCAGCGGACCTCCATCGTGTCGCACTCGGCCTTGGTCAGCGGCGGGTCGAAGGCGATGTCGAAGCCGCAGGCGGCATCCTTCGCCCCGGCGGCCGCGAGCCGCTCGTCGATCCCGTCGGCAATGCCGGACGCCAGGATCCGCGTGCCCCGGGCGCCCTGGCACACCACCTCATAGCCCAGCCGCTCCGCCGGATGCTGCGGGTCGCGCATCCAGCCGGCGACGCGCCGCGCGGTGAGCTCGCGGACAAATCCGGGGGCCGCCTGCGGCGCGAACGCCAGCGTGATCTCGGTGCCGACGGCGACGACGCGCAGGCTGTCACGCTCAGCTTGGGTCAGCGGCGGATCGAAGGTGAAGTGGAACCCGCAATTCGGATCGGCCTGCCGGGCTGCGGACATCACGGGGTCGATCTTGTCGGCCCGCACGTGGCCCAGCACACGCGCCGCCCCCGGCAGGGTGCACTCGATGGCCAGTTCCAGGTCTGTCCCGGACACGCCCGGCTGGCGGGCCCAGCCGGAGACATGCGTGGTGCTGCGGGCGCGCACGAAGCCGGTGATGGCGGGCATGTAGGGAAGTGCCTGGCCGCTGCCGGCGAGGCGGACCTCCACCCGGACAAGCTCCGTGGCCGCGAGACCGGGCGGCAGGTCCAGTCGGAATCCGTGGGCGCGCCCCTCCAGCACCGGCTCCGGCTGGTCGGCGCGGCCGGTGGCGAGAACCTGCCAGGCGCCATCGCGCTCGACCCCGGCTTCCACCGCCAGCGCCTCCCCCGGGCTGCCGCGGTCATAGGCCCAGCCGGCGACGACGCCGGCGGTGCGCTGGCGCAGGTAGCCGATCGGTGTGGCGGGCCCGGGCTGCAGCATATGCCGGTGGCCCTTGGGCCGGATCTCGACCTCGCCAGGCGGAACATCCGCGGGCAGCGATACATGGAAGGCGTAGCGCGCATCGCCGACACCGACCGCCGCAAGCTCGGCGTCATAGCGGTCGGCCACGCCCTCGGCCAACACATGCCATCTGCCGCCGCGGCGGATGATTGCCTGGAACGCGACGCGACGGGCGGGCGCGCGGGGGGCGTGAATCCAGCCGCTGATCCCATCCGGTCCACGGCTGCGCAGGTAGCCGATCGGACGGTCAGGTTGGAGGGCGCGGCGCAGCGGGCGCAGCAGGGTACGGAGCGGTGCGGGGATCAGGCGTCGAACATGCACGGCAGGAACTCCGTGGCGGCAACGGTTACGTTACCATACGATACTTTACTTTCGAATTGATATCGTATTTTGCCTCAGCCCCTGGCGCCGAGGCGTCGCTGGACGCATGCCGGCATCGCGGCACGATCATCCGTGCTGGGACTATGCTGCCGGTTGTGCAAGTTCCGCGGGAATACAACGGCACGTGAATCCGGGCCGCGTGCGGCTCAGGGCGCGTCCTTCAGATACCGCTCGGCCAGCTCCACATAGTGGCTGGCGGTGCGGCCGAACTTCGCCTGATCCTCCGGCGACAGCACCCGCCACAGCTTCGCCGGTGAGCCGGACCAGATCTCGCCGGCCCCGATCCGCTTGCCCGGCGTCAGCAACCCGCCGGCCGCCAGCATGCCGCCTTCCTCGATCACCGCGCCATCCAGCACGGTGGCCCCCATGCCCACGAAGGCGCGATCCTTCAGGGTACAGGCATGAATGATGCAGGCATGGCCGACGGTCACGTCCTCGCCGATGATCGTCGGCAGCGTGCCGGCGTTCACGTGAACAATCGTGCCGTCCTGGATGTTGCTGCGGGCGCCAACACGGATGAAGTTGGTGTCGCCGCGCAGCACGCAGTGGAACCAGATGCCCGCCTTGGGCCCGATCGTCACCTGCCCGATCAGGGCCGCGGTGGGGGCAATGAACGCGTCGGGCGCCACCTGTGGGGTGGCGCCCTCGAACGGAAACAACGGCCCAGGAAGACTCATGTCTTGCGCGCCGCCACCGGCCAGCCCGGCGTGCGATGGCACCTTGCCGGTGCCATCAGGCCGCAGCCATCTCGCGCAGCGCGTTGCCGGGGTGCGGCAGGCCGAGCATCAGCGCGATGTTCTGCACCGCAGCGCCGGAGGCACCCTTGCCGAGATTGTCGAGCCGCGCCACCAGCAACGCCTGGCCGTGCTTGTCGTTGGCATAGACACGCAGCTCCAGCATGTCGGTGTCGTTCAGATCCTCCGCCGTCAACCGGTCGCCCGGCTGCGTCGGCATCACCTTCACCAATCCGCTGCCACGGAAATGCGCCTCCAGGATCGCCTGCAGATCCGCACCCCGCGGCTTGCCGTCCAGCGCATCCAGGTGCAGCGGCACGCTCACCAGCATGCCCTGGCGGAAATGCCCCACCGAGGGAATGAAGATCGGCCGGCGCGTCAGCCCGGAATAGAGCTGCGTCTCCGGCACATGCTTGTGCTCGAAGCCCATGCCATACAGCTCGAAGCTCGGCCCGCCCGAGGTCTCATGCGCCTCGATCATCGACTTGCCGCCGCCGGAATAGCCGCTGACGGCGTTGATCGACACCGGGTAATCAGCGGGCATGACGCCCGCGTCGACAAGAGGACGGATCAGCGCGATAGCGCCGGTGGGGTAGCAACCGGGGTTGGCCACCTTGCGCGCGGCCGCGACCTTGGCCGCCTGCTCGGCTTCCATCTCCGGGAAGCCATAGGCCCAATCCGGGTTCACCCGGTGCGCGGTGGAGGCATCCAGCAGCTTCGGCGCGCGGTCGCCCAGCGCATCGGCCAGCGCCGTGCTTTCCTTCGCCGCGTCGTCCGGCAGGCACAGCACCACCAGGTCCACGTCGCGCATCATCTCCTGGCGCGCGGCGGGATCCTTTCGTCGGTCGCCGGTCAGGCTCTTCAGCTGCACGGCAGGGAACGCCTCCAGGCGCTGGCGAATGCCCAGCCCCGTGGTTCCTGCCTCGCCGTCGATGAAGACCGTGGCCGTCTGTGCCATGCGAAATTCTCCTTCCTGCTTCATGCATTGCCGCACGGGGCGGCGAAGGCAAGTGAAACAACGCAGCCGGGGTGCCTGCCTTCCATGCAGAAATGCGCGGGCACGCGCGCCCTCCGGCACAAGGGGGTTCGCACCTGCACAATATCAGGCATGCTAGACACACCGGCGGCAACAGGACTTGAAGGCGTGGCATCGGACGGCGTGACGGCGAAGGCAGCCCCCAAGGGGGCGCTGGGACTTTTCGACCGCGGGTTGCTGCTGGGCATCCTGTTCATCTGCCTCTCCGGCATCGTGTTCCCGGTGATGAACGGCTTCGCCAAGATGCTGGGCGCCGAATACTCCACCCTGCAGGTGAGCTGGGCCCGCGCCTTCGGCCATTTCGTGTTCATCCTGGCTGCCTTCCTGCCGCGCCAGGGGCTGGCGGTGCTGAAGACCAAGCGGCCGATGATCCAGTTCGGCCGGGCGTTGATGCTCTACATCTCCAACATCTGCTTCTTCTTCGCCATCGTGTTCATCCCGATCGCCGATGCCGCGGCGATCAGCATGACGGCACCGCTGGTGGTGGCGCTGCTGGCCTGGCCGATGCTGGGGGAGCGGAC
>JAIXTK010000289.1 GCA_027483995.1 Acetobacteraceae bacterium
AAAGCTTGAGGCCCTGGTGGAATGGCAGATCCAGGAGGGCACCAACGGCCTGGTCCCAACCGGCACCACCGGCGAATCGCCCACGCTGACGCATGATGAGCACAAGCGCGTGGTCGAAGTCGTGCTCGCGGTCGCCAAGGGCCGCGTTCCCGTGATCGCCGGCACCGGCTCCAACAGCACCGCCGAGGCCATCGACCTCACCCAGCACGCCAAGAAGGCGGGTGCGGATGCCGCGATGCTGGTGACGCCGTACTACAACAAGCCCACCCAGGAGGGCCTCTATTTGCACTTCAAGGCGGTGGCCGATGCGGTGGATATTCCCATCGTGGTCTACAACATCCCCGGCCGTTCGGTGGTGAACATCTCCGTCGAGACGATGGCCCGCATCGCCAAGATCCGGAACATCGTCGGCGTGAAGGATGCCACCAACGACCTCGCCCGGCCGATCCACACCCGCGCCACCTGCGGCGAGGATTTCGCCCAGATGTCCGGGGAGGATGCCACCATCCTCGCCTTCCTCGCCGGTGGCGGCCATGGCTGCATCTCGGTCACCGGCAACATCGCGCCCCGCCTGTGCAGCACCATGCACGCGGCGTGGCAGGAAGGCCGGATCAAGGATGCGCTCGCCATCCAGGACCGGCTGATGCCGCTGCACGACGCGCTGTTCAGCGAAACCTCGCCGGGCCCGATCAAGTTCGCCGCCTCGCTGCTCGGCCTCACCGCCGAGACGGTGCGCCTGCCGCTCGCCCCTCCGGGCGAGGCCACACGGGCACGCGTGCGCGACGCGATGACCAATGCCGGCCTGCTGAACTAGGCCAACAGGGCAGGGGGCCCAGGCCCCCTGCCGCCTTGGCCGTTCCGCTCAGCGCTCGGCGAAGACCAGGTCGAGCTGGGTGAAGACGGGTTGCCACAGATACTCGAACACCGTGTGGCGCCCGGTGATGATGTCCGCCTCCCCGGTCATGCCCGGCAGCAGGCGATAGCCGTCCGCCGCGGCGCGGAAGAACGGCTTCGGCAGGTTGATCAGCACCTCGTAGAATGCCACCCCGTGCTCATCCACGATCGTGGTGGGGGAAACCCGCTCCACGATCCCGTCGGTGGTGCCGTAGCGCGCGAAATCGAAGCTGTCCGCCTTCACCCGCACGCGCTGGCCCACCGTCACGAACCCCACGTCGCGCGGGGCCAGCCGCGCGGTGAAGCGCACGCCGCCCTCGGGCACGATGCGCGCGATCAGGCCGCCGGGCTCGATCACATCGCCGCTGCGCGTCTCCGGCACGCTTTGCACCAGGCCTGCCACCGGGGTGCGGATTTCCAGCTCGTTCGCGCGCTGCTGCAGCGTCTCGCGCTGCGCCTCCACCACGCGCAATTGGCCGCGCGCCTCGGCGATGCGTTCGCGGGCGCGCGTGGCCTCCTCCTGCCGCACCCGCGCCAGCGCCTGCTGCAGCCCGGCGAGGTCGGCATCGGCCAGGGTGCGCCGTCCGCTGAGCTGGGCGAGATCGACAGCGAAGCGCGCCTCCTGCTCGATCAGCTCCACCAGCCGTGGCCGCGGCGCCAGCCCCTGGTTCACCAGGGCCGCGATGGTGTGCCCGGCCTCGCGCGCCACCGCCAGCTGGCGCTGCACCGCCGGCAGCTGCTCCTCCAGCGCCGCGATCTCGGCCAGCTTGCCGGCGATGCGCTGGCGCGCCTCCGTCTCCTGCGTCTCGATCAGCGCCAGCCGGGCCTGGAAGGCACTTTCGGATTCCGGGATCAGGCGCGGGAACGCTTCGGCGAAGCGGGCGAAATCCGGCCGGCGCCCTTCCACCAGCGCGCTCAGCCGCTCGATCTCGATCGACAGCGCGCCCAGGCGCCGGTCGCTCTCGTTCAGCGCCGCGCGCGCCTCCGTGCCGTCGAAGCGCGCGATCACCTGCCCCGCCCGCACCGGGTCGCCCCGGCGCACCAGAAGCTGCGCCAGCACGCCGCCATGCACGCTTTCCACGCGCTGCACCTGCTCGATCGGCTCCACCGCGCCGCGCGCCCGCGCCACCTGGTGCACGGAGGCGATCAGGCTCCATGCCACCGCGGCCACCAGCCCCAGCACCACCGCCCAGGCGGCGAGGCCGAGCACGCGCAGCGCGGGCTCCGGGCCCGGGTCGAAGCCGGCACCATCCGTGCGGTCGCTCATGGCTTGGGTCCTTCCGGGGTGGCCTGCGGGCGCTTGATGGGGCCGGCATAGGCGAGGGCGCCGCGATCGAGCACGATCGCCTCGTCCGCCACCTCGGCCAGCGTGGTGTCGTGGGTGGCGATCACGATGGTCGCGCCGCCGCGCCGCGCGGCGAGGAAGGCGCGCAGCCGGGCCGCGGCATCCGGGCCGCCATGGGGCAGGGGATCGTCGAGCACGTACAGCACGGCATCGCGCCGCGCCGCATCCTCCCAGGCGCGCAGCGCCGCCGTCACGCCGCCCCCTGCCTCGGCATCGGCAAGGTCGCTTGCCGACGGCAGGAACACGCAGGCGGCCATGAGGGCATCGGGATCGAACTGGCGCAGGTCGCGCCCATCCAGGCTCACGCTGCCGGATTGTGGCGGCACCAGCCCGGCGGCGAGGCGCAGCAGCGTGCTCTTGCCGGCGCCGTTCGGCCCCAGCACCAGGGTCACCTTGCCGGCCGCGATGGTGCAGCCCACGCCCGCCAGCGCCGGCTGGGCGTCCGCATCGTGGCGCAGATAGGCGCCGGCCAACGCGATCATGGGCGGGGCGGCGGGCGGCGGCGCCATCGCCCCGGCATCGGCCACGATGCCCGGCAGCGTCGCCACCTCCTGCCAGCGCGCCCAGGCGGCCGGGATCTGCCGCAGCCGCGGCCAGGCCAGGAACAGCGCCTGGGCCGGCCCGGTGATCCGCCACACCAGCATCATCAGCCCGATCAGCGTGCCCGCGGACACCAGCCCCGCCAGCACCAGATCGATCCCCACCACCAGCGTGGCGAGTGCCGCGCCCGTGCCCAGCGCCAGCCCCAGCGATTGCAGGGCGCTCGCCCGTTGCTGCTGGCGGAAGGCGAGCACGCCGGCCTGCCGCGCCACCCGCGCGAAACGCGCCAGCCACGCCGCGGCGGCGCCCATCTGGCCGATCTGCGCACCGAGCAGCGCCAGCTCCGTGCGCATCGCCTCGCGCTCCCGCGCCGCCTGCGCCAGCGCCGCATCGGTCTCCGGCGGCAGGGCGGCGAACCACCAGGCGGCGAGCAGCAGCAGCAACAGGCTCAGCACCGGGATCGCCACGAGCCAGCCGGCCACGAAGGCGATGGCCAGAAGAGTCAGCACCAGGAACGGCGCGTCGAAGATGGCAGGGGCATTGGCCGGGTTGAACAGCTCCGCCGCCGCCCGCGCCGCGCGCACCCGCCCCGCCGCACCGGCTGCCGAGGCGCGGTCCAGCTGCAGCAAAGGCAGCCGCACCATCCGGCCCTCGGCCACGGCGGCGATGCTGGCGGACAGCCGGGCATACTCCGCCGCCAGCGCCCGCCCGCGCGCCTGCCGCAGCACGGCCATCAGCACCAGCGCCAGCACGGCGCCGCTGAGCAGTGGCCAAAGTGACTCCGCACCGCGGGCCCCGATCACGCGGTCGTACACCGCCATGGTGGCGAACGGGATCGCCAGGCCCAGCAGGTTGATCGCCAGCGACAGCAGCGCCACCCGCGCCACCATGCCGCGCGCCCGGCGCCGGCTTTCGTCCACCGCCACGCGCCCGGCCAGCGCATCGGGCAGCAGCCGCAGCAGCATCCAGGCCCCGCCGCCCGCCTTCGCGTCGCCGATCCGATGATAACGGCCGAGGCAGCGCACCTCGCCATGCAGCCGCCCGCCCTCCAGCCGCAGCAGCGCGCCATCGGCCCCCTCGCGCCAGGCGCGCGGCACGGTGCGAGACACGCTGGCGGAGATGCCGAGCCAGCCCAGGCGCTCCGCCAGCGTGTGCGGGCCGGGCAGGGGGGCATCGGGCGGCATCACGTCATCCAGCAGCGCCTGCCCGCGCTTCCAGCCCAGCGCCTCCAGCGCATCGGCCAGGGTGGCGTGCCCGGTGCTCATGTCGCAGGCCCTTCAGCCAGCGCGCGCAAGGCGGGGGCGTGGGTGGAGAGGCCGATCGCGCTGCCCTCTGCTGCGAGGTCGCGCAGGATCGCGGCCAGCGCCTCCACGCCCGCTCCAGCAGCAGCACGTGCGGTTGCTGCAGGCACGCGGCCACCAGGGCCACGCGCTTCACCCCGCCCGGCGGCAGCGGGCCGCGCCCGGTCTCGCCGACCGGCGTGTGAAAGCCACGGGCCAGCCGTCCCACCATCCGGTCCAGCCCGATCCGGCCGGCCAGCGTCAGGGCCGCGTCGGTGCGGACAGGGTCGAACAGGGTGAGGTTGTCGAGGATCGTGCCGCGCAGCAGTGCCGGCGTGGCCCGCACCAGCACCGCATCGGGCCCGGCGGCATCGCGCAGCGCGGCATCGGCCTGCGCCTCATCCGCCTCGTCGAACAGCCGGATGCGTCCGGGTGCCATCGCCTCCGCCGCCCCGGAAGCGGGCATTGCCGCCGCCGCCAGCGCCGCCTGCGCGCGCCGCACCAGGGCATGGCGCACGATGGCATTGGCCAGCGCGATCAGCATGCCGCCGCCGCGCGAGGCCAGCATCGTCACCGCGCCGAGCCCGCCGGTGGACAAGCCGCCGCCCAGCGCGATGGG
Organism: Acetobacteraceae bacterium; assembly: GCA_027483995.1. GTDB lineage: Bacteria > Pseudomonadota > Alphaproteobacteria > Acetobacterales > Acetobacteraceae > CAMDGX01. The sequence goes on from JAIXTK010000289.1 coordinate 4,679, forward strand.
CGCACCGACCGCCAGCACCCCGATGGTGATCGCCAGCCCGCCGACCTGCCCGAGTTCCAGCAGCGCGGCACTGGCGGCTTCGTGCCGCTGCGTGGCCAGCGCCGCCGCCTGCCGCGCCTCGGCGAGGCCGGCCATCCCCGTGGGCGCGATGCCCTGGGCGCGCATCGCATCCGGCGCGCCCACCAGCGCGCGCCAGCGCTGCTGATGCGTCTCCGCCGCGCCGATCGCCTCGATCCCCGTCGCGGCATAGCCGTGCGCGACCCAGGCCGCGATGGCGGCGATGCCGGCGGCCACCGCCAGCGGCACCAGCACCACCGGGCCGGCGATCAGCCAGACCAGCAGCAGGAACAGCAGGGCGAAGGGGGCATCGTACAGCGCCGCCGCCAGCCCGCCGCCCAGCGGGTCCCGCGCCCGCGCGATCAGCGCGAACACCAGCCCGGCCCGGCGCGGGTCCAGCCGCCCGGACAGGGCCGCCTGTGCCGCAGCCCCTGCCATCCGCGCCTCGGCCGCGCTGCCGGCCTGCGCCAGGGCCACGCCGCGCACATAGCGCAGGAACGCCTCGGCCAGCAGCGCCACGGCCACGGCGGAAAACAGCACCAGCGCCGTGCCGCCCGCCGCGTTCGGGATGATCCGGTCATAGACATGCACCAGCGCCAACGGCAGGGCGAGGCCGGCGATATTGGTCCCGAGGGAGACGCCCAACAGCGTCGCCCGGCCGGGCGACCCGGCCTGCGTGGGGCCATGGCCCGGAAGTGAACCTGTCGCTGTATGCATTCCGCACTACATACAGTTTCAATCGATGCTGTAAAAGTACAGTGCGGCCAGCGACATGCGTGGCGGCAAGGGTTGACGGAGACAAGGCCGTGGCACTGACCAGACACAGGGTTCGTCCGCTCCGCACGCAGGAGGAGCTGTTCGGCTGGGTCGTGCCGCTGGCCGGCAGCCTGGTGCCCGTGGCCGAAGCCGGCGCGCGCGGGGCGGCGGAACCCCATGCGCTGATGGTGGCTGGCGTACAGCTCGCGCCGGCAGGCATGGCCGCCACCCCACAGTCGCTGCCACATCTCACGCCCGGCGGCGGCATGGTGGCCAGCCGCGCGGAAATCATCGCCTCTGCCGCTTCATCGCCCGCCCCCGCCCATGCCGGGGTCGTCCCACCGGCGGGCACCCCATGGCTCGCCCACCCGGCTGCCGGCGCCGCCATGCCGGCGGTGCTGCTGCATGCGGCATCCGGCGGCGGCACCGTCAGCGCCAGCATCGCGCGGGATGGCGGCGCGGCCACGGTCGTCTCCGGCACCGCCATGCCCAACGGCCCCTCCGTCGCCACGCTGGGCGCCACCGGCCAGGAGGATACGGTGATCGCGCTGCGCATCGCCCCCAGCGACCGGTCCGGCCATGCCGATGGCGTGGTGCTGGAGATCCGCGGCCTGCCGCCGGGCGCCAGCCTCACCGCCGGGCATATGGGGCCGGATGGCGCCTGGGAGGTGCCGGGCAACGCGGTGATCGGGCTCGGCCTGCGCCCCGGTGCCAACTGGTTCGGCACCGGCGCGCTGCAGATCACCGCCCGCCAGCCGGATGGCCAGCAGGCCGTGGCCTCGCTGGGATTCCGGATTACCCCGGTGGCCGACACGGCCAGGATCGACGGCACCGATCATGGTGCGGTGCGCGAGGACCTGCTGCTCTCCGCCAGCGGCAAGCTGCACGTGACCGACCCCGATCCCGGCGAGGCGCATTTCATCCCCGGCGACCAGGCCGGGCATTACGGCCACCTCGCCCTCACCTCGGATGGCCACTGGAAATACCAGCTCGACAACAACGCCGCCGATGTGCAGGCCCTCACCTCCGCCGGTCACCCCTTGCTCGACCGCTTCACGGTCCACAGTGCCGACGGCACGCCGCACGCGATCCAGGTGACGATCATCGGGCAGGACGACCGCGCGGTGATCACCGGCATCGCCGCCGGCGCGGTGCAGGAGGACGCGGCGGTGGGCACGGGCGGCCATCTGGGCACGCAGGGCCAGTTGCAGGTGGCGGACCCCGATGCCGGGCAGGCCGTCTTCCAGCCCGGCCTGCTGCACGGTCTCTATGGCGGCACGCTGCAGATCGATGCCGACGGCCACTGGCACTACGGCATCGGCAACGCCGCCGCGGCGGTGCAGGGTCTTCCCGCCGGGCAGGCCATCGCCGAGACCTTCACGGTTTCCAGCGCCGACGGCACCACCCACCGCATCACCGTCACGGTGAACGGCACCAACGACGCCCCGGTGCTCGCCGGGCAAAGCCAGTCCGCCACCGAGGACGGCACCCGCCTCACCGGCCAGATGGTCGCCAGTGACGTGGATAGCGGCGACACCCAGGCCTTCAGCACCGGCGCCCAGGTGCCCGGCTTCACGCTGAACCCCGATGGCAGCTACAGCTTCGATCCCGCCGACACCGCCTACCAGCACCTCGCCGCCGGCCAGACCCAATCGATTGCCATCCCGGTCACGGTCACCGACAGCACCGGCGCCACCGCCACGCAGACGCTGACCCTCACCATCACCGGCACCAACGACGCCGCCGTGATCACCGGCACCGCCACCGGCACGGTGCAGGAAGACAGCGCCGTCTCCGCCGCCGGCCGCATCGAGGCCTCCGGCCAACTCGCCGCCGCCGATGCCGATACCGGCGAATCCCGTTTCGTGGCGCAGGGCGCGGTGGCGGGCACCTACGGCACGCTGTCCATCGACGCGACCGGCCACTGGACCTATTCAGCCGACAACAGCCAGCAGGCGATCCAGGATCTCAACACCGGCGAGCACCGCATCGACCGCTTCGAGGTGCACAGCGCCGACGGCACCGCGCACCAGATCGCCATCACCCTGCAGGGGCTGGACGACAAGGTCCGCATCAGCGGCGTCGTGGCCGGAGCGGTCACGGAAGACAGCGACCCCACCTTCGCCGGCAAGCTCGAGCTGACCGGCGGCCCCAACCCGGCCAGCCACCATCTCGGCGACCACATGCTGGCCGGCCAGTACGGCCAGGTCGACCTGCGCGACGACGGCCGCTGGTTCTACACGCTCGACAATTTGGCCCCCGCCGTGCAGGCCCTGGCCGCCGGCGAGACACTCACCGACCGCGTCACCGTCACCGCGCCCGATGGCGCCACGCAGGAACTATCCGTCACCATCCGCGGCAGCCACGATCTGCCGGTGATCGCCGTCCAGGGCGGTGCCGCGCCGGCGATCACGGCGGTGACGCAGGTGGCCACCCCCACCGGCGCCACCGACCTCTCGGATTTCGCCACCGGCCATATCGGCGTTCCCGTCGGGGCCCAGCTGATGGCCCTCTACGCGCCCGGCAGTGACGTGAACCTCCTCGCCGCCATCCCGCAGGCCGACCGCCCCACCGTGTTCAACGGCTACACCGCAGCCGGCGTCTCGGGCTATTCGTATTTCGACCAGCATGGCTGGTTCGGCGCCCATGTCCGCACCGCCGCCGGGCTCGACACCGCGCCGCAGCCACCCAACGTGCGCAACAACTGGGATGGCGGCCTGGCCGTGTTCTCCGACGGCACCGTGGCGCAGATCCAGAAGGTCTGCGACGGCAGCGGCAACGAGAAGGACTACATCTACTTCTCGAAATATGTCGCCCTCAATGCGGCGCATGGCGGCACGGAGGTCGCCGGCAGGGCCGCCCCGGGTGCCACGGTGGAGTTGCACGCCGACGGCGCCGTGGTGGCCACCACCACCGCCGATGCCCAGGGCGCCTGGGCGGTGGGCATCCCCGCCTTGGCCGATGGCGACCACACGGTATCGGCCGTGATCGCCGGCCAGGCCACGCCGCCGCAGGTGTTCCACGTTGCCGGAACACTGGTGGAGGAACGGGCCGACACGCTCAGCGTCGGCCGGGTTGCCGAGGGCACGGCCACGGCCAGCCTTTCCGGCCAACTGGTGGTCACCGATGTCGACGCCACCGATGCGCCTTCCTTCACCGCGCAGGCGGGCACCGCCGGCCAGTACGGCCAGTTCAGCATCGATGCGCAGGGTCACTGGACCTACGCCGTCGACAACACCAACCCCGCCGTGCGCGCCCTGGCCGCCGGCGAAACCCGCACCGAGACCTTCACCGTGCAGGTCACCACCCAGAGCGGCGAGCAGGTGGCCCGCACCCTGAGTGTCACCGTGCTCGGCACCGATGCCGCCCCCGTCCTCACCGCGCAAACCCAGTCCACCACCGAGGACAGTGCGAGGCTGACCGGCCACATGGTGGCCACCGACATTGATACCGGCGACACCCTGGCCTTCAGCACCACCGCCCATGTGGCCGGCTTCACGCTGAACCCCGATGGCAGCTACAGCCTGGATCCCGCCCACGCCGCCTACCAGCACCTCACGGCCGGGGAGGTGCAAACCATCACCATCCCCGTCACCGTCACGGACAAGGCCGGCGCCACCGCCACCCAAACCCTCACCCTCACCCTCACCGGCACCAACGACGCGCCGGTGCTCACGGCAAAGACCGCGGCGGCCACCGAGGACAGCGCGGTGCTGACCGGCCGTATGGTGGCCACCGATGCCGATACCGGCGACACCCAGGCCTTCAGCACCACGGCCCATGTCGACGGCTTCACGCTGAACGCCGATGGCAGCTACAGCTTCGATCCCGCCCACGCCGCCTACCAGCATCTCGGCGCCGGGCAGGTGCAAACCCTCGCCATCCCCGTCACGGTTGCAGACAGCACCGGCGCCACCGTCACCCAGACCCCCACGATCACCGTCACCGGCAGCAACGACGCCCCCACCGCCACCCTCACCGCCGATCTCGGCAGCGTGGCGGAGGATGGCGGCGGCCGCACCTTCACCCAGGCCGATCTGCTGCACCTGGTCGGCGCCGCGGATACCGACAGCGCCGACACGCTGCACATCACCGGCATCGCCGTCGATGCCCGCTACGGCAGCTTCACCCAGCTGCCCGGCGGGGACTGGACATTCACCCCGGCCCACAACGCCCACCACGCTGATATCCCGCTCACGCTGTCCATCAGCGACGGCCACGCCACCACCCAGGCGCACGGGACGCTGGACATCGCCTCGGTCACCGATGCACCCGCCCCCCGGCTGATCGTGATGGCGCAGCAGCAGGTGATGACCCTGGGCCCGTCCGGCACCGGGGCGGTGGTGCAGACCGACACACTGCATGTCGGCCACGCGCTGTCGGCGCTGACGGTGGACATGACCATCCTCGGCGGCCAGCAGGTGGCCACCCAGGGCGCGCATGGCGCCACGCTGTTCAGCTACGGCACCCCGAGCGACCCGAACCATGTCTACATCTGGAACCCCGACAACCTGACCTTTCGCGTCGGCGGGCAGGAATACCAAACCGGTATCCGGCTGGCGGGCGACGGCCACGACCATCGCTACAGCTTCATCTGGAACGGCACCGCCGGCACGCTGGACGTGCTGCTGGACGGCAAGTCCCAGGCCCACCTGACCGGCATCGGCCAAGGCGCCACGATCCAGGATGGCGGCAAGTTCGTGCTGGCGCAGGACCAGGACAGCTTCGGCGGCGGCTTCGCCCCGCAGGATGCCTATAGCGGCAAGCTGTTCGATACCGCGATCGCCGCCGAGGCGGTCGACCCGGCCCGCCTCGCCCAGTCACCGCTGCGCACCGTGCTGCATGGCAGTGCGAACCTGCTGGTGGCGCTCCAGGCCCAGGGGGGTGGTGTCGTCGACACGACCGGGCACTACCATTTCGGCACCCAGGGCGATTTGCGGATCGACACGGTGGATGTCGATACCGCAGTCGCCACGCCGAACCCCGGCGCCACGCTGAAGCTCGCCATCACCCAGGGCGCGCCGGACGATGCGGACGACCCCATCACCGCCACCCGCCTCTCCGGCTTCACCGCCGGCACGGTGCTGTCGGACGGCGGCGGCCATTCGGTCACCGTGACAGGCCCATCCCAGGCCGTCGATGTCCAGGGTTGGCAACTCGCCGGCCTCACGGCCCAGCTCCCCAGTGGCAGCGTCGCCAACCTGAACATCCACCTCGCCGTGCACGCCACCGGGCCGGACGGCCAGGTCGCGATCGCCCGCACCGACGTGCCGGTGGTGCTGGACCGCACCCAGCCGGTGCCGCCGGGCCAGGCCAGCGCCGCGCATACCGGCCCCTACCACGCCCCGGTGATCGCGGCGCAATCCGACACGGCAACGGAGGATGGCACGGCCACCACCGGCCACCTCGCCGCCACCGATGCCGATGCGGGCGACACGCTCGCCTTCAGCACCACCGCCAAGGTGGATGGCTTCACCCTGAACGCCGATGGCAGCTACCGCTTCGATCCCGCGCACGCCGCCTACCAGCACCTCGCCGCCGGGCAGGTGCAAACCATCGCCATCCCCGTCACGGTCACTGACAGCGACGGCCTCAGCGCCAGCCAAACCCTGACCTTCACGCTCACCGGCACCGATGACGCGCCCGTCCTCACCGCCACCACCGCCGCCGCCACCGAGGACGGCGCGATCCTCAAGGGCCAGCTTTCCGCCACCGACGTGGATACCGGCGACAGGCTCGCCTACGCCACCACCGCGCAGGTGGATGGCTTCACCCTGAACGCCGATGGCAGCTACC
>JAIXTK010000099.1 GCA_027483995.1 Acetobacteraceae bacterium
CGGAGAGGTTGTTGTCTGTACCGACAACCTGGCCAGCATTGTTCACGCCGAAGGCGTTGCTGAAGGTGTTGAGCCCGGTGGTGGGGCCGATCAGGACCATGGTGTAGGGCCCGGCCAGGGCGGGGGCGGCGAGCAGGGTCAGAGCCAATGCGACAGCCAAGAGACGAGTTGGCACAGTAAACCTCGGCGTAGGACGCGCGCACGGCGCGGGGAAAAAAGGACTCAGATCAAACGATTTGGATCAGAAACGCCTTATAATTAGGAACGCGGCAGCGATGCAACCCCCGCCGCGCGGCAGGGCTCAGGCTCGCACGCGGCCCACGGCGGGCGGTGCATTGCGCCCGCTTTCCTTCGCCCAGGTGTCGCGCAGGCCCACGGTGCGGTTGAACACCAGGGCGCCGGAGGCGCTGTCGGGGTCCGGGCAGAAATAGCCCTGGCGCTCGAACTGCACCGCCTCGCCTTCCGCCAGCGTGGCCAGGGCGGGTTCCACCATGGCGCCGGCCAGGACCTCCAGCGACTCCGGGTTGAGGTCGGCGAAAACATCGCCATCCGCACCGGGGTCCGGGCGGGTGAAGAGCGGGTTGTAGACGCGCACTTCGGCCGGCACCGCGTCGGCGGCGCTGAGCCAATGGAGCGTGGCCTGCACCTTGCGGCCATCGGGCGCGTTGCCACCCTTGGTGGCGGGATCGTAGGTGCAGCGCAGGGCAATCACCTCGCCCGCATCGTCCTTCACCACTTCGCGGCAGGTGATGAAGTAGCCGTAGCGCAGCCGCACCTCGCGGCCCGGGGAGAGGCGGAAGAACTTCTTCGGCGGCTCCTCCATGAAATCCTCGCGCTCCACCCACAGCTCGCGGCTGAAGGTGATGGGGCGGGTGCCCTGGGCCGCGTCGTCCGGGTGGTTGATCGCGTCCAGCGTTTCGGTCTGGCCCTCGGGGTAGTTCTCGATGATCACGCGCAGCGGCCGCAGTACGGCCATGCGGCGCGGGGCGGTGCGGTTCAGCCCCTCGCGCACGGTGAAGTCGAACAGCGCGGGATCGACCACGGAATTGGCCCGCGCCATGCCCACGCGCTTGACGAACTCGCGCAGCGCACCGGCCGGCACGCCGCGGCGGCGCAGCCCGGCCAGGGTGGGCATGCGCGGATCGTCCCAGCCACGCACATGGCCGCCGGAGACAAGGCGTGTGAGCACGCGCTTGGAGAGCACGAGGCCGGCGATGTTCAGCCGGGCGAATTCGTACTGGCGCGGGCGCGTGGTCTTGCCGAGGGCGGCGATCGGCAGCTTGTCCAGCAGCCAATCGTACAGCGGCTTGTGATCCTCGAACTCCAGCGTGCAGAGCGAGTGGGTGATTCCCTCGATCGCGTCGGACTGGCCATGGGCGAAATCGTAGGTGGGGTAGATGCACCAGGCATCGCCGGTGCGCGGATGGGTGGCGTGCAGGATGCGATACAGCGCGGGGTCGCGCAGGTTCATGTTGCCCGAGGCCATGTCGATCTTCGCCCGCAGCACGCGCGCGCCGTTCGGGAACTCGCCCGCGCGCATGCGGCGGAACAGATCGAGGTTCTCGTCCACGCCGCGCTCACGCCAGGGGGAGTTGCGACCGGGCTCGGTGAGGGTGCCGCGGGCGGCGCGCATCTCATCCGGCGACTGGTCGTCCACATAGGCGTGGCCGTGCTGGATCAGGTGTTCGGCCCAGGCGTAGAGCTGCTCGAAATAATCCGAGGCATGATACAGGTTCTCGCCCCAGTCGAAGCCGAGCCAGCGCACATCCTTGGCGATGGCGTCGATGAACTCCTGCTCTTCCTTGGTGGGGTTGGTATCGTCGAAGCGCAGGTGGCAGCTTCCGCCGAACTCTTCCGCCACGCCGAAATTGAGGCAGATCGACTTGGCGTGGCCGATATGCAGGTAGCCGTTCGGCTCCGGCGGGAAACGGGTGACGACGGTTTGCACACGGCCTTGCGCGCGATCCTCCGCGATGATGTCGCGGATGAAGTCGCGCCCGCCTTCTGGCGTATCCGTCGCCGTATCAGACACCATTGCAGCCCTTCGCCGTATGCCGGCCCTGTCTAGAGCAGGCACGGGAGGGAAGGAAGCGCCTTCTTTTTTCTGAAGAAAAAAGAAGCAAAAAAGACTTCCTTCGCTTGCGCCTCGTCCAGACCGACGGCCACCGCGCAAACAAACAAAAGTTTTTTGGTTCTTTTTTTCAAAAAAGAACGCGCTTTCTTACTTCGGCATCATTTGCGCCCCCAGCCGCGCCATCCGTATCGCCCGCGGCCCGCGCGCGACCGAGAGGGAGGTCTGGATGCTATGCAGCCGCGCATCCAGCTTCGTGCCGAGATGTGCGGCGTGGGCGTCGCGAAACGCGGAGGCGCGGGCGTGGAAGTGCGCGGCATGCTGGCGCAGGCCGATCAGCAGGGCTTGCGCCTCCGGCCCGTCCCAGGCGCGCGCATCCACCGCGCGGGCCAGCGCGGCAGCGGCGGGGGCGACCAGGGCGGCGAGGCCGGCGAGCGCGCCGAGTTCGGCCACCGCCTCCTCCGGCGCGGGATTGGGCAGTTCGGCGGCCAGCAGGCGCACGATCCCCGGCAGGTTGCCGGCCTGGCTGGAGGTGCCGATGGCGTCTTCCGCATCGCGGAAGGGCAGCGCGATGGCGTCATAGGCGCCGTCCTGCGGGCCGAGCAGGGCCTCGGCAGGCACGCGGCAGCCCTTGAGGCGCAGGGCGACATGACCGACGGGCCACATGGAGGGGGGTGTTTCGGCCTCCACCACCTCCAGCCCCGGGGTGTCACGCGGGACCATGAAGAAGGAGTAGCGCTTGCGCTCGCCCTGCATCGCGGTGATCGCCAGCACCATGTAGAGCCCGGCGCGATCGCCGTTGGTGACGTAGGATTTCTCGCCGTCCAGCACCCAGGAATCGCCATCCCGGGTGGCGGTGGTGCTGAGCAGCTTCGGGTGGGCGCCCACCTTGGGCTCGGAGATCGCCACGCCGCCGGTGAGCGCGCCGCTGGTGAAGCGGGGCAGCCAGTGGGCCTGCTGCGCCGGCGTGCCGAAGCCGACGATGAACCAGCGCGGCACCATCTGGTGGCTGGCCCAGATGCCGGCGAGCCCGGTGGAGCCGCCTTCCTGCACCAGAACGCGCTCGGCCTCGGCGATGTCGGCGTAGCTGCCGCCGTCGCCACCGTGTTCCATGGGCAGGCCGATGCGGAACAGCCCGGCCGCGGCCATCTCGGCCCAGAGGTCCGGCGGCAGGGTGGGGCTGGCGAGAAGGTCGCGCGGGGCGATGTGGGCGCGCGCAAAGGCGGCGAGGTCGGTCATGTGCGGGATCCTCCGGGCCGGTATGGTCGCACCGCCAGGCCCGCCACGGCAACCGATACGACATGGCACGGAGTGGCCAGATACGTTTGCTTGCCGTGGCATTCATGGTAATCGCGGCGAAAGAGCATCGTTCAGGCGCCGCCGCAGGCCGCGCCACAGATGCCGCCGGACAATGGGAGGATCACCACGTGCTGCGACGAACCGCCGCCCTGTTTGCGTCTGCCTTCGCTCTTGCCGGTGTCCTGGTGGGCACCGCTGCCCTTGCGCCCGCCATGGCGCAGGAACCGAAGCGCGGGGGCATCCTGCGCATGTACCAGCGCGACAACCCGCCCAGCGCCTCCATCCATGAGGGCGCCACCTTCTCGGTGAACGCGCCGTTCATGGGGCTCTACAACAACCTGGTGATGTACGATCATTCGAAGGAACTGGATTCCTTCGAGACCATCATCCCGGAGCTGGCCACCAAGTGGGCCTGGGGCGATGGCGGCAAGTCCCTCACCTTCACCCTGCAGCCGGGCGTGAAATGGCACGACGGCAAGCCGTTCACCGCGGCGGACGTGAAGTGCACCTTCGATCTCGTGCAGGGCAAGAAAGAGGACAAGCTGCGCACCAACCCGCGCCGCTCCCTCTACGACAACGTGCTGGATGTGGTGCCGAATGGCGACCTTGAGGTGACGTTGAAGCTGGGCCGGCCGCAGCCCTCGCTGCTGAACCTGCTCGCCTCCGGCTACACGCCGATGTACCCGTGCCACGTGAACGCCGCCGGCATGCGCACGCGGCCGATCGGCACCGGGCCGTTCAAGCTGGCCGAGTTCAAGCAGAACGAGATGATCCGCCTGACCCGCAATACGGAGTATTGGAAGCCCGGCCGGCCGTATCTGGATGGCGTGGAGATGCCGATCATCACCAACCGCTCCACCGCGATGCTGGCCTTCATCTCCGGCAAGCTGGACCTCACCTTCCCCACCGAGGTGACGCAGCAGGTGCTGCGCGACCTGCGCAGCCAGGCGCCGAAGGCGATCTGCCACATGGGGCCGGTGAATGTTTCCACCAACCTGATCGTGAACCGCGACAAGCCGCCCTTCGACAACGCGGATCTGCGCCGGGCCATGGCGCTCTCCTTGGACCGCAAGGCGTTCAACACCATCATCGCCGAGGGCGATGCCTCCGTGGGCGGCACCATGCTGCCGCAGCCGCAGGGCGTGTGGGGCATGCCGAAGGAGATGCTGGAAAGCATCGCCGGCTACGGGCCGGACATCGCCGCCAACCGGGCGGAAGCGCGCAAGCTGATGGAGAAGCACGGCTACGGCCCCGGCAAGCGCCTGGCGGTGAAGATCTCCACCCGCAACATCGCCGCCTATCGCGACCCCGCAGTGATCCTGATCGACCACCTGAAGGAGATCTACATCGACGGCGAGCTGGAGATCGTGGAAACCGGCGTGTGGTTCGGCAAGGTGGCGCGCAAGGACTATGCCGTGGGCCTGAACCTCACCGGCAACTCGGTGGACGACCCCGACCAGAGCTTCTTCGAGAACTATTCCTGCAAGAGCGAACGCAACGTGACGGGCTACTGCAACCCGGAGCTGGAGAAGATGTTCGAGGCGCAGTCGATGGAGACGGACCTTGAGAAGCGCAAGCGCATGGTGTGGGAGATCGATCGCCAGCTGCAGGAAGACGTGGCGCGGCCGATCATCCTGCACAACCACTCCGGCACGTGCTGGCACCCGGAGGTGGTGGGCTTCCGCATGGCCAACAACGCCTCCTACAACCGCTACCGGTTCGAGGATGTCTGGCTGAACCGGTAGATTTTTTGCTGCTCGAGACCGTATCCGTTTGCGCCCCAGGCCGGGGTGCAAACGGATAAAAGTTTTTTGGTTCTTTTTTTCAAAAACGAACCGCTTGCTTTGAGGAGTGACGCTTGGGCGCCTATCTCGTCCGCCGCTTTGGCCTGATGCTGCTGACGTTGTTCGGCATCTCGGTGATCATCTTCACCCTGCTGCGCATCGTGCCGGGCAACATCGTGGACATCCTGTTCGATTCCGCCGGCATGGTGGATCCGGCGGAGAAGCAGCGCATTGCGCGCGAGCTGGGGCTCGACCTGTCCTTGCCGCAGCAATACGTGGCGTGGATCTCCGGCATCCTGCGCGGCGACCTCGGCTATTCCTACGTGTCGGAGAAGCCGGCGCTGGAGGAGATCGCGCCGCGCATTCCCATTACCGCCAAGCTGGCCGTGCTGGCGCTGGTGTTCTCCGTGCTGATTGGCGTGCCGCTGGGCGTGATCAGCGCGGTGCGGCAGAACACCCTCACGGATTACGCGCTGCGGGTGCTGAGCCTTTCGGGCCTGTCCCTGCCCTCATTCTGGCTCGGGCTTTTGGTGCTGATGGCCTTCGTGTCGTGGTTCGACACGCTGCCGATCTACAGCGACCGCATCACCGGGTTCTGGGCGCAGCTCGCCCTGTTCAGCGTGCCGGCCGCCGCCGTCGGGTTCCGGTCCTCGGCACTGGTGATGCGGCTCACGCGCTCCTCCATGCTGGAGGTATTGCGGCAGGACTACATCCGCACGGCCCGCGCCAAGGGCGCCACGCGGCAATCGGTGAACTACCGCCACGCGCTGCGCAACGCGCTGCTGCCGGTGGTGACGGTGATCGGCATCGAGGCCGCGTTCCTGATCGGTGGCCTGATTGTCACGGAGACGGTGTTCAACATCCCCGGCGTGGCGCGCTTCCTGGTGGAGGCGATCCGCGCGCGCGACTACCCGATCGTGCAGAACCTGGTGATGCTCATCGCCGTGGTGGTCGTCGTCGTCAATTTCGTGGTCGACATGCTCTATGCCGTGCTCGACCCGCGCATCAAGTATGGCGGATAGGGCGATGGCAGGCGGCACCTACCAGGCGGAACTGAACCGCGCCGGCGCCAGCGCCACCGGGGCGTGGAGCCAGGCGTGGTTCCTGGTGCGCCAGTATCCGCTGGGCGCGATCGGCGCATTGATCATGGCGGTGTTCGTGCTGGCGGCGATCTTCGCCGATGCGATCACCACGCAAAGCCCGCTGGCGACCAACCCGCGCGTTTCGCTCGCGGGGCCGGGCGCCACCTACATCATGGGGGCGGATTTCATGGGGCGGGATGTCTATGCCCGCATCGTGTATGGCGCGCGCATCTCGCTGGCCGTGGGCATCGGCTCCACCTTCCTCGGCTGCCTGTTCGGGGTCGCCATCGGGCTGGCCAGCGGCTATCTGGGAGGCTGGTTCGACCTGATCGTGCAGCGGCTGATGGACATCATGCAGGCGCTGCCGCTGCTGGTGCTCGCGCTGGTGTTCTCCGCGGCCATGGGGCCGTCGCTGCAGAACACGATCATCGCGATCGCCATCCCGCTGGTGCCCTCTGTCGCGCGCGTGATCCGCTCCAACACACTGGCGCTGCGCGAGCTGGCCTTCGTGGAGGCGGCGCAGGCCACGGGCATGAGCGAATGGCGCCTGGCGATCCGCCACATCCTGCCCAACACCATCGCGCCGCTGATCGTGCTGGCCACGGCGCAGCTGGGCAGCACGATCCTGACCGAAGCCTCGCTCTCCTTCCTCGGCCTCGGCGTGCCGGAGCCGCATCCCTCCTGGGGCCGGATGCTGAGCGAATCCGCCGCCGAATACATGCGCCGCGCGCCCTGGCTGGTGATCTTCCCGGGCCTGGCCATCAGCCTTGCCGTGTTCGGCACCAACCTGCTGGGCGACGCGCTGCGCGACCTGCTCGACCCGAGGCAGCGTGGATGACCGACGCACCGATCCTGCAGGTCGACGGCCTGCGCACCCTGTTCTTCACCCGCCAGGGCCTGGTGCGGGCGGTCAGCGACGTGTCGTTCTCGGTGGCGCGCGGCGAGGTGCTGGCCATCGTCGGTGAATCCGGCTGCGGCAAGTCCATCACCGCGCTGTCCCTCATGCGCCTCGTCCCCACCCCGCCCGGCCGCATCGACGCCGGCAGCGTGAAGCTGGAAGGCCGCGACCTGCTGGCGATCAGCGAGGAGGAGATGCGCCAGGTCCGCGGCAACGACATCGCGATGATCTTCCAGGAACCGATGACCAGCCTGAACCCGGTGCTGACCATCGGCGACCAGATCGCCGAGGCCATCCGCCTGCACCAGGACGTAACGGCCGCCGAAGCCCATGCCCGCGCTGTGGAGATGCTGACCCAGGTGCGCATCCCCGAACCCGCCCAGCGGGCCCGCGAATACCCGCACCAGCTTTCCGGCGGCATGCGCCAGCGCGCCATGATCGCCATGGCGCTGGCCTGCAACCCCCGCGTGCTGATCGCCGACGAACCCACTACGGCGCTGGACGTGACGATCCAGGCGCAGATCCTCGACCTGATCGTGAAGCTGCAGGAAGACCGCGGAACGGCCGTCATCCTCATTACGCACGACCTCGGCGTGGTGGCGGAGACCGCGCATCGCGTGGTGGTGATGTATGCCGGCCGCAAGATCGAGGAAGCCCCGGTGGAGGAGCTGTTCGACCACCCGCTGCACCCCTACACCCACGGGCTGATGGCCTCCGTGCCCAAGCTCGCCGTGCTCGGCGGCGGCCCGGCGGTGGAGCGGCTGCAGGAAATCCCCGGCATGGTCCCGGCGCTGTCCGCCCTGCCCCAGGGCTGCGCCTTCGCCCCGCGCTGCGCCCATGCCGACGACACCTGCCGCGCCACCTATCCGGAGTACCGCGAGCACCGGCCCGGTCATTGGGCCGCCTGCTGGCACAGCGCCCGGCTCTACGGAGGCACGGAATGACCACCGCCCCCGTCATCGAGGTCCAGGACCTCAAGAAGCACTTCCCCATCAAGAAAGGCCTGCTGCGCCGCACCGTGGGCCAGGTGCATGCCGTGGATGGCGTGAGCTTCAGCATCGCCGAAGGCGAAACGCTGGGCCTCGTCGGCGAATCCGGCTGCGGCAAATCCACCGTGGCCCGCACCGTGATGCGCCTGGTGGAGCCCACCGCCGGCACCATCCGCCTCGGCGGCACGGATGTGACACAGCTTTCCAAGGCGGAGATGCGCCCCTTCCGCCGCCAGATGCAGATGGTCTTCCAGGACCCGTTCAGTTCGCTCAACCCGCGCATGACCGCCGGTGCCATCGTGCGCGAACCCCTCCTCGTCCACGGCGTCGCCAGCAGTGCCGAGGCCGATGCGCGCACCGCCGAGATCTTCGCGCAGGTCGGCCTGCGCGCGGCGCAGATGAACAACTTCCCGCACCAGTTCAGCGGCGGCCAGCGCCAGCGCGTTTCCATCGCCCGCGCCCTGTCGCTCAACCCGCGCCTGATCGTGGCGGACGAACCCGTCTCCGCGCTCGATGTCTCGATCCAGGCCCAGGTGATCAACCTGCTGATGGATCTGCAGCGCTAGCACCGCCTCTCCTATTTGTTCATCGCCCACGACCTGGCCGTGGTGGAGCACATCAGCCACCGCGTGGCGGTGATGTATCTCGGCCGCATCGTGGAACACGCCACCAAGCAGGACCTGTTCCTGCGCCCGCAGCATCCGTACACCCAGGCGCTGCTGGCCGCCGTGCCGGTGCCCAACCCGCGCCTGAAGCGCCAGAAGACGCTGCTGCAGGGCGACGTGCCGAGCCCCGTGCGCCCGCCGCCCGGCTGCGCCTTCCACACGCGCTGCCCGCACGTTATGCCGCGCTGCAAGCAGGAAGCCCCCACCCTGCGCGAAGGTGCGCCCGGCCACCTCGCCGCCTGCCACCTGCTGGATGCCTGAAGGAGAGACGACCATGGCCACCGGCGGCGGCAGGATCATCGCGGAACGCAAGGGTGCCGTCGGCACCATCACCATCGACAACCCCGATCGCCACAACGCCATCTCCAACCCGATGTGGCAGGCGATCACCGATGCCGCCCTGGCCTTCGATGCCGATCCCGACATCCGCCTGATCACCATCGAGGGCAACGGCCGCAAGGCCTTCGCCTCGGGCGCCGACATCTCCCGCTTCGAATCCGCCGAAGGCCCCGTCACCCGCGGCGGCGGCGCCTTTTCCACCGCCTGCGCCACCGTCCACGCCGTATCGAAGCCCACCGTCGCCATCATCCGCGGCTGGTGCCTCGGTGGCGGCATGGCGCTGGCCAGCAGCTGCGACCTGCGCCTGGCCAACGACCGCGCCCGCTTCGGCATCCCTGCCGCCAAGCTCTCCATCGGCTACCCCGTGGAAGGCCTGCGCCGCCTGGTGGAACTCGTCGGCCTCTCCACCGCCAAGGAAATCATGTTCACCGCCCGGCAGTACAGCGCCGAAGAAGCCCTCCGTCTGGGCATGATCAACCACCTGCTGGCCGACGACGCGATCGACGCCTTCGCCGCCGACTACATCGCCAGCATCGCCGCCGGCGCGCCGCTCACGCAGAAAGGCGCCAAGCTCGCTTTGGCCGAACTTGCCAAGGACGAATCGCGGCGGGACCTCGCGGCGGCCGAAGCGATCATCGCGCAGTGCTCCACCAGCGAGGATCATGCGGAAGGGACGCGGGCTTTCCTGGAGAAGCGGCGGCCCGTCTTCAAAGGCAAGTAAGAGTCTTCTTTTTCTGAAGAAAAAGAAGCAAAAAGACTTTTCTGACTTGCACCCGGGCTAGCCACCGCCAAACCCGAAAAGTTTTTTGGTTCTTTTTTTCAAAAAAGAACCGCTTTCTTCCCTACTCCCCCAGCCGCCACAACGGCGGCGCGATCTTCTCCACCACCAACTCGATCTCATGGCACCCTTCCGGGTGCATGTTCGGCGGCAACCCGTATTGGTAGTTGGCGTCGTTCTCCGCCAAATGCCGCACGCGATAGGAGTTGGGCGCCAGCGCCGCCTCGAACTCCGCCAGCAGGGAAGAGGGCGAATAAGTGCGACGGTGATCGCCGTTCCAGTAGGAGGGCACGCGCCGCTTGCGCTCGTACAGATGCGCGCTCGGCACCACGGTGATGATGTGCCCGCCGACCTTCACCACCCGATGCCATTCCTGGATCGCCTTGATGTTGTCCGGAATGTGCTCCAGGCAGTGGCTGGAATACACCGCATCCTGGCTGCCATCGGCAAACGGCAGGGTGCGCCCGTCATAGCCGGGATAGTCGATATCCACCCCGATCGCGCCAGGCAGGATCGGCACCACGCTGCCCGCAACCGAGGCGCCCTGGAAGCCGACATCCAGCACCGCCGAGCCCGTCACGAAACGCGTCCAGAAGCCGGAGGCGATCTTGTCGGCGAAGCTCTTGCGCGATTCCCGCCCCACCGGCCGCGCCAGCTCGCTGGAAAGATCGTGCGGGCGCTGCGCCGGGCGTGCCTCCCAGGAAAGGCGGCGCAGCATCAGCCCCAGGAACCGGCGGTCGTCCCCCTGCCGCACCAGGGCCGGCTGCATGCAGGTGGGAATGCGGAACTCCAGCACCACCGTGCCGTCCGGGTCGATCGCATCGCGCGGCACCACCACCAGGCGCGGGACCAGCGCCGAGCTCATCACGTTCCAGCGCCCGACCTGGCGCCCGCCCGCCAGTATCTCTGCCTGCTGCTCGAAAATGGCGCCATGCACGACGAAGCCGAGCGATTCCAGCCGCAGTTCCACCCCGCCCTCCGGCCGATGCGGCAGGCGGAACACCAGGCGCGACCGCGGGCCGTCGGTCCAGCGGCCATTGGCGTCCGGGGCGGAGAACCCGGTGGTGAAGACATGCCGGGGCGCATCGGGGCTGTGCAGCTCCACCCCCTCCGGCGGCAGGGGCAGCAGGGTTTCGGTATCGATCTGCATGGCGCTCACACCGTCTCGGGGCGCACGGCGCGCCCACTGCGCAAGGAAGCCTCGGCGGCATCGGCCAGCAGCAGCGCCGCCAGCCCGTCCTGCCCGCTTGGCGCGGGGGACCGCCCAGCCGCAACCGTGGTCACGAAGGCATCCAGCTCCGCCCGATAGGCCTCGGCATAGCGTTCCAGGAAGAAGGGCTGCGCCACCGCGGTGGTGAACCCGCCGGCCCCTGCGCGCTCCAGCGTCGTCACCGGCACATTGCCCGCCCGCAACAGCCCGTTGGCCCCATGCACCTCGATCCGCTGGTCGTAGCCATAGGTGGCGCGGCGCGAATTGCTGATGCTGCACAGCTTGCCGCTGGCGGTGCGCAGCGTGATCAGCGCCGTATCGATATCCCCCGCCGCACCGATCCCGGGGTCCACCAGGCAGGTGCCGGCGGCGAACACCTCCACGATCTCCTCGCCCAGCAGGAAGCGCGCCATATCGAGGTCATGGATCGCCATGTCCCGGAACAACCCGCCAGAGGCCGCCACATAGCTCGGCGGCGGCGGCGAGGGATCGCGGCTGGTGATCGCCAGCACCTCCAGCGCGCCGATCTCGCCCGCCACCAGCGCGGCCTGCAGGGCGGCGAAATGTGGATCGAACCGCCGGTTGAAGCCGATCATCAGCGCAATCCCGGCGCGCTCCGCCGCCTCGATGCAGGCCCGCGCCCGCGCCGCATCCAAATCCACCGGCTTCTCGCAGAACACTGCCACGCCGGCGGCGGCGGCCCGCTCGATGAACCCGGCATGGGTCGGGGTGGGGGAGGCGATCAGCACCGCTTGCGCCCCGAACGCCTCATCGAGCGACAGCACGCGGCTGCCCGTCGCCTCCGCCAGCGCAGCCACGGCGGCGGCATCGGGGTCGGCAATCCCCACCAGCCGCGCGCCCGGGTGTGCGGCCACGTTGCGGGCATGGATGCGGCCAATGCGCCCGGCGCCGATCACGGCAATCTCGATCATGCAGTCCCTCCGTCCCCCCGATTGTCTCGCGTCGCCGCCGGATGGACAATGGCGGCCTTGCGAGGGAGCAACGCCATGCCCACCATCCGCCTCACCTGCGCCCAGGCGCTGGTGCGTTTCCTGGCCGCCCAGCGCACCCTCGTGGATGGCGCGGAGGTGCCGATCTTCGCCGGCGCCTGGGCCATCTTCGGCCACGGCAACGTCGCGGCCATGGGCGAGGCTCTGCACGGCATCGGCGACGCGCTGCCCACCTACAGGGGCCACAACGAGCAAAGCATGGCGCTGGCCGCCATCGCCTACGCCAAGGCGATGCGCCGCCGCCGCATGATGGCCGTCACCTCCTCCATCGGCCCCGGCGCCACAAACATGGTCACCGCCGCCGCCGTCGCCCACGTCAACCGCCTGCCGGTGCTGTTCCTCCCCGGCGACGTCTTCGCAGGCCGCCGCCCCGACCCTGTCCTGCAACAGGTGGAGGATTTCGAGGACGCGACGGTCTCCGCCAATGATTGCTTCCGCCCCGTCTCCCGCTTCTTCGACCGCATCGCCCGCCCGGAGCAGATCCTCACCGCCCTGCCCCGCGCCATGGCCGTGCTGACCGACCCCGCGCAATGCGGCCCCGTCACGCTGGCCCTGTGCCAGGACACGCAGGCGGAGGCGTTCGACTACCCCGAGAGTTTCTTCGCCCCGCGCATTTGGCGCATCCGCCGCCCGCCGCCGGATGCCGCCGAACTCGCCGATGCCGTGGCCCTGCTGCGCGCGGCGAAGGCCCCGCTGATCATCGCCGGCGGCGGCGTGCATTATGCAGGCGCCGCCGAAACCCTCGCCCGCTTCGCCGAGGATCACGGCATCCCGGTCACGGAAACCCAGGCCGGCAAAAGCGCCCTGCCGCACGACCACGCCATGAACCTCGGCGCCATCGGCGTTTCCGGCACGTCGGCCGCCAACGAAGCCGCCGCGCAGGCCGACCTCATCCTGGCCGTCGGCACCCGCCTGGGCGATTTCGCCACCGGCAGCTGGGCGCTCTACCGCAACCCCAACCGCCGCGTGATCGCACTGAACGTACAGGCCTTCGATGCCGGCAAGCGGTTGTCCGCCCCGCTGGTGGCCGATGCCGATCTCGGCCTGGAGGCGCTCTCCACCGCACTCGCCACCCACCGCGCCCCGGCCGAATGGCTCGCCCAGTGCCAGGCCGGCCTCACGCCGTGGCAGCAGGCCGCCGCCCGCGCCACCGGCCCGAACAACGCCGCCCTGCCCACCGATGCCCAGGTGCTCGGCGCCGTCCGCCGCGCCGTGCCGGACTCCGCCGTGGTGGTCGCCGCCGCCGGCGGCCTGCCCGGCGAACTCCACAAGCTGTGGAACGCCACCGGCCCCGGCACCTACCACCTGGAATACGGCTACTCCTGCATGGGCTACGAAATCGCCGGCGCCATCGGCGTGAAGATGGCCCTGCCCGAGCGCGAGGTGGTGGTCCTGCTCGGCGACGGCTCCTGGCTGATGATGAACTCGGAACTCGCCACCTCGGTCATGCTTGGCACCAAGCTGATCGTGGTGCTGCTGGACAATGGCGGCTTCGGTTGCATCGACCGCCTGCAGCGCGGCAGCGGCGGCGCCAGCTTCAACAACCTGCTCGCCACCGCCCGCCACGAAACCCTACCCGCCTTCGATTTCGCCGCCCAGGCCGCCGGCCTCGGCGCGGTAGCGCTGACCGTCACCGGCACCACCGCGCTCGAATCCGCCATCGCCACCGCCCGCACGGCAGACCGCACCACCGTGATCGTGCTGAAAACAGACCCCGCCGGCAGCACCGCGGAGGGCGGCCATTGGTGGGATGTCGGCGTGCCGGAAGTCTCCACGCGCCCGGACGTCCAGGCCGCCCGCGCGGCGTCGGATGCCGCCCGCGCCACCCAACGCCTGGGCGACTAAATCATGACAACACGATGACGGTTCTGTTGCAGTCCGCCCCGCCAGCCACTATTGCCCATCGCAAAGAAACGCCTCGTCAGGGAGATCCTTCCATGCGCTCCGCCAGGACCATGCTGTTCGCGGCCGCCGCGCTGCTCGCCAGCGCCGCCATGCCCGCCCGCGCCGATGTCGTCGTGTACTGCAGCGCCGACGAAAAGATGTGCCGCGGCCTGATCACCCTCTTCACCAAGGAGACGGGCATCAAGGCCGACATGACCCGCCAGTCCTCCGGCGAGACCTACGCCCGCATCCGCGCCGAGAAGGACAACCCCCGCGCCGATGTATGGTGGGGCGGCACCGGCGACCCGCACCTCCAGGCCGCCGAGGAAGGCCTGCTGGCCGAATACAAATCCCCGATGCTGCCCAAGATGCGCGAATGGGCGGTGCGCCAGGCCGAGCTGGCGAAGTTCCAGACCGTCGGCGTGTACATGGGCGCCCTGGGCTACGGCTACAATTCGGAGGAGCTGGGCCGCAAGAAGCTCGCTGCCCCCGCATGCTGGGCCGACCTGCTGAAGCCGGAATACAAGGGCGAGGTCCAGATGGCGGACCCGAACTCCTCCGGCACCGCCTACACCATGCTTGCCACGCTGGTGCAGCTCTGGGGCGAGGAACAGGCCTTCGACTATCTCAAGAAGCTGCATCGCAACATCAACGACTACACCAAGTCCGGCGCCGCCCCCGCCCAGGCCGCCGGCAAGGGCGAAACGCTGGTGGGCGTGGCCTTCCAGCACGACGTCGTCATGGTGGCCCTCACCGGCAAGCGCCCGCTCGTCACCGTCTCCCCGTGCGAAGGCACCGGCTACGAGGTCGGCTCGATGAGCCTCATCAAGGGCGGCCGCAACGCCGCCGATGCCCGCAAGTTCTACGATTGGGCGCTCGGCGCCTCCGCCCAGCAGATCATGCCGGAATTCGGCTCCTTCCAGGTGCCGTCCAACAGCGACGTGGCGGTGCCGAAGGAGGCGCCGGATCTCAGCGCGATCAAGCTGATCAACTACGACTTCGCCAAATACGGCTCCTCCGCCGAGCGCCGCCGCCTGCTCGCCCGCTGGACCAACGAGGTGAAGGGCGCCGCACGCTGAACCACCCACGCCCAGCCGCCCGATGATGCCCATCGCCGCCCGCGGCTGGTCCGCCGCCTTCGCCCTCGCGGTGCTGGCCCTGCCGTGGTTCGGCCACGAAGACCCGGTGGTGGCGCTGTTCGCGGGCGAGGCGCTGCCGCTGGTGTTCCACGCCGGCGCGCGGCCCTGGCTGCTGCCGCTGCTGCTGCTGCCCGCCTTCGCCCAGTTCGCGGTGCGGCACGACCGCCCGCGCCTGCTGGTCGCCACCGCCGCCGTGGCCCTGGGCTGGCTGTGCCTGGAAGGCTTCGCCATCAACCACCGCGGCTGGACCTGGCAGTGGCTCGGCGCGATCGTCGGCGGCAAGCCCACCCAGCCCGCGCTCGGCTGGGGCGCCCTGCTCTACGCGCTCGCCGCCACCCAGCTCGCCGCCATCGGCCTCGCCCGCCAGGGCTGGTGCCGTGGCGACGCCTTCGTGCTCGGCGCCATCCTGCTCATCCTCGGCGCCATCCTGGTCTTCGTGTTCTGGCCGGTGATGACAGTGCTCATCTCCGCCGTGCGCGACAACCACGGCGCCTTCGCCCCGGCCGAGTTCTGGACCAAGTTCACCGATCGCTCGATCTGGGGCCTGGAATGCCTCACCGGCGCCGGCAATTGCGGCGCGGCCTGGAACACGCTGGCCCTGGCCGTGGTGGTGGGCCTGCTTTCCACCCTGCTGGGCCTGGCCTTCGCCCTGGTGGCGCTGCGCACCGGCCTGCCGCTGAAGGGCCCGATCCGCCTGCTCTCGCTGCTGCCGATCATCACCCCGCCCTTCGTCATCGGGCTGGCGCTGATCATCATGTTCGGCCGCACCGGCTTCGTGACCACCTTCCTGTACCAGACCTTCGACATCCCGCGCAGCCGCTGGCTCTATGGCTGGCCCGGCGTCACCCTCGCCCAGCTGCTGGCCTTCACCCCCATCGCCTTCCTGGTGCTGGTGGGCGTGCTGCAATCCGTGGCCCCCAGCCTGGAGGAAGCCGCCGGCACGCTCCGCGCCGGGCGCTGGCGCACCTTCCGCACCGTCACCTGGCCGCTGATCCGCCCGGGCGTGGCCAATGCCTTCCTGATCGGCTTCATCGAAAGCATGGCCGATTTCGGCAACCCGCTGATGCTCGGCGGCAGCTTCAACGTGCTTTCCACCGACATCTTCTTCGCCGTGGTCGGCGCCGCGCAGGATCAGGGCCGCGCCGCCGTGCTCGGCATGATCCTGCTCGGCTTCACCATGGCCGCCTTCACCGCCCAGCGCCTGTGGGTTGGCCGCGCCCGCTACACCACCGTCACCGGCAAGGGCGATTCCGGCGTGCCCCCGCCTTTGCCGCTCGGCCTGCGCGCCGCCTGCTACGCCACCGTGCTGCCCTGGCTGCTGCTGACGGTCGTCGTCTACGCCATCGTCCTCGGCGGCGGCTTCGTCGAGACGATCGGGCGCGACCACACGCCCACCTGGAAGCACTTCCTGATCGCCTTCGGCATCGACCACGGCGTCTCCGGCTGGTTCCTCTCGGGCTCCGCCTGGAACAGCTTCATCACCACCATGTGGCTCTCGGCGCTGTCCATGCCGCTCACCGCCGCCCTCGGCCTCATCACCGCGTGGCTGCTCGCCCGGCAGGAATTCCGCGGCCGCGGCGCCTTCGAGTTCCTCACCATGATGAGCTTCGCCATCCCCGGCACGGTGATCGGCGTCAGCTACATCCTGGCCTTCAACACCCCCCCGGTGGAGCTCACCGGCACCGGCATCATCCTTGTGCTCGCCTTCATGTTCCGCAACATGCCGGTGGGCATCCGCGCCGGCATCGCCAGCCTCAGCCAGATCGACAAGAGCCTCGATGAAGCCTCCCTCACCCTCGGCGCCCGCTCCTGGCGCACCTTCCGCCTGGTGATCCTGCCCATCCTGCGCCCGGCGATCATCGCCGCCATGGTCTACAGCTTCGTCCGCGCCGTCACCTCCGTCAGCGCCGTCATCTTCCTCACCACCGCCGAATACCAGCTCGCCACCGTCTACATCGTCGGCCGCGCGGAAATGAGCGAGTACGGCGTCGCCCTGGCCTACTCCGCCGTGCTCATCGCCGTCATGGTCGGCGCCCTCGTCCTCATCCGCCTCCTGGTCGGCGAACAGCGCATCGGCCGCCGCTCTGCCAATACGGCCGAAACCGCCCCCGTGGGACTCGCCGCCTCATGACCCAGCCAGCCGTCACCTTCCAATCCGTCACCAAGCGCTTTGGCCAAACCGCCGCGGTGGACGCCGTCAGCTTCGACATCGCGCCGGCCACGCTCGTCACCCTCCTCGGCCCCTCCGGCTGCGGCAAGACCACCACGCTGCGCCTCATCGCCGGCCTGGAACACGCCACCGTCGGCCGCATCCTGATCGACGGCCAGGACGTGACGCACCTGTCCGCCGCCGACCGCGACGTCTCCATGGTGTTCCAGTCCTACGCGCTCTTCCCGCACATGACGGTGATGGAAAACACCTGCTACGGCCTGCGCGCCTCCGGCCTCAACAAGGCCGACGCCGAAGCCCGCGCCGCCGAGAAACTGCGCCTGGTCGGCCTCACCGGCTACGAACGCCGCCTGCCCAGCGAGCTCTCCGGCGGCCAGCAGCAGCGCGTCGCCGTCGCCCGCGCCATCGTCCTGGAACCCAAGGTCCTCCTCTTCGACGAGCCGCTCTCCAACCTCGACGCCAAGCTGCGCCGCCGCGTGCGCGACGAAATCCGCGCCCTGCAGCAGGATCTCCGCCTCACCGTCGCCTACGTAACCCACGACCAGGAAGAAGCCCTGGCCGTCTCCGACCGCATCATCGTCATGAGCCACGCCCGCATCGCGCAAGACGGCACGCCCCGCGAGCTCTACGAGGCACCGGCCAGCCGCTTCGTGGCGGACTTCATCGGCAACGCCAACCTGGTTCCCGTCGCCCTGCGCCACGCGGATGCCACCACCGGCGAAGCCACACTCGGCCCCCTCACCCTGCGCCTGCCCCACCGCGGCGTGGCCCCCGGCGCCGCCCTGCTCGCCATCCGCCCCCACGCCCTGCGCTTCGGCGCCGAGGGCATCCCCGCCCGCATTGCCCACGCCGCCTATCTCGGCAGCCACATGGAATACGGCGTGATGCTCGAAGGCCACGACGTGGAGCTGTTCGCCGTCGCCCCCGATATCGCCCAGCCCCTTGCCGCAGGCCAGGCGGTGCGGGTGTCTTTTGATCCCGCGGGATTGGCCGTCGTCTCTGGCTAAGCAAGCGGTTCTTTTTTGAAAAAAAGAACCAAAAAACTTTTATCACTATGCTGCTCGCCCTTGAGCGAGCGCCAACAAATAAAGTCTTTTTTGCTTCTTTTTTCTTCAGAAAAAAGAAGACGCTTCCTTCCCTTGCCTCCCGCCCCACACCGTTGCCAGCCCGCC
>JAIXTK010000433.1 GCA_027483995.1 Acetobacteraceae bacterium
AGATCCTCCCGCTCCTCGCACCCCGCCGGGCACAGCACCACCAGCCGCGCCAGCAGCGCCCGCGCCTTCTCCATCTCCCCGGTCTTCACGTAGAGTTCACCGAGATACTCATGCGCCCCGAGATGATCGGGATCGAGCGCCAGCGCCCGCATGTAGTTGTCCAGCGCGCTGGCGAAGTCCCCGGCATTGCGTTGGCTGAACGCCAGCAGGTTGAACACGTCGGCACTCGGCTCCAGCACCGCCAGCCGCGCCAGCACGCCGATCGCGGCGTGCCAGCGCTTTTCCTTCACCAGCGCCCGGGCGGAGGCCAGTTCCGGCCCGGGCCGCGCCACGGTATCCACCGCGCCGGCCGTCCCGGCCAGCAGCAGGCAGGCCAGTGTTATCGAGGCTAGCCGCATCGCACCCTCCGGAGAACCACGCCCCAGCCTGCCGCCGGCCCCGACCGGCACGCAAATGAAGTCCGCATGGCAGATATGCAGGAAAAAATCCTTGCATCCGATCTAACGTTAAGTTAGATATCAGGAATGACCCATCCTCCCTCCCCCCTGGAACAGGCTTTCGCCCGTCTCCGCACATCCGCGCAAGCGGATGCGGCGGCGTGCGCCCATTTGCCTGCGTCGGTGGAGGCGATGCTGCTCGCCCTCCTGCTGCGCCTGCTCGGCCAGCTGGAGCGTCTCGCCCGCACCTGGCACGCCGGCGCCGCCATGGCCCCGGCCAGCCAGTCGCGCTCCCACGCCCGCATTGCGTCTGGCCTCGTGCCCCCGCGCGCCCAGCGCCCGGAGCGATTCCTGGATTGGTGGCTGCGCATGAATTTCGGCCGCGGCATGCGCCCGGCCGAACATCCTCCGGTCTGCCCCCCGCATGCCCGCCAGGCCATGCCATGTCCCGTCCGCGCGCCCCCAGCCTGACCCTCCCCCGCCGTCCCGCCTTTCACCCAGGCCTCAAAAAACGACCTCCCCGCCAATCCCCATCAGTGCGATTCAAACATTCCGATAACGGAATTAAAATTCCATTGCCGCGAACGAATTGCACCGCGCCCTGCACCTCGCCATATACCGGCATCGAGGGCTTGCCCGCGCCGGTATGCACCCGGCCCGGATGCCTGGGGGAACCGAGGCAGGGAATGCGCAGGCCGGCATCAATCCGTTACGGGCTGGAGGATCGTCCGCCCTGGCCCGTGGTCGCCATGACCGCGCTCCAGCAGGCGACCGTCGTGTTCCTGTTCCTCTACGTCCCCCTGATCGTCGCGCGGGAGGCCCAGGCCACCCTCGCCCAGACCGTGACGCTGATCAGCATGAGCTTCCTGGCCTGCGGCCTCGGCACCATGCTCCAGGCGGTCACACGAAGCGGCCTCGGCAGCGGCTTCCTCGCCCCGCTCAGCCCCTCCACCCCCTTCCTCGCCCCCTCCGTCCTCGCCGCCCATCTCGGCGGCCTGCCGCTGGTCGCCGGCATGACCCTGCTCGCCGGCCTCGCCACCGTCGCCTTCGCCCGCCTGCTCCACCGCATCCGCGCCCTCATGCCGCCGGAGATCGCCGGCGTCGTCGTCCTCATCGTCGGCCTCGCCATCGCCATTACCGGCGTCCGCACCCTGCTGCGCACCCCGGGCGGCGATGCGCCGGCGCTGGAAGACCTGCTCGTCGGCCTCGCCACCCTGGCCATCTCCGTCGGCCTCTCGGTCTGGGGCCGCGGCGCCCTGCGTTGGGCCTGCGTCCTCATCGCCATGATCCTCGGCACCGCACTCGCCGCCACTCTCGGCCGTCTGCACCTTGCAACCGACCTCAACCTCGCCACCATGCCGCTGGTGGACCTGCCCGATTTCGGCACCATCGGCTTCGCCTTCGACCTGGCTTTGCTGCCCGCCTTCCTCGTCGCCGCCATCGCGAGCGCGCTGAAAACCGTCGGCCTCGTCACCAGCCTCCAGCGCACCAACGACGCCGACTGGGCCAGGCCGGAACCGCACAGCATCGCCGGCGGCGTCACCGCCGATGGCCTTTCCACCGCGCTCGCCGGCGCCCTCGGTGCCCCCGGCGTGAACATGAGCGCGACCAACGCCGCCCTGCAGGCCGCCACCGGCGTCACCAGCCGCATCATCGCGCTCGCCACCGGCGGCCTCTGCATCGCGCTTGCCTGCTTCCCGCGCCTGGCCGCCCTGCTCTCCCAGGTCCCCGCCCCGGTCATCGCCGCCACCCTGCTGCAAGCCGGCGCACTGATGATGGCCGGCGGCATGCAACTCGCCACCTCCCGCCTGCTCGATGCCCGCCGCTCCGCCGCCGTCGGCCTCGCCATCACCGCCGCCCTCTCGGTGGAAGCCGTGCCCCAGATCGCCGATTGGGTTGGCGAGGGCCTGCGCCCGCTGATGACCGCCGGCGCCCTCGGCACCCTGGTCGCCATCACGCTGAACGCCGTGCTGCGCATCGGCATCGGCCGCCGCATGGCCATCACCCACCGGCCTGCTTCGATGACCCCCGATGTCGTCGCCGCCTTCCTGGAACGCGCCGGCGGCGCCTGGGCCTTGCGGGCGGATCTCGTCACCCGCGTCGCCAACGCGCTCAACTGGTGCCTCGATGCCGTCCAGGTGGCCGACCTTACCCAGGGCCCCGTCACCCTCACTTTGGCCTACGACGAATCCCGCCTCGATGTCCGCCTCACCTACACCGGCACCCCGGTCGTCCTGTCGGATCGCCCACCCACGCCGGAGGAGATGCTGCACGACGATGCCGCCCCCGCCCGCCTCGCCGGCCACATGATCCGCCGCCTGTCGGATCGCGTCATGGTGCGGGAGAAGGATGGCGTGGTGGAACTCAGGATGACCCTGAACGACTAGGCGCCGGTGATCGTCCTGATATCCAAAACCCCGTCATCGCGGAACGCCAGCTTCCCCCGCGAAGCCGCCACCCGCCGGTGCGTGTAGAAGGTCAGCCAGGCGGGATCGTCCTGCAGCAGCCGATAGCAACGCCGGTACAACGCCTCCCGCGCTGCCATGTCGGTCACCACCCGCGCCTGGTCGATCAACGCCTCGATCGCCGGGTTGCGATAGCCCAGCCACCAACTGCCCGCCACCCGGCTGTCGATCTTCTCCGCCAGCACCCGGAACGTGCTCAGCGGCGAGCTGTCGAACAGGCACAGATCCGCGATATCGCTCGCCCGCACCCGCTCCGCATACCGCACCCGATCCGGCTCGATCCGCGCCGTCAAGGTCACGCCCACCGCCGCCAGCTGCGCCTGCAGCACCGGCAACAGCACCGGCGCCTCGTCGGGCAGGCGCGTCGGCCAATCCGCTATCAACGCAAGCCCACCCGCGTATCCTGCCTCCGCCAGCAATGCCCGCGCCCCCGCGGGATCGAACGCCACGCCGGGGGCCGCGGGATCAAACCCGAAATGCCGCTCACTCACGAACCCCACCAACGGATCCGCCGCTCCCTGCGTCACCGCAGCGATCATTGCCGCCCTATCGATCGCCATGGCGAGCGCCTTGCGCACCCGCCCATCCGCGCACGGCCCCCGCGCCGCATTCAGCAGGCAGATGATTGCCGTGGGATCCACCACATCCGCCCCCGCGAACCCAGCCGCCTCACCCACCCGCGTCGCGATATCGGCCGTCCCCGCCTGCAGGGCCCCCAGCCGCCCCTCGGCCTCAGCGATGCCCAGCCACCGCAACCCTGGCAGCCCCGCCCGCACCGGCGCCATCTCGACCCCTGCTTCGTCCGCCGACACGAGCCGCCACGGCCCGGTGCCGATCCACCGCCCCGCCATGCTCTCCGCCGCGAGTGCCGCCGGTGCCATCACCGCCCCGGCGCTGACGATATCCAGGATGTCCGCGATGTCCCGCGTGGTCACCAGCCGCAGCGTGCGGGAATTCACCACCTCCACCTCGCATCCCGCGAGGTACTGCGCCCACACCCCGGGCGCGCCCAGCGTGGCCCCCACCGCGGGATCAGCCATCCGCATCAACGAAGCCGCCACCGCCGCCGCGTCACAGGCGGTGCCGTCATGGAACACCGCGCCGGGCCGCAGCCGAAACAGCGTGCGCCTGGCATCCTCCTGCACCCAGTCCTCCGCCAGCCCCGCCACGAAGCGGCCCGGCCCCACCCGGCGCACCAGCGGATCGAACACGGCATCCAGCAGCGCCAGCGCATCGGCGCTGTCGGTGCAGTCCTGCGGGTCGAACAGCGCGGCACGGGTTTGGGCGATCGTCAGCACGCGGGGCATCCTTGTGGCGGTGGCACGACGCGCACTGTAGATTGCCGCCAACGAAGCGCGAAGGAGGCCCCGTGATGTCCGCCACCACCCAGCAGGCCCAGGTCCCGGAGTTCAACCCGCTCGACCCCCGCTTCATCGCCGACCCGTACCCGTTCTACCACCGGCTGCGCGCCATGGCCCCGGTCTGGCGCTCGCCGATCGGCTTCAACGTGGTGACCCGATATGACACCGCCTCGCTGGTCCTGCGCGACCGCCGCTTCGGCAAGAACTACGTCGAGAACATCACCAGGAACTACGGGCCGCAGATCGTCGACGAACCCGCCTATGCCTCGATGTCCCGCACCATGCTGGTGCTGGATCCGCCCGACCATACCCGCCTGCGCTCCCTGGTCACCAAGGCCTTCACCGCGCGCCGCGTCGAAGCCATGCGCCCGCAAATCGCCGCCGTCGTCGACGCCCTGCTGGACCGCGTCCAGCCCCAGGGCGGCATGGATGTCATCAAGGATTTCGCCCACCGCCTGCCGATCATCGTCATCTGCGACATGCTGGGCATTCCCGAGGCAGACCGCGAACAGTTCTTCACCAGCAGCAAGGTCAATGGCCGCCTGGTCGACCCCGTGCCGCTCACGCCCGACGAGATCGCCGCCGCCAACGCCAATACCCTGGAAACCAACGCCTATTTCGACAGCCTGTTCGAGCTCCGCCGCCGCGACCCGCAGGACGACCTCACCACCCAGCTCGTGCAGGCCGAGGAAGCCGGCGACCGCCTCACCCCGGAGGAACTGCGCGCCAATGTTGGCCTGCTCTTCGCCGCCGGGCACGAGACCACCGCCAACCTGATCGGCAACGGCCTGCTCGCCCTGCACCGCAACCCCGACCAGTGGCAGGCGATGAAGGAAAACCCCGCCCTGATCCCGAACGCGATGGAAGAATTGCTGCGCTACGACAGCTCCGTGCAGATGACCGGCCGCAGCGTGCTGGAGGATGTGGAACTCGCCGGCGTGCCCCTGCCCACGGGCGCGCAGGTGGTGTGCTTCCTGGGGGCTGCCAACCGTGACCCTGATGCCTTCGCCGAGCCAGACAAACTGGACATCACCCGCCAGAAGGTCACGCC
>JAIXTK010000143.1 GCA_027483995.1 Acetobacteraceae bacterium
CCGGATTTCCGCACCCCCCTTCGCGGAAATGTAGTGTTTTACTCGATTTCCGCATTTCCCCCCTACGGGGGGCCAGCGTTCTGGAAACGCGCCCCCCTGGGGGCTGCGCACGCCCCCCAAGGGGGCGCGCAATGAGCGGCGCCAGGACCAACTACCCCCGTCGTGTGCCCAGCTACGTCGACAACTCGGCAGCGGTCATCGCGCATGACCGCATCACCGCCGCGGTGCTGTCAGTGGACGCGGTAGCGCGGCAGATGGAGCGCCACTGGGGCGTCGGACGACTGGTGCGACTGGTCAGCCCGGCGACGCTGGTGCGCTTCCGCCAGGCACACCGGCTCTGGACCGAAGCCTACAGCCACAACCGGGACGTCGGAGAGACCGAGCGCACCAGCGCCATGATGATCCGTGCTTGGAAAGCGCTCGACTGCGAAGCCCGCGACACCGGCCATGCACCACTGGCTCCGACGGTCTGGGAGGGCCGAACCGAGGACGGACAGGTGCTGGTCATCACCCGCACCAGCGAGGAGGCACTGGCGATCGCGGCCACCCAGGACGAGCGGGCCCGCACGATCTGGACGATCGATGAACTCGCGCGATGCGTTGCCATGTTCGAGCAGATCAACGCCATCAAGCGCAGCTTCCCCGGCGCCCTGGTCACCGCCGTTTCGCCGCGGGCAGAAAGTTTCGCCTCCGACTGGGCGACCGGTGATCCCCTGCTCGACGTGCTGCACCCAGAGCCGTTGACGCCGGGGGAAGCGCCATGAACCTCCCCCCTCCCGCGACGGGACCGCCAAACCCCATCCGCATCTCGCCCAAGGCGGGCGACGACGGCGAGCTCCGCCAAGACCTGCGCCGTCGTCGCCCTGACCACGCTGTTCCCCCTCTCAGGAGATCACCATGGCTTCCGCGACTCTGATCGCGCTCGCGCCACAGGCAAGCCCTGTCCTTGCGCCGCCGACCGTCCTGCCCACCCCCGTCGCCGCACCGGCCGTGCTGGCGCTGGACCTCGGAACCAGCACAGGTTGGGCGCTGCGCACCCGCGACGATCACATCACCTCCGGCACCATCAGCTTCCGCCCCAGCCGGTTCGAGGGCGGCGGGATGCGGTATCTGCGCTTCGCTCGCTGGCTGGCCGAACTGGACACCCTCTCGGGTGGGCTTGGCCGCGTCGTCTTCGAGGAAGTTCGCCGGCACGCAGGGACCGACGCCGCCCACATCTACGGAGGCTTCCTCGCCCACTTGGCTGCGTGGTGCGAGAGCCGCAGCGTGGCCTACGAGGGCGTCCCCGTGGGCACCATCAAGCGCTTCGCCACCGGCAAGGGCAACGCCGACAAGGCCGCCGTCATCGCCGCCATCCAGGCCCTGGGTTTCCGTCCTGCCGACGACAACGAGGCCGATGCCTTGGCCCTGCTGCTGTGGGCCACGTCCAGCAAGGGAGGCCAGGCATGAGGCTCCCCGGTGCGCCTCAGCCGCCCCGCTCCTGCCTGGACCGGGCCCGCACACCAACCGATGCCACCACGCTCGACACCATGCGGCGACAGGCATGGCACCAGCACGGCGTGGCCGCGCTGAACATCTCCGAGATCACCGATCCCTGGCTGCGCCAGGCGGTCGCCAACGAAGCCACCCGACGGTGGGGACGCCGCAACGGAGGACATGGCCATGGCCGCTAGGAAGAACCGCAAGCCGACCCGAGTTGGCCTGGAGGACCTGTCGAAGCCGTCGCAGTGGCGGCTGCAGCACGGCGCGTTCGAACCGCCGAGCTACGACGCCGATCCGGACACTGGGACGGTGGTGGCGCATCACCGCGCGGTCGACACGCTCGGCATGATGCTGGCAAACCGAACAATCACGCAGGAGATGTTCGATGCCGGCACGATGTTCCGCATGCTGTTTCGCAGCGCGCGGCTTGGGGCACTCGGCGCTTCGTCGCTCGCGCGGATGCCCGGCAAGACGACGCGAGGCATGTCCAGCGACCACATGCAGGCCGGCATTAAGGTCGCCGAAGCGATTGACACCTTGGGAGGCTACGACAGCGCTGCGGGCTGCTGCGCCTGGCATGTGCTGGGCTGCGAGAGTTCGGTGCGGGAGTGGGCGATGCGGCAGGGCTGGGGTGGGCGGCCGATCCCACCGCCTCAGGCGCAAGGCGTGCTGGTCGCGACGCTCTGCGTGCTCGCAGCGCATTTCGGGCTGTTGGCCCGACCACGTGCCGCGTAGTGCCTGGCGCATTCGGCAGAAAAAATGCACGAAGCGTAATAGAGCGTAGAAGAGCGAAAGGATGTCGCGTTGCACCCTGAAACCCACACAGGGTATGGTGTGCAGGCATCAAAGAGGTGGCGCCGCGCCGCGGCCCACCAGCCACTGTGACACCTGAGCCACTGCATCGATCCCATGGTTCCTTCCCGGGCCGGATCGATGCGGGGGGCAGGAGCGCGATAGACGCCTAGCGCTAGGTCGCAATTTTGGTTCGCGGTGCGCACATGGCGCGCCGTGTTCCGCGGAACACCGCCACTTCTGACCGCTTCGTTCCGCGAGTGGTTCGCAATTTCCACAATCCGGATGCTCCCCATGACCGTGCCCTGGATGGCCGCGAAAATCGTGCTGCGTCCGGTAGACGAGCTACGTGCGCACGCCGGCAATGCCCGCGTGCACTCGGCCGAGCAGATCGAGCAGATCAAGGCCAGCATGCTCGCCTTTGGTTTCACCAACCCGCTGCTGGTGGATGAGGACGGCGTGCTGATCGCGGGCCATGGGCGGCTGGAGGCGGCGCAGGCACTCAACCTCGCCAAGGTGCCGGCGATCGTGCTGCGGCA
>JAIXTK010000003.1 GCA_027483995.1 Acetobacteraceae bacterium
GAGGCCCGTGGCGGGGATGGCGGGGCTGCCGTGCTTCTCCGCGCCGGCGATGGCGCCCGCGGCCCAGGGCGATAGGCCATCCGGCATGGCCACCAGCAGGGTACGGCCCGGCTGCACCCCGGCGGCGCGCAGGGAGCGGGCCATGAGGGCGGCCCAGGTTTCGAGGTCCCTTGCCGTATGGCCCACCAGGAGCGGGCGGCCGGTGCTGCCGGCGGTGGCATGGACGCGGACAAGCCGCGCCTGTGGCACGGCCAGCATCCCGAGCGGGGGATGGGCGCGCAGGTCGCGGCGGGTGGTGAAGGGGAAGCGGGTGAGGTCCTCCAGCGACTCCAGGTCGTCCGGATGGAGCTTGGCATCCTCCAGCGCATGGCTGGTGTGGGGCACGTTTTCCCAGGCGTGGCGCAGGGACCAGCGCAGGCGCTGCAATTGCAGGGCGCGCAGGCGATCCGTGGGCCAGGTTTCGACGGGTTCGAGCGAGTCTTCGCTGGGGGTCAGCAACAGGGGGTGTCTCCGAAGGAAGGACGTTCTTTTCAGAAAAAGAGGACTCCTACCGTCCCAGCGCCCGCCACCGTGCCACGTTGCGGTTGTGCTCCTCCAGCGTGCGCGCAAAGGCATGCCCGCCGGTACCGTCCGCCACGAAGAACAGGTCCTCCCCCACCGCCGGATGCGCCACCGCCTGCAGCGAGGCCACGCCCGGGCTGGCGATCGGCCCGGGCGGCAGGGCGGGGATGCGGTAGGTGTTGTAGGGCTGCTGGGCATCGAGGTCGGCGCGGCTGATCGGGCGGTCCAGCACGCCCGCGCCGCCGCTGGCGGCATAGACCACGGTGGGATCGGATTGCAGCCGCATGCCGCGGCGCAGCCGGTTGACGAAGACCTGCGCCACCCGCGCCCGCTCATCCGCCCGGCCGGTTTCGCGCTCCACGATGCTGGCCAGCACCAGCATCTCCTGCGGGGTGGCCAGGGGCAGGCCTTCGGCGCGGCCGGCCCAGGCCTCGGCCAGGGCGCGCTCCATGGCCCTGGTGGCCCGTTCCAGCACCACGGCGCGGGGGGTGCCGCGCTCGTGCAGGTAGGTGTCGGGCAGGGCCATGCCTTCGGCGGGCACCACGGCATCGCCGGACAGCGTCTCGGTGCGTTCCAGCAGGATGGCGATGGCCGAAGCGGTCAGGCCTTCGGGGATGGTCAGGCGGTGCTGCACCGGGCGCGCGGTGCGCAGCACCGTCAGCACATCGCGCAGGCTGGCGCCGGCGGGGAACAGGAATTCGCCGGCCCGTAGCGGGCCTTCAGCGTTGGTGAGTTGGGCGGCGATGCGCAGCGCCACGGCGTGATGCAGGACGCCTTCGCCCTGCAGCACCTCGCCCAGCCGCAGCGGGCTGCCGCGCGGCACCACCACGGCGCGCGCCTCTGCCAGCGGACCCGGCGCGTTCAGGTAGAGGATGGCCTGCTGGAACACGACCGCAGCGGTGCCGCCCAGCAGCAGCACCAGCACGCAGGCGGCAATCAGGGCGCGCCGGAATCGTCGCATGCCGGGGAAACGCGCCGGCCGGCGGTGGGGATCAGGCGGCGCGCTTGAAGATGATGCTGGCGTTGGTGCCGCCGAAGCCGAAGCTGTTCGACAGCGCCACGTCGATCCGGCGCTGCTGCGCCTGCTTGGCCACGCGGTCGATCACGCTCTCGCGGCTCGGCTCATCGAGGTTCAGCGTGGGCGGTGCCACGTTGTCGCGGATCGCCAGGATGGAGAAGATCGCCTCGATCGCCCCGGCCGCGCCCAGCAGGTGGCCGGTGGCGGATTTGGTGGAGGACATCGCCAGGCCCTTCGCGGAATCGCCGAAGAAGCGTTCCACCGCCTCCAGCTCCAGGTCGTCGCCCAGCGGGGTGGAGGTGCCGTGCGCGTTCACGTACTGGATCTGGTCCGGCGTCATGCCGCCGTTCTTCAGCGCCGCCTTCATGGCGCGGAACGCCCCGTCATGCCCTTCGGCCGGCGCGGTGATGTGGTGCGCGTCGCCCGACATGCCGTAGCCGCCGACCTCGGCATAGATCTTCGCGCCGCGCTTCTTCGCGTGCTCGTATTCTTCCAGCACCACGACACCGGCGCCTTCGCCCATCACGAAGCCGTCGCGGTCCTTGTCCCAGGGGCGGCTGCCACGGGAAGGGGTGTCGTTGAAGCCGGTGGACAATGCGCGGGCGGCGCAGAATCCGGCGATGCCCAGCGGGTTCACCGCCGCTTCCGCCCCGCCGGCCACCATCACGTCGGCATCGCCGAGCATGATCAGCCGCGCGGCATCGCCGATGGCATGCACGCCGGTGGCGCAGGCCGTGACGGCAGAGTGGTTCGGGCCCTTGAAGCCGTATTTGATCGACAGATGGCCGCTGGCGAGGTTGATCAGCGCCGAGGGGATGAAGAACGGCGACAGCCGCCGGGACTTGCCCTGGAACACCTGCACGGAAGCCTCGTAGATGGTCTCGAGGCCGCCAATGCCGGAGCCGATCATCACGCCGGTGGCGCAGCGATCGTCTTCGGTCTCAGCCACCCAGCCGGAATCCTCCACCGCCTGCGTGGCGGCGACCAGGCCGAAGTGGATGAAGCGATCCATCTTCTTCTGGTCCTTGATGGGGATCCACTCGTTGAGGTCGAGCCGGCCATCGGCCCGGGCCCCCATCGGGATGGTACCGGCGATCTTCGCCGGCAGTTCGGACACATCGAAGGTCTGGATCGCGGTGATGCCGGATTCCCCGGCGACCAGCCGCGACCACACATTCTCAACGCCCAGACCCAGCGGGCAGGCAATGCCCATGCCCGTCACCACCACGCGGCGCATCGCTGTCATCCTTGCCTTGAATCGATCGAAGAGGTTGCCAAGCCGGGTCGGCTCAGGCCGCCTTCTGCTTCTCGATGTAGTCGATCGCGTCCTTCACGGTGGCGATCTTCTCGGCGGCGTCCTCGGGGATCTCCACGCTGAAAGCCTCCTCGAACGCCATCACCAGCTCGACCGTGTCCAGGCTGTCGGCGCCGAGGTCGTCGATGAAGGAGGCCTCCGCGGTCACCTTCGCCTCTTCCACGCCGAGATGCTCGACAACGATCTTCTTCACCTTCTCAGCGATCTCGCTCATTGGAAATGTCCACTCCTGGCTGCTGCCGGTTCGCCGGCCCGTTGGGTGTGATGGGTGTTCGTCTGCATCCGGCGCCTCCCCGGCTGCGGGGCTGGTATCAGCCTCCGGGCCGGCGGGTCGCCGCGCGGTGCCGCGTGAACCCCGAACAAGGTCAGCGGCGCTTAGCATGGTTCCTGCGGTGTCGCCAACACGCCCCGGAAAGGCAGCTGCCCCCCGGGAACTGGCGGCTCAGATCATCGCCATCCCGCCATTCACATGAAGTGTCGCGCCGGTCACCCAGCCTGCCTCGTTGCTGGCCAGGTACACCACCGCCGCGGCGATGTCGCCGGGCTGGCCCATGCGGCCCAGCGGGATCCCTTCCTGCAGCTTGGCCTTCTGCGCCTCGTTCAGCGCCTCGGTCATCGGCGTGGCGATGAAGCCGGGGGCGACCACGTTCACCGTCACGCCCCGGCTGGCCACTTCCTGGGCCAGCGCCTTGCTCATGCCCACCATGCCTGCCTTGGCGGCGGCATAGTTGGCCTGGCCCGGGTTGCCGGTGGCGCCGACGATGGAGGAGATGGAGATGATCCGCCCGGCGCGCCGCTTCAGCATGCCGCGCAGGGAGGCACGGGCGAGGCGGAACGGGGCCGTGAGGTCCACATCCAGCACCGCCTGCCAGTCTTCGTCCTTCATGCGCAGCGCCAGCATGTCGCGGGTGAAGCCGGCATTGTTCACCAGGATGTCCAGCGGTGCGATCTTGTCCACCTCGGCCACCAGCGCATCGGGGGCGGCGGGGTCCTTGAGGTCGGCGGGGCAGGCATGCGCCCGCTCGCCCAGCTCGGCCGCCAGTGCCTCCAGCGCCTCGCGCCGGGTGCCAGACAGCGCCACGGTGGCGCCCTGGGCATGCAGCGCGCGCGCGATCGCTGCCCCGATGCCGCCGGAAGCCCCGGTCACCAGGGCCATCTTGCCGTCCAGGCGGAACATGGCGCGCTCCTACAGGATCTTGAGAAGGGCTTCGATCTCGGCCGGCGTGCCGGCATTGGCGCCGGTGGCCTCCGGCGCGATCCGCTTCACCAGGCCGGACAGCACCTTGCCGGCGCCCAGCTCCACGAAGCTGTCCACGCCGAACGAGGCCATCGCCAGCATGCACTCGCGCCAGCGCACCGTCGCCGTGACCTGCTTCACCAGCAGATCGATGATCTCTTTGGGGTCGGAGGCCTTGGCCGCCGTCACGTTGGCCACCACCGGCACCACCGGCGAGACGGGCGGGGAGTATCGCAGCGCCTCGGCCATCGCATCAGCGGCCGGGGCCATCATGGCGCAGTGGAACGGGGCGGAGACCGGCAGCTTCATCGCCCGGCGCACGCCCTTGGCCTGCGCGATCACGATGGCGCGCTCCACTGCCGCCGTCGCACCGGACACCACCACCTGGCCGCCGCCATTGTCGTTGCCGGGCTCGATCACCTGGCTGCCGCCTTCGGGGTTGGCCGAGGCCTCCGCGCAGATTTCCAGCGCCAGCGGCATCTCGCAGCCCAGCAGGGCGGCCATGCTGCCAGCGCCGGGCGGCACCGCCTTCTGCATTGCCTGCCCGCGCAGCTTCAGCAGCGTCGCCGCCTGGGCGATGCCGAAGGCGCCCGCGCCGGCCAGCGCGCTGTATTCGCCCAGCGAATGGCCGGCGACCACCACGGCCTTGTCGGCCAGCTTGAACCCGCCTTCCGCCTCCAGCACGCGCAGCACCGCCAGCGAATGCGCCATCAGCGCCGGCTGCGCGTTCTCGGTGAGCGTCAGCGTTTCCGCCGGGCCTTCGAACATGATCGCCGAGAGCTTCTGCCCCAGCGTGTCGTCCACTTCCTGGAACACCTCGCGCGCGGCGCTGAACGCGGCGGCGAGATCGCGGCCCATGCCTGGGGCCTGGCTGCCCTGGCCGGGGAAGATGAAGGCGTGCACCGGCATGAACGTTTCCCGTTTCTGCGCGCGAGGATGGCGCTGGGGCCGTATCGCCCTGCTGTCACGCGCCTGTCAACAAGCGCGGGCTCTCAGTGAACCCGGATCTCCTGGTGCGGACTATCCAGGCTGAAGGCCGGGATCCCCACATCGAACGCCTCGCCCGTGTCCGGCACCACCATGTGGTAGATGCCGTGCATGATGCCCGAGGGCGTGTCGAGCGGCGTGCCGGAGGTGTATTCGAACGCCTTGCCCGGCCCGAGCACGGGCTGCTTGCCCACCACGCCGTCGCCGCGCACTTCCTGCGTGCGCCCGCGCCCGTCGGTGATGCGCCAGGTGCGGCGCATCAGCTGCACCGTGTCGCCGCCCTGGTTCTCGATCTTCACCTGGTAGGCCCAGAAGAACTTTGCCTCCGCCGGCTTGGACTGGTCCGGCAGGAAGAAGGTCTTCACGCTCACGCGGATGCCGCGCGTCGTGGCGATGTAGGCATGGTCCATGACACCCCCTTCCGCCACGCTGCGCGGCCGATGGTTCCGAGCGTTCTCTACTCCGCCGCCCGCCGCGCCGCCAGCGCTGCCAGCGCGCCCTCCAGGTCCTCGATGATGTCCTGCGGGTCTTCCAGCCCCACCGAGAGGCGGATCACGCCATCGGTGATGCCCAGCTTCGCCCGCTCCTCGGCGCCGATGCGCAGATGCGTGGTGGTCGCCGGGTGGGTGGCCAGAGACTTGGAATCGCCGAGGTTGTTGGAGACCTTCACCAGCCGCATCGCGTTCATCACCGCGAAGGCCGCGTCCTTGCCGCCCTTCACCTCGAAGGTGACGAGCGTGCCGCCCGCGGTCATCTGCTTCATCGCCAGTTCGCGCTGCGGATGGTCGGCACGGGTGGGATACCACACCCGCGCGATCGCCGGCTGCGCGGCCAGGAAGTTCGCTACCTTTTCCGCACTGTCGCACCCCGCGCGCACGCGCAGCGACAGCGTCTCCAGCCCCTTCAGCAGCAGCCAGGCGTTGAACGGGCTGATGGAGGGGCCGGTGTTGCGGATGAAGGGCTGCAGCACCTCGTCCACCCATTTCTGCCGCCCGAGCACCGCGCCCCCGAGCACGCGGCCCTGGCCGTCGATGTGCTTGGTGCAGGAATACACCACCACGTCTGCGCCCAGTTCCAGTGGCTTCTGCAGCAGGGGCGTGGCGAACACATTGTCCACCACCACGATCGCGCCGGCGGCGTGGGCGAGATCCGCCACCGCCTTCAGGTCCACGATCTCCAGCATCGGGTTGGAGGGCGATTCCAGCAGCACCAGGTTGGCGGGCGTGGACAGCGCCACCTTCCACTGTGCCATGTCCCCGCCATCCACGAACTCCGTCGTCACGCCGTAGCGCGGCAGCAGGGTGGAGACGATCCAGTGGCAGGAGCCGAACAGCGCCCGGCTGGCCACCACGCGGTCGCCGGCCTTCAGGTGGCTCAGCAGGGCGGCATGCACCGCCGCCATGCCGGTGGCCGTCGCGCGGCAGGCTTCCGCGCCCTCGATCAGGGCGATGCGGCGCTCCAGCATCGCAACCGTCGGGTTGCCGAAGCGGGAATACTGGTAGTGCACCACCTGGTTCGCGAAGGTGGCTTCCGCCTGCTCGGCGCTGTCATAGACGAAGCCGCTGGTGAGGTAGAGCGCCTCGGCCGTCTCGCCGTGGTGCGAGCGTTCCAGCCCGCCCTGAACCAGCAGGGTGGCGGTGCGGTGGCGGGGATCGTGCGTGGTCATTGGTGCAGGGCCCTTCGATCTGGGCCGGCCGCTGGATCAGCAGGGCCGACATGGACCCATTCCATGCGTTTCCCCGCTGGCCTCTTTAGCGCGCTTGTTTCACCTCGCCGCAATCCGGCCGGACAAATCACGAGGGCTCCCGAAGGAACACCGCAACCCTATGCAGCCCGGATTGCACCGTCAACCCGGGCTGGAGTAAGGTGCTCTCCCGGCCCGGAGCGCGGGTGTAGTTCAATGGTAGAACGGCAGCTTCCCAAGCTGCATACGAGGGTTCGATTCCCTTCACCCGCTCCAACGCCCCACATCCCTGTTGCCCCACGCCGCCCGCGCGCCGCATAACGGCAGTGCATCGAAGGGGGAACAGCAATGGCCGCATTGACGCGTGAGCAAACCGAGGCCTTCTGGCGCGACGGCTTCCTCGTCGCCGAAAACGCCGTCACCCCGGCCCAGCTCGCCGCCTTGCGGGCCGAGATCGCCAGCTGGGTCGAAGCCAGCCGCGCCCACCGTGCCCCGTTCGGCCCGCCCACGGTGGATGGCCGCCCGCGCTTCGACATGGGCGCCGAGCACAGCGCCGAGAAGCCGGCCCTGCGCCGCATCAACAACCCGTCGGACATCTCGCCCGCCTACCTCGAGGCGATGCGCGACAGCCGCATGACCGACATGATCGCCGACCTCATCGGGCCGGACGTGAAGTTCCACCACTGCAAGATCAACCTGAAGCTGACGGGTGCGAAGACCGAGGTGCTCTACCACCAGGATTTCGCCTACACCCCGCACACCAACGACGACATCGTCACCGCCCTGCTGTTCCTGGACGATATCGACGAGACCAACGGCGCGCTCACCGTCGTCCCCGGCTCGCATCGCGGCCCCATGCACTCCCTGTTCGATGGCGAGCGCTTCACCGGCGCCGTCGCGCCGGCCACGGAACAGGCGCTGCTGGCGCAATCCATCCCCTGCTACGGCCCCGCCGGCGCCGTGTGCCTGATGCACACCAAGCTCGCCCATGGCTCGGCGGCCAACAGCGGCGACCGCCCGCGCGGCCTGTATATCTGTGTTTACACGGCGGCGGACGCGATCCCGCTCGCCCGCAACCCGATGCCCAGCACGCATGAGGGCGAGGTGATCCGCGGCAAGCCCGCCCGCTTCGCCCGCCTCACCGAAACCCGCGTGGAACTGCCGCAGCAGCCGAAAACCGCCTCGTTCTTCACTGTGCAGGGCCAGGAATCCGCCAAGGCGGCGGAATAGCCATCCGCCCGCCATGCTCCGCCTTCTCGCCGCCGCGCTCCTGCTCGCCACCCCTGCCCTCGCCCAGCCCAAGCCCGCCGCCCCGGTAGGGCCGGAGCCGCATGCCGCCCTGCTACAGCGCACCCCCGCCCTCACGCTCGCCGCCCCGCCCAAGCCGCTCACCGGCCCCATCACCATCGGCGGCTCCGGCTGGGGCTCGTTCAAGCGCCTCTGCGTCACCCGCCACCTGATCCAGCCCGACGGAAAGGAGGTGCTGGAGACCGAGCCCTCCTGCTTCACCGTCACCACCGCTGCGGAAAAGGGTGCCACCTGGCAGCTGGACATGCTGAGCGACCCGATCCGCGGCGGCCCGCGCATCGCCTTCGCCGCCACCCGCAACGCCGCCGGCACGGTGGGCGATGTCACCGTCACTCCGCCCGAGGGTGTGGCGGCGCCACCGCCCGCCATGCTGGCCCGGCTGCACACCGTCTTCCGCGTCATGCTGGAAGCGCACGGCCTGCGCGCCACCACCCTGGCACCCAAGGCTCCCTTCCTGCTGCCGCTCCAGATCGCCGAGGCCGATCCTGACACCACCGTGGAAGGCGGCGGCTTCACCTGCACGCCAGACGGCACCGCCATGCTGCGCCGCCGCCCCGTGCTCGTCGCCACCTGCCGCGCCACCGCCCGCACCGAACTGGGCGACGACGCGATCGGCCGCGTCGACATGGCCGGCCGCTTCGCCATCGACACCGAGACGGGCCTGATCCTGCAGCACCGCTACAGCTCCTTCCTGTTCATGGAGAAGGACCCGAAGAAGACAATGCCCAACCTGCGCTGGAAGGGGATTTCGCGGCAGGACCTGCAATAGGCGGCAGTTGCAGCCTACAGATTATTTCAATTTGGTTAATTCTGCGCCGGCCCCATTGGCGCCAGGCCGTTTGGCCGCCATTCCTGCGCGCAGGGCATTCCGCCACCAGGCAGCCACGCGGTTGCCGGCAAGGGGTCATTGAGCATGCATGTTTCCTCCCGGCTGCTGTTGGGCAGCACGGCGCTCGGCGCCTTCATCCTCACCGCCGCCGCCCCGGCGCTGTCGGCCGACTTCACCATCACCAACGGCACCACCGCCGGCGCCCAGACCCTGACGAACGGGCAGGTCGGCACCGTCAACGCCGGCGGTACCGTCTCCAGCGGCAGCGCGGTCGGCGTCACGATGTCCGGCACCTCCAACCTCACCATCAATGGGACGATCACCACCACCAGCGGCCGCGCCATCGACAACGCCGCCGCCGGCGCCGTCCTGACGGTGACCAATGCCGGCCTGATCACCACCAATACCGCCGACGCCTTCCGCGTGAATGTCGACAGCGCGGTGACCTTGACCAATAGCGGCACCATCCAGGTCACCGGTTCGGGCGGGCAGGCGATCGACTGGGCGAACATCACCTCAAAAGGCAACTCGCTCACCAACAACGCCTTGGCCACCATTTCGGCGGCGGCCGACGACGCGGTGCGGCTGGGCACGAATGGCAGCCTCACCAACAAGGGCAGCATCGCCGCCACCGGCGGCGTCGGCGTCGTGGGCACGACGGGCGCCAGCATCAACAACAGCGGCGCCATCACCGCCACTGGCGGCGACGCGATGCGCCCCGGCGCGAGTTCCATCGTGACCAATTCCGGCACCATCTCCGCCACGCCCACCCTCACCGCCGGCGCCCCCTCCGGCAGCGACGGGTTGGACCTGCGCTCCGTCACCGGGATGTCCATCACCAACACGGGCCTGATCCAGGGCCGTCACGGCATTACGGGCGATGGGCTTTCCGCGGCACCCTCGCCCGGCAACACCGCGGCCACCACCTTCACGGTGACCAACAACGCCGGCGGCGTGATCGGCGCCGTGAACGGCTCCGGCCTGAACATGGATGTCTCCGTGCTCCTCCCGAGCAAGGCGATCGACCCCGCCGCCGGCATCCGCTCGGTGCTCGTCGTCACCAACGCCCAGGGCGCCACCATTCGGGGCGGCGTGATGGCCGGTGCGACCAACGGCGACGGCGACGGCATCGATACCGACGGCATCCTGCGCCTCAACAATGCCGGCGACGTGTTCGCCCTCGGCGCCAAGGGCGTGGGCAGCGACAGCCTGCCCAACAATCCCGAGGCCATCTCCATCGGCGGCGGCAGCATCACCAACACCGTCACCGGCCGCATCGTCGGCAGCGCCGCGCTCGCCGACGCGCCGAACGGCGATCCCACCCGCGCCGGCAACGGCATCCTGGCCG
The DNA here is from genome assembly GCA_027483995.1 of Acetobacteraceae bacterium. GTDB lineage: Bacteria > Pseudomonadota > Alphaproteobacteria > Acetobacterales > Acetobacteraceae > CAMDGX01. The sequence continues at coordinate 10,288 of JAIXTK010000003.1, forward strand.
ACAACAGCAGCGGCGGCGATGCCTTCGCCCCCACCACCATCACCAATGCCGGCCTGATCCAGGGCAAGAGCGGCTTCGCCGTCAAGCTCGTCGGCGCCCAGGACGATACCGTCACCAACAACGCCGGTGGCGTGGTTCGTGGCAACACCACGGGCGCCGCGATCCAGACCGGCGGCGGCAACGACAACGTTACGAATGCCGGTACCATCGCCAACAGCGGCAGCGGCGCCGCGCTCGATCTCGGCGACGGCAACGACACGCTCACCCTGCAGAACGGCGCCAGCATCACCGGCGACATCGATGGCGGCGCCGGCACCGACACGCTGATCCTCGACCTCGGCCCCGATGGCCGGTTCGACTACACCGGCAGCATCCTCAACTTCGAATCCGCGCGCATCATCGCCGGCATGTTCTACCTCAACGGCGGCACGCTGAGCCTGTTCGGCGACCATTCCCAGGACATGGATTTCCTCAACCTCGTCGACAACACGCGCATCAACGGCCAGCGCGCCAGCTATGTCTTCGACGGGACCAGCACCTACATCACCCAGGTGCCGGAACCCACCGGCCTCGCCCTGTTCGCCACCGGCCTCGCCGGCCTGCTCGGCCTCCGGCGCCGGCGCGCCTGACCGGCTTTTTCAAGGAGAGCAGGGCGGAATACCGGCCGTAGAGGCGTATGCCGCGGCCGATGATGGCGACGGCAAAGACTCAGAACTGAGAATTTTTTGAAATATCAGTGCCAGGAACGGCCGATGCGCTGGGAAAGCGAAAACGAGCAAAGTCGTTTTGTTTCTTTTTCTTCAGAAAACGACGTTTCTAGCTTCACGTGAAGAACACTTCGCCAATGGCCCTGGACTGCCCGCGCAGCTCGGCAATCACCTCGCCCGCCTGGTTGGTCACGCGCACGTCGTAGAGGCCGGAGCGGCCGGCGAGGTGGCGTTCCTCCGCGGTGGCGGTGAGCCGATCCCCGAGCCGGGCGGGGCGGAGGAAGCTGATGTTGCAGGCCGCGCCGACGCATTTGGCGTTGCGGGAGTTGCAGGCGAAGGCGAAGGCGCTGTCGGCGAGGGTGAAGATGAAGCCGCCATGGCACAGGCCGTGCCCGTTCACCATGCCGTCGCGCACCGGCATCGCCATCTGGGCGGTGCCGGGGCCGACGGATTCCAGGACCATGCCGAGGCCCTGGCTGGCGGTATCCTCCGCCCACATCGCCGCGGCGCAGGCCTCGGCCAATTTCTGAGGACCAGGGGCCTGCGGGTCGGCGGGCGGGGACATCAGCGGCCCCCCTCTAGCGGCCCTTGAACTGGGCCGGGCGCTTTTCCAGGAAGGCGGTGACACCTTCCTTGTGGTCTTCGGTGCGGCTGGCCATGCCCTGCAGGTCGCGTTCGAGGTCCAGCTGGGTGTTGAGGTCGTTGCCGGCAGTGGCGGCGGCCAGGGCGCGGCGGGACATCAGGATGGCCTTGGTGGGCATGGTCGCCAGCTTGGCGGCCATCTTGTGGGCTTCTTCCATCAGCTTGTCGTCGTCGTGCACGCCCCAGATCAGGCCCCATTCGGCGGCCTTCTCGGCTGGCAGCGGTTCGGCCAGCATCACCATGCCACGGGCGCGGGCGGGGCCGACGAGGTTGGGCAGGAACCAGGTGCCGCCGCAATCCGGCACCAGGCCGATGCGGGTGAAGGCCTGCAGGAAGTAGGCGCTGCGCGCGGCGATGGTGATGTCGCAGCCCAGCGCGATGGAGCTGCCGGCGCCGGCGGCGATGCCGTTCACGGCGGCGATCACCGGCATGCGCATCACGGCGAGCTTGCGGGCGAGCGGGTTCCAGGTTTCCTCGATGGAGCTGCCGGAATCGCGCTTGGGCGCACCTTCGGGCTCCGGCTCCGGCGGCTGGTTGCGGCCGGCGAGGTCGGCGCCGGCGCAGAAGCCGCGGCCGGTGCCGGTGAGGATGAGGGCGCGGCAGCTTTCGTCGGCCTCGGCTTCCAGCAGCTTCTGCATCAGCACCACGTGGGTGGCGCGATCAAGCGCGTTGAGCCGGTCGGGCCGGTTGATCTGCACCACGCGGTAGCCCTTGTGGACTTCCACCAGAACGGGTTCGGTCATGCGCGTTTCCCCTGCGTTTGGGAAAAGCTTACCTCATCTGCCGAACAGCACCAGCACCACGCCGGCCACCACCAGCACCAGGCCCTGGATATCCGCGCGCTTCAGCTTCTCGTGCAGGTAGAAGCGGCTGAACAGCAGGGTGAACGCCATCTCGATCTGGCCCAGGGCGCGGACCAGGGCGACGGGGGCGAGGGCGAAGGCGCTGAACCAGCAGGCGGAGCCGCAGGCCGAGAGCGCGCCCACCCAGGCGGAACTGCGCCAGGTGCGGAAGGCGGCGCGGAACTGGTCTGGCTCGCGCCACAGCAGGTAGCTGCCCTGCATGGCGGTTTGCATCAGGTTGGTGACCAGCAGGCCGAACATCGCCTTGATGATCACGATATCCCCGGGGAGCGCCCGGTTGGCTTCCTTGATGAAGATGGCGGTGAAGGCGAAGACGAAGCCGGCGCCCAGGCCGCACAGCGCGGCGGGCTGGAAGGTGGCGGCGATGATGTCCTTCGGGGCCAGGCCCTTGCCGCCCCAGGACAGCACCAGCACGCCGGAAACGCCCAGCAGGATGCCGCCGACGGACAGGGGCGTGAGCGCCTCCCCCAACACGATCCAGGCGACGATGGCGCCCTGCACCGCCTCGGTTTTCGCGTAGGCGGTGCCGACGGCGAAGTTGCGGTAGCCGAAGGCCATGATCAGCAGCGTGGTGCCAATGATCTGCAGGAACCCCGCGGCGGCGGAGTTGAGCAGGAAGCCCGTGGTGGGCATGGGCAGCGGCGTGCCGGTGAGGCCGTAGCCCAGCGCCACGAAAAGCAGGCCGACCGGCAGGGCATAGACGTAGCGCACGAAGCCGGCGGCATTGACTGAAAGCTGGCCGCGCAGGCGCTGCTGCAGGGCGGTGCGCCACGTTTGAAACAGCGCGGCCGTGACGGTGATGGGAATCCAAAGCTCGATCACGCGCACCTCGGCGGCAGGGGAGCTCAGGCTAGCCGGGGGCGCGGCGCCCGGGAAGCCGGGGCGCCCCGCGGGATCACAGATCCGTGAAGTGGGGATGCAGGCATGCGTGTGCCTTTGTTGCGTCCGGAATCAGTGGCAAATTCCTGAATACGCCGGCCGTGGGCTGGCGTTGGCAATGTTTAAGGAACCCGCCCGTGACGAAGATTGCTCTCTCCCTCGCCCTGCTGCTCGGCGCCGCCATCGTGCTGCCCGTGGTCGGCGCCAGCCCGGCCGACGCCCAGGCGAACTGCCGCTACACCTCCGGGGACAAGGCAAAGGGCTATCGTTGCTGAGTGCGTTCGGGAGCCGGGGTGCCCCGGCTCCCGCCCTTCATGGCTCCCGCGTGTAGCGGAAGTCGCAGTGAGAGGCACCGCCCATCAGGGTTTGCGTGCGCTCCAGCTTCAGTTTCGGGTCGTAGCCCTCGCAGAACGCGCCGTCGCGGTTGCAGGACAGCACGGCGCCCAGCTCGGCCAGGCCGAGTTCCCGGTACATCTCGGAATAGCGGCAGCGGACCACGTTGAAGTGGAATTCCGTTTCCGTCGATTTCACCACCTCGGTGCGCAGCGCGTCCTCCGCGGTCCAGAGCGACTGGATGGCGCGGAAATGATCGAGGCTGGGGCCGTTCGGCGCCTGTGCGGCGAAGCCGGCGGCGGAGGATTTGGCGAGCTTCACCACGGCGTTGGTGAGGATGCGGCGGGCGGCCTCCTCGCCCAGCTCGGCCTTCATCTCGTCGTAGATCCCGCGGGCGAACTCCGCCTCGATGCGGCGGCGGGTGAGGATGGGCATGTCGTCCATGGCGCGGCTCCGGGATGGGTGGCGGCAGCGTAGCGCGTGATCGTCGGAGGCGGAATCGCCGGAGACGTGAAGCACGCGCCCAACCACAGGGCGCGGCTCAGCGCGTGTTCACCATCCGCATGCCGAAGACGATCGCCACCACGCCCACCAGCAGGCCCCAGGACAGCGCGTCGCCCATCAGCACCCAGCCGAAGGCGATGCCGAACAGCGGCGAGAGGAAGGTGAAGCCGGAGACGCGGCCGGCGGGGTAGGTGAGGATCATGCGGAACCACATGAGATAGCTGGCAAAGGCGATGATCACGGTCTGGTAGAACAGGCCGAGCCAGCCGAGCGGGGAGACGGTGGGGAAGGGCGGCACCTCGCCTTGCCACCAGGCGGCGGCAAACAGGATCGGGGTGGAACCGGCGAGCTGGAGCCAGAGAATCGTGGCCGGCGCGGCCGAGGACAGGGTGCGGGAGGCCCGGACGCACAGCGTGGTGGTGGCCCAGAGCGCGCCGCCGAGCAGGCACAGCAGGTCGCCTTCCAGCGAGCCGCCCCCGGCCCACAGCGATTCCGCGAAGGCGGCGCCCATGCCGAGGAAGGCGATCACCAGGCCCGCGAACTGCACCGCGCGCATCCGCTCCCCGGGCACCAGCAGGTGCAGGCCCAGCGCCACGAAGAACGGTGCGGAGTGCAGGAACACCACCCCGCGGGAGGCGGTGGTGAGCTGCAGGCCGCGGAACAGCACAATGAATTCCAGCGCGAACACCACGGCCACGCCGAGCCCCGGCAGCAGCGTGCGCCGCGCCACCAGGGCACGCACCGCCGGACGGCCCTCGGTGATCGCGATCCAGGCGAACACGCACACCGCCGCCCCCAGCGAGCGCAGCGCGGCTTGCAGCGAGGGGGACAGCCCCTGCTGGATCGTCATCTTCACGGAGACCTGCTGCAGCCCCCACAGCGAGGTGAGGAACACCAGCACCGCGATCGCGGTCGCGTCGAGGTGCGGGCGGCGGACGATGGGGTTGGGCATGGGTTCAGAGTGCGGGCGCCGGCCGGGCCCGTCCATCCCGCCCGTCTCCTGGGCAGGGTTGCGCGCCGCCCGGCGGCATGGTGCCATCCCGGGCAAATACAGGAGGGGAAATCGATGCGCGTTACCGCTGGAGTGCCCTATAGCGATTGGAAGTCCATCGCGCCGGCCGCCGCCCGCGCCGAGGCGGATGGGATGGACGGGCTGACATGCCCGGAGCTGGCGCACGACCCGTTCATGCCGCTGGCGATCGCCGCGATGGCCACGCAGCGGGTGCAATTGGCGACCTCGGTGGCCATCTCCTTCCCGCGCAGCCCGATGATCGTGGCCAATATCGGCTGGGACCTGAACCTGAATTCCGGCGGGCGCTTCGTGCTCGGGCTTGGCACCCAGGTGCGCGCCCACAATGAGCGGCGCTTCGATGTGCGCTGGGAGCATCCGGCGCCGCGCATGGGCGAATACATCCAGGCGCTGCGGGCGATCTGGCGCACCTGGGAAACCGGCGAGAAGCTCGACTACCGCGGCAAGTTCTACAACTTCACGCTGATGACCCCGGAATTCTCGCCCAAGCCGGCCAAGCTGCCGATGGTGCCGATCATGATCGCGGCCGTGGGGCCGGAGATGCAGAAGACCGCGGCCCGGCTGTGCGACGGCGTGCGGCTGCACGGCTTCGCCACGCGCAAATACGTCACCGACGTGGTGCGCCCGCTGCTGGCCGGCGAACTGGAGAAGGCGGGCAAGAGTTTCGCCAATTTCGAGGTGACCGGCGGCGGCTTCATCGCCACCGGGCCGGACCAGGCGAGCGTGGACCGCGCCGCCGAGAAGCTGCGCTACCGCGTGGCCTTCTACGGCTCCACCCCGGCCTATCGCGGGGTGTTCGATATCCACGGCCTGACCGACCTTGGCATCAAGCTGCACGAGGCCAGCCGCAAGGGGCAGTGGAACGAAATGGCCGCGATGGTGCCGGATGACGTGCTGGACCTGTTCGCGGTGCGCGCCACCTACGACAAGCTGGCGGATGCGGTGGCTGACCGGTTCGGCGGCATTGCCGACACCGTCTCAGTGGATTTCCTGCCGGAGGATGACGAGAAGACCCGGCGCCGCGTGATCGATGGGCTGCGGCGGATTCCCGGGAGCTTCGAGGGGTTCAAGACGAGCTTTGCGGCCTGAGGGGGGCCCGCCCTACCGCTGCTCGATCACGTCCAGAGGGAAGAACGGCCGCGGGGTGCGCTTCCAGGGCAGCGACGTCACGTCGGACTGCCCTGGCCCTGTCGTGTCCACGCGGATGACTCGGCTTGTGATGGGCGCGAAGTATTGGAAGTTGGAGGCAGTCTTGAGCACCGCCATCTGGAAGTCGGCGGGTTCGATGCCGAAGAGGCGGTAGGTTTCGGGCACGTTGCCGGCGGTGCCGCGGCGTTCGGTGAGGACGATCGTGACCGGGCCTGATTCGAAGATCACCGTGGTGCCCTGGTCGATGTTGGGGCGGGAGAAGCTGGGGACGGTAATGCGGCCAGGGGCGATCTTTCGCACCGTGCCTGTGACGTGCAGCGGCTTGAAGAAATCGGTCGCCGCGGTGCCACCGAGTTCCACCGTGACAGTGGCGCCTTCCCCGGCGGCGACCAGGGCGGCGACGTTCTGCGGCGAGATCAGCGGCACGAGGGCGCGGCCGGAGATGCCCTGGCGCAGGATGGATTCGAGGATGAGGTTGCTGTCCCCGGCAGTGCCGCCAAACACGGTGTCGCCGGTGTCGGACAGCACCACCACGCCCCGGTTCTCGGCATCGGCCATGCGCACGGCCTCATCGATCGGCACGGCGGTCTGTTCCATGAACACGTGGCGCCGCGCCCAGGCGAAATCGGCGGATTCGTCGGCGAGGCGGTTGGCCAGGGCGAGGTCATTGTCGGTCGTGACGATGGTGGCCCAGCCGCCCTCGGCCACGTCGAGCCAGGGCTGCATCGGGCAAGGGGAGACCTGGAGCACGCGGGGGTCGGCTTCCATGGCGCGGGCCTGGTCGAACCAGTCCTTCATCGGGCCGGCGGCGGTGAGGAACTGCTCCTGGTGGGTGATGAGGGGGAGCTTGCGGTAGGCCATCACCGGCTTCACCTCGCCGCGCAGCACGCGGGCCATCAGCCCTCCGGCGACATGGCCGGTGTCGTAGGGGTCATGCGGCTGGGTGCGGTGGGCGACGATGGCATCTGCGCAATCGACCATCAGCTTGGTGACGTTGGCGTGGTGGTCGAGCGAGAGCACCAGCGGGATATCAGCACCACTCATGGCGCGGATGAGGGCGAGCTGTTCGCCTTCCACGTCGTCCACCCCCTCGGCCGAGCAGGCGCCGTGCAGGTGGACGGCGAGCGCATCGAGCGGGCCGGCTTCGGCGAGGTTGCGGCGGATGGCGTCGAGGAAGAACTGGCGGGCTTCGGTGGTGATGCGACCGCCGGCGCCGGCGACGCCCCAGACGATGGGTACCCATTCGACCGGCAGGCCGGAGGCGGCGATGGCGTCGATCCAGCCATCGATCGCGGCGCGGCCGCGGGCCTTCTCAAGAATGGCCGGGCCTTCGTGGATGCCGAACGCGGCGTAGTCGGCGAGGGTGGTCAGCACTGGATGGAAATCGTTGGTTTCCTGGCTGATGTGGATCAGGGCCACGCGCATGGGTCGTCTCCGCGGGAAGAAAGGGTCTTCCTTTGTTTGAAGAAAAAGCGGCAAAAGACACGTTATTTGCCTGCGCACGTGCCATGCGGCCAAACGCAGGCAAAGCTTACAAAAAATCTTGGGCCTGGTCTCGCCAAGGGTTGTCGGGGCGGCCATTCAGAGCCGAGCGCAGGCACACCGATCTCGGAGCATCGTCACCATCCGCCTGGCAGGCCGGTCGTTGACGTGCCATTCGCACTCATTGAGGTGGCGGTCGAAGTGGTGCCTGAGGAACCCGCTGCAGCGCCGCAGATGGCGCTTCGCGTGCTGCGCCAGGATGGAATAACGTTCAGATATACAATGCTTTTCTGCGTGACCAAGGCAACTCAGAAAACGCCTGGCACTTTTCTCAAAACAACATCCGTCGCTACTGCCCCGCGTTGATCCTCCGGATCGTGCCTGTGGTGCTGTGCCCCTGCTCCAGCGGAATGAGCGCCACGCGGCCGCCGGCTGCCTGCACGATATCGGCGCCGACCACCTGGTCGATCGTGTAGTCGGCGCCCTTGATCAGCACATCGGGCAGGATGGCGCGGATCAGGCGTTCGGGCGTGTCATCCTCGAACAGCATCACCAGGTCGGCGGCGGCCATGCTGGCCATGACGGTGGCGCGGGCGGCTTCGCTCTGCACCGGGCGGTCCGGGCCCTTCAGGCGCTGGACGGAGGCGTCGCTGTTCAGCGCCACCACCAGCCGGTCGCATTGCGCGCGGGCGGCGGCAAGCAGGCGAACGTGGCCGGGGTGGATCAGATCGAAGCAGCCATTGGTGAAGCCGACCTTGAGGCCGGTGCCGCGCCAGGCGGCGATCTGGGCGAGGGCGCCATCCAGCTCCATCACCTTGCTGTCGATCGCCAGCACCTCCTGCCGATGCAGGGCCGAGGCCAGTTCGGCGCGGGTGACGGTGGCGGTGCCGGGCTTGGCGACGGCGAGGCCGGCGGCGACATTGGCGAGCAGGGCGGCTTCCGGCATCTCGGCCCCCGCGGCCAGCGCAAGGGCGAAGGCGGTGACGAGGGTATCGCCAGCGCCGGAGACGTCGGCGACCTCCACCGCGCGGGTGGGCAGGTGGCGCGGGGGTTGGCCCTGGCGGACCAGGGTGAGGCCCTTTTCGGAGCGCTTGACCAGCACAGCTTCGGCCCCTGCCTGGGTGCGGGCGGCTTCGCCGGCCAGGGCGGCGCCGGCATCGTCCTCCGCCGCGAGGCCGGTGGCGCGGGTGACCTCCAGCACGTTGGGGGTGATGACGGTGGCGCCCGCATAGGCCTCGAAGCGTGGGCGCTTGGGGTCCACCACCACGGGAATGCCGGCTTGGCGGGCAGCGGCGATCGCCTCGCGCAGCACGGTATCGGTCAGCACGCCCTTGTCGTAATCGGACAGCACCACCACGCCGGCCTGGGGCAGGGCGGCGCGGAAGGCGGCCAGGAGGGCTGCCTCGGCTTCGGGGCCGGGCGGCTCCGGCTCCTCCTCGTCCAGGCGCAGCAGCTGGTGGCCGCCCGACATGAAGCGGGTTTTCACCGTGGTAGGGCGGCCGGGCACGCGCACGAGGCCGTCGCCGATGCGGCCCTGGAGGGTGGCGGAGAGCTCCTGCCCGGCCGCGTCGTCGCCGATCAGGCCGACCAGGAGGGCACGGGCGCCGAGGGCGACGGCGTTTTCCGCCACGTTGCCGGCACCGCCCAGCACGAAGCGGCGGGTGCGGGCGCGCAGCACGGGGATGGGGGCTTCCGGCGAGATGCGGCGCACGTCGCCATGCACGTAGCGGTCCAGCATGGCATCGCCGAGCACCAGCACGGTGACGCCGGAGAAGGCGGCCAGGTGGCGGGCCAGCAGGCGTTCGGCATCTGTGGAGAAAGCTTGGGACGAGGGCACGCGGCGGTATTCCAGCTATGGTCGGCGCGAGTATAGGCCGCGGGGGCGGCCGGCCCAAACCGGGGGGCGAGGTCTTTGCTTGATCGCGTGATTCACGTCTCCGGCGATTCCGCCTCCGACGATCATGCTCTAGCGGCGCTTGCGCGGTGCTTCCACCTGCCCGCCCTCAACCGGCTTCCACATGGCGGCCCCCTCGCTGGCATGGCCGGCGGCGCGCAGGCGCGTGGCGAACGGGGCATCGGGCTCGATGACCATGGTGCGGATGCCACCGCAGCCCAGGCGCTGGGCCAGGCGTTCCAGCTCCATCACCAGGGCGGTCATCACCGGCTCCGTGTCCAGCAGATCGATGGCGACGAGGTGCTCGGCGACGAGCACCGCGCCATGTGTGAGGTCTTCGTCCCGGCGCCAGAGGAACAGTCCGCAGGGCATCGGGCGCGGGGCACGGCGTACCACCATGATGCCGGACTGGCCGGTGCGGCGTGGTGAGGAGACACGGCGGGCAAAGCGGAGCCAGGCTTGCAGTTGCAGGTCTGGAATGGCCTCTCGCAACAGCGGGAAGACCGTGCCGGCCTGGTCAGGCGGCAAGTCCTCGCAATACAGGCCGGGCAGGGGGGCAGCATCCTGGGGCATGGTGGGCACCATGCGCTGGTGTGCGGGAAGGCTCATTGACCCAGGTCAAGGCCCGCAATCGAGTGTTGCGATTAAAGGGCTCACGCTGTTGGCGACGATGGAGTAGGCTCGTCTTAAATAAGGTTGGCGGCATGCACGTCGCCGGGAGCGCCTATGACCGCCATGACCCGGGCCAGGCCCCTTGTCATCGACAGCCATCGCGACGCGAATGTCTGCTTGACCTGCGGCGCGCGTGCGTTGAGCGTATGCCATGTCATCGCCGACGCGGATCTCGACAAGCTTTCCGCGGCCTCAGTCACGGTTTCAGTGCAGCCGGGCCATACCTTCATCCAGGAAGGCGATCCGGCGGAACATTTCTTCAACGTGACATCCGGCACTGCAAAGCTGTATAAGCTGCTGCCCGATGGGCGGCGGCAGGTGACCGGGTTTGCCGGTGTGGGGTATTTCCTGGGGCTCGCGGTTTCCTCCAGCTACGCGTTCAGCGCCGAGGCGCTGGAGCCGGTGAAGGTATGCCGCTTCAGCCGCACCAAGCTGCGCGGGCTGCTGGACGATTTCCCGGCGCTGGAGAAGAAGCTGTTGGAAGTGGCCAGCAACGAGCTGGTGGTGGCGCAGGAGCAGATGCTGCTGCTGGGCCGCAAGACGGCGCGCGAGCGCCTCGCCTCCTTCCTGATCGCGCGGGCGAACATGATCCCGCATTGCCCGGGCCGCGGTGCGGCGAACGTGGCGGAGCGCATCCAGCTGCCGATGACGCGTGGCGACATCGCGGATTATCTGGGGCTGACGATCGAAACCGTCAGCCGCACGCTCTCCAAGCTCCGGGCGGAGAAGTTTATCGAGATACCGAACAACTCCGAGATCGTGCTGCTGAAGCACGATGCGGTCGAGGATATCGCCACCGGGATGGCTTGAAGGAGCCGCTTACGCTTCCGGCGGCTCACCCTGCACCGGCGCACCGCCACATTCCACCATCAGCGCCGTTACCTCTGCGATCGCGGCCTCCGCCATTGCGGCGTCGGTTCCCTTGGCCACGATCGCCACGCCATTGCCGCTCGGGCGGTAATAGGGGTAGCTGCCCAGGTCCAGCTCGGGATAGCGGTTCTGGATCGCCGTCAGCCCGTCCGCGATCAGGCCTTCCGCCATGCGCAGCGCGTGCACTGCGCGCGAGAGGATCGGCTGGCCGCCTTCCAGCGTGGGTGCCAGGTGGCGGAACATCGATTGCATGATGCGCGGCACGCCGGCCATCACGTGCACGTTGCCAATGGTGAAGCCGGGCGCCACGGAGATCTCGTTGTCGATCAGCGAGGCGCCACGCGGCATGGTGGCCATGCGCTGGCGGGCGGCGTTGAACTCGCCGGGCTTGTAGCTTTTTTCCATCCGCGCCCAGGCGACGGGATGCGGCTCCCACGGCACGCCGAAGGCGGCGGAGATGCATTCACTGGTGATGTCGTCATGCGTCGGCCCGATGCCGCCGGTGGTGAAGACGTGGTCGAACTTCGCCCGGCACTCGTTCACCGTGGCGATGATCGTCTCCGCCACGTCCGGGATCACCCGCACCTCACGCAGCGGAATGCCGATCTCGCCGAGGCCGATCGCCAGGAACTTGATGTTCGCATCCTGCGTGCGGCCCGAGAGCACTTCGTTGCCGATCACCAGCAGGCAGGCGGTTGGGTTCTTCTTCGTCGTCATGGTCTGGTCCCCTTGCGTGTCCTGCCCCGGGCCCGCGGCTTCGTGGGCCAGGGACAAGCAGGCCACGCCACTTCTACAAGAAGTCCCGCAGCAAGGGCACCAGGGGGCGGTCGGCTTCCGGCATCGGGTATTCCGCCAGCTTGTCCTTGTGCACCCAGGCCAGGGCCTGGCCTTCCTTGCCCTGCGGCGTGCCCTTCCAGCGGCGGCAGACATAGAGCGGCATCAGCAGGTGAAAGCGCTCGTAGCCATGGCTGGCGAAGAACAGCGGGGCGAGGCAGGCCGCCGTCACGTCGATGTCCAGCTCTTCCTTCAGCTCGCGGATCAGGGCCACTTCCGGGGTTTCGCCCGGGTTGAGCTTGCCGCCGGGGAATTCCCACAGCCCGGCCATCTTCTTGCCTTCCGGCCGGCGGGCCAGCAGCACGCGGCCGTCCAGGTCCACCAGCGCGCAGGCGGCAACCACCAGGATGGGCTTCTCGGCCCCTTCCTGCGGCTCCGGCGTGGTGTGGCCAAACAGGTCGTCGCGCGTGGCTTCGAAGCGCAGCACCTTCTGCTCGCCGCCGCGGGCGAGGAAGCTTTCCATCCCCTCGCCCACGTGGCGGAAGCCGATGCGGCGCAGCACGGCCACCGAGCCGGGGTTGTCGGTGGCGACGGTGGCTTCCAGGCGGTCCAGGTCCAGGTTGGCCATCGCCCAGCGCGCCAGCTTGCCGGCGGCTTCGCTGGCCACGCCATGGCCCCAGAAGCGCCGGCCGACCCAATAGCCCAGCCGCGCGGAGCGGGCATCCTTGGACAGCCGCAGGCCCACGCCGCCGACCACGACCTCCTTCTCGCCTTCCTGGCCAGTGATCACCAGGTGCCAGGCGCGGCCATCGGCCAGCGAGGCGTGGGAGGAGGTGATCCACTCATCGGCCAGGTCGCGCGAATAGGGGAAGGGCACGGCGGCCAGCGTGCGGCACACCTCCCAATCGTTGATCAGGCGGTGCAGCTCGGCCGCGTCCTCTGCCGCGAAGGGGCGCAGCGTCAGGCGCTCGGTCTTCAGCGGGGCGAAGGGGGGTGCGATCAGATCAGCCATGGGTGAGCTGGTGCGGCATGCGTTCAGCAAGTGCCCAAATGCGGCACGCGCCGCAAGGGGTTCAATCATCGATCGCTATTACAGGTCCTTGGCCAGCTCCAGCGCATAGGTGCGGTAGCCGAGCTTGCGGTACACCGCCTCCGCCGGGTTGCCGGGCAGCACGCCCAGCAGGATGCGCTTGACGCCGCGCGCGCGGGCCAGGCGCTCCGCCTCGGCGATCAGGGCGCGGCCGATCCCTTGGCTGCGATGCGCCTCGCGCACGAACAGGTCGCCGAGATAGGCGTAGTCGCGCAATTCCTCGCGCACGAAGGGGGGCATGCGGTCGAACCACAGCGCCATGTGGCCCACCACGGCGCCATCGATCTCCGCCACCAGCAGTGCGCCACCATCGGCAGTGCGCTCCAGCAGGGTGGCCACGCTGTCCACCCCGCCCTGCAGGTCCAGCCGGCGGTCGTGGGAGAACGGCTCCTCGAACAGGTTCAGCCCCTGCGCCTGCGCGTCCAGCGCCGGGCGGTCGGCCGGGGTTGCGGGGCGGATGACCAGGGTGGCCATGGCGTATCAGCCGGCCCGGGCGGGCAGGGTCTTCACCAGCTCCAGCGCGTAGTCGCCGAAGCCCTGGCGGCGATAGCTGCGCTCGGCGGCCACGTTGCCGTGCACCACGCCGAGCAGGATGCGCGGCATGCCGCGTTCGATGGCGCGGCGTTCCGCCTCCGCGATCAGGGCCCGGCCGACGCCGCGCCCGCGATGGGGTTCGCGCACGAAGAGGTCGGCCACCAGGGCGTAGTCGCGCAATTCCTCGCGCACATAGGGGCCGAAGCGTTCGTAGGCGAGCACGAGGTGGCCGATCACGGCGCCGCCGATCTCGGCCACCAGCACCACGCCGCCGCTGTCGGCCGCCCGCTGGTGCAGGCGGTCCATGGCGGCGACGCCACCCTCGGCCGTGGTGTTGCGGTCCCCGACCAGCGCGTTCTCGAACAGGTTGAGCCCGAGCTCCTGCTCGTTGAGCGCCGCCCGGTCTGCCGCGGTGGCGGGCCGGATGACGAGATCAGGAACGATAGCTGCCATTGATGTCGATGTAGCCGTGGGTCAGGTCGCAGGTCCACACGGTGGCCTTGCCCTTGCCCAGGCCGATATCCACGGAGATGGTGACTTCGCGGCCCTTCATGTGGGCCACCACGGGCGTTTCGTCGTAGCCCGGCACCACGCCGCCATCCCGGGCCATCCACACACCGCCCACGCCGACGCTGAGCCTGTCCCGGTTGGCGGGTTCGCC
>JAIXTK010000221.1 GCA_027483995.1 Acetobacteraceae bacterium
GCCACCGATATCCGCACCCTGCTCACCCCCTTCGCCGCAAGCGAGGGCCTCGCGCCCCCCCCTGGCCGAAAGCCCCGCCCATGGGCCCCCCGATCGGCTTCGCCTTCAGCGCCCTCACCCCGCGCGAGCGCTACAAGCTGCTGATCGGCGCCGTCGTGCCGCGGCCGATCGCGCTCGTCACCACCATCTCCAGGGACGGTATCGTCAACGCCGCCCCGTTCAGCTTCTTCAACTGCCTCTCGGCCGACCCCGCCATCCTCGCCCTCGGCGTGGAATACCGCCCCTCCGGCCCGCAGAAGGATACCGGGCGCAACGTGCGCGAAACGCTCGCCTTCACCGTCAACATCGTGTCAGACGCGATGGCGGAGGCCATGAACGCCTGCGCCGTACCGTTCGAACCCGGCATCGACGAACTCGCCCAAGCCGGCTTCACCGCCCACCCCGGCACCTCGGTGCCCTGCCCCTACATCGCCCAGGCCCCGGCCGCCTTCGAATGTCGCCAGCACACCACGCTCGGCATCGGCAATTCGCGTGAGATCATCCTGGGCGAAGTGCTGCACGCCCATTTCGCGGCGGGGATCGTCGACCCCGCCACGCTGCATGTCGGTCCCGAAGCCCTCGATGCCCTCGGCCGCATGGGCGGCCAAGGCTATGCCCGCACGCGGGACCGCTTCGACCTGCCGACGATGACCGTGGCGCAATGGGAAGCCGGCGCCATCGCCACCCGCAGCAAGGGCTAACCGCGAACCCGCCGCCGCCGGCGCGCCGGCGCGAACTGCGCCGCCACCTCCGCGCGATAGGCCGCCTGCCGCACCGCATCCACGCCGGGCTGCGCCTTGCCCAGCACCGCCCGCGCATGCGCCTGCGCCCGCACGATCTCCGCCAGATGCCGCTCCGGCTCCATCTGCCCGGTCACGCTGCCGCCATGCCGCCGGTGCCGGTTCAGTGGCGCCGCCACCCAGGCCACATGCCCGTCGGATTGGCCGAGCAGGTCCAGATACAGGTGCCAGTCCCCGGCCATGCGGTATTCCCGCAGCGCCGCCTCGCACCGCGCCAGCGCCGCCAGCAGCGCGGCCCGGCGGAACAGGATGGCGCTGGCATTCACCCACAGATTGCGCTCGGCCAGGAATCGCGCGGCGAAATCGCGGGCCGCGAACACTCCGTCCCGCGCCAGTGCCTCTGCCCCCGCGCTGCGGAAATATGCCTGGTGGCTCTCCCACAGCACCGCGCCCTCGGCATCCACCGCCTGGCTGTCACAGGCCACCGCCACGATATCCGGCGCCGCCCCGATCCGCGCTGCCAGCGTGGCCAGCAGTGCTGGCTCCGCGGCATCATCGGATTCCGCGATCCACACCCATTCGCCGCGCGCCCGCTCCACACCGCGCCGCCATTGCGCGAACACGCAGCCGCCGTTGCGCCGGTTGGCCACGATATCGATCGCCCGCCCCCAGCCCTGCGCCACCCGGCGCGCCACCGCCAAGCTGTCATCGCTGGAGGCGTCATCGAGCAAAATCACCTCGGCCACCGGATGCGTCTGGGCGAACACGCTCGCCAGCCGCTCCTCCAGGTGGCGCGCATGGTTGTAGTTCGGCACCACGGCGCTGATCCGCGCGAGCCCCGGCATCGCCTCCTGCAGCATCCGCCCCGCATAGCGCGCGAAATCGAACTCCGCCCCCGCCCGCACCGCCGCTGCCACCCGCACCGCCGCGGTGGGTGCGCTCTCCAGCAGCCGCGCCACCGCCTCCCCCATCGCCGGCGCATCGCCCATCGCCACCGCCACGCCACGCCCATCCTCCAGCAAATCCGGAATGCCGCCGGAGCCCGCGAACGCCACCACGCGCAGCCCCGCCGCCATCGCCTCCAGCGCCACGGTGGGGAAGGGATCCTCGCGCGAGGGCAGGCAGAACAGATCCGCCGCGCTGAACCACGAAGCCGCGTCCTCGCGGAAGCCCGGCCGCAGGAAGGTCCCGGTCGCCTCCGCCGCCGCCAGTTCCGGCCCCAGCCATGCCTCCACTGCCGGGTCCATCGCGCCGATCCAGGCGAACACCACCCCGGGGCGCAGCCGCGTGGCCATGCGCCAGGCCTGCAGGAACAGGTCGATCCCCTTGCGCAAATCGCCATAGCCGGCGCCCAGCACCAGCGATGTCTCCTCCGCCAGCCCCAGCGCCGCCCGCTGCCGCGCCCGCGCCGCCGGGTTGAAGCGCACGCCACGGTAATTGCCCTGCGGCAGCACCAGCGCGGCATCGTCCGGCATCTCCGCCACCGCAGCGAAGGCCTCCGCCACCGCCACGCACGGGAACACCACCCGCGCCGCCTCGGCCCCGGCGCGTGCCGACGCTTCGGCCCCTTTCTCCGCCAGCAGCCGCGGCAGCTCGTGCACCAGCAGCGTGGCGCGAATACCCGCATCTGCGAGCAACGGCACCACCGCGCCAGAGACCGCGCTGTTCACCACCGCCGCCCGCAGTCCTCGCGCCGCGCAGCCGGCCAGGTGCGCCGGCCAGCGCGTGGCATCCTCCAGCACCGTCACCGGCGCCACCGCGGCATACTCGTCGCGCAAGGCCCCGCCGCCGAGCAGCAGCACCTCCAGCCGCACGCCATGCGCCCGCCGCAACTGCCGCGCGAGGTGCAGCAGCAGCATCTGCGCCCCGGCCGGGAAGGCATCGTGCCCCACCATCAACAGCCCCGGCGCGTCCTCCCCCGACAGCCCCGTGATCGCCCGCGCGGTGGCGTTCAGCCAGGCGCCGCCGAAATGCACATCGGGCTCCAGCACCGCCGCCTCGGCCCATTCGTTCCAGGCGTTGACGCATACCAGTGCCTCACCGCCCACCGGCGCCGCCTGCGCCCGCGCCACCAGGGCGGCCAGCCACGCCTCGTATTTCGCCGGCGAGGCGCCATGCAAAACCAGCCCGGCCCCCTGCCGCCGCGCATCGTTGTCCCACGAGGGCACCGCCGTCTTGATCAATGGAAACCCCGGCGGCGCCTCCGCCAGGGAGGAAGCGGCCACGTCCTCATAGGCAAACACCTGCGCCGTCGCACGCGGGTCGTACCAGGTCAGCTCCGCGTTGCGCTGCGGCAGGCCGTTCACCAGCTTGTGCGGCGGGAACTCCACCGCGGCATCGAAGCCCAGCGGGCGCGGATCCATCGCATCGAAGCTCTGCGCCATCACCAGCAGCGGGTCCTCGCCATGCAGCTCGCGGAACATCTGCCGCCAGCGCGCCACGGTGGCTGCCGTGTCCGGGATCAGCGCCGGGCGGTACAGCATCAGCACCGGCCGCCCCTCCAGCCGGATATAGCGCGGGTCGCGGAAATGCCGCGCCAGGCACGCCACCAGCACCGCATCGTCCTGCGGGCGATAATCCTGCGCGATCAGCACATCGGATTCGCCGCCATCCCAGCGCCGCGTCCAGTTCTCGTTGGCCCACATCAGGCAGAACGGGAAATCCACCGACGGGTCGGCCAGCATCGCCTCCACCGGCCCTTCCAGCAGCCGGCGGCCGTTGAACCAGTAGAAATAATGCACGAACCCCGCCAGCCCCGCCCCACGCGCCAGCTCCACCTGTCGCCGCAGCGTCTCTGTCCCCTCCAGCCGGTAATGGCCGAGGTCGCGCGGCACCCGCGGCTGCATATGCCCCTCGAAGCGCGGCATCCCGCGCTGCACCGAGGTCCATTCGGTGAACCCCTTGCCCCACCAGCCATCATTCTCCGCGATGGCATGGAACTGCGGCAGGTAGAAGGCCAGCACGCGCGCCCGCCGCCGCGCCCCGGGCGGCAAAGGCTGCACCTCCTCGAAATCAGGCCCCGGCCGCGTATTGTGCCGCACCGCCTCGAACACCCCGCCTTCGCTTTGCGGCGGCACCGGGTGCACGCGCAGCAACCGGCGGATGCGGCGGTAGTGCAGCAGGGGGTTCTCGGACAGGTCGCCATCCAGATAGCGCCGCAGATACCAGCGCGTATCGAACCCCGCCGACGGGTTGCGCCCTTCCTTGTAGCCCCAGTGCAGGAAGTGCTCGAACGGATCCACCCCGGCCGCCGCGATGTCCGGGTAGGTTTCCAGGTAGAAGCGCGGATCGAATTCCGGCAGCGGGCTTGCCTCGCCCGAGCGCCGCCGGTCCAGAAAATGCCGCAGCAGCGTCTGCCCCGGCACGGCGGTGTGCCGGGTACGGTACCAGGCCAGGTCGAAGAAGGGCGCCGGCGCCCGGCACTCCGCCTCGCCGCGGCGCAGGTAGTGCAGCAGCGGGTTCTGCCCCTTCATGCCCACATCGGGGTTCTGGCGCAGGTACCATTCCGTGGCGAAATAGGGGTTCGGCAGCCGCCCCTCGCGCGCGCCGAATTCCAGGTAGTGCGCCACGGGGTCGATACCCTCGGGGTCGACATAGGCGCGCGCATACCAGTCGGCATCGACCAGCCCGCTCGCCCGCAGATCCTCGCGGTCGTGCTCCAGCAGCCCCCCCTGGGACTGCCCGGCGCCCTCCGCGCGCGCCAAGCGAACCGGTTGGTCGTTCACCTGGCGCGAGCGCCACCGGCCCATTTTTGGGGCAGGTGGCGTTTGCCTGAGTTCAGTGCGGTTTTGCACATAGACGCAGCATGGGCATTACCGCAGCGTCCGGCAATTCGATAAAAGACGTTAATGATATTTTAACGCCCCCGCCAGCCCCGCTGGCGACCCGACGCCGCTTCGGCGCTATGCTGCGCCCAACCGGAGGACCGCAGCATGAGCCAGACCCGCATGGACTACCGCAACCTCGGCCGAAGCGGCCTCAAGGTCTCGCCGCTGTGCCTCGGCGCCATGATGTTCGGCGGCCCCACCGACGAGGCCGATTCATGCCGCATCACCGATGCCGCCCGCGACCAGGGCATCAACTTCATCGATACCGCCGATGCCTATAGCGGCGGCAAGAGCGAGGAAGTGGTCGGCCGCGCCATCCGCGCCCACCGCGACTGGTGGGTGCTGGCCACCAAGCTCGCCAACCCCACCGGCATCGGCCCGAACGGCGTCGGCACCTCGCGCGGGCATATCCAGCGCGCCACCGAAGCGAGCCTCAAGCGCCTCGGCGTCGAGACCATCGACATCATGTACCTCCACAAGGAGGATCACGGCACGCCGCTGGAGGAGACGGTGCGCGCGCTCGCCGACCTGATCCGCGCCGGCAAGCTGCGGCATTTCGGGGTCTCCAACTATCGCGCCTGGCGCCTGGCCGAGATCTGCCGGCTATGCGACGCGGCCGGCATCGACCGGCCCATCGCCTCCCAACCGCTCTACAACGCGCTCAACCGGATGATCGAGGTGGAGCACCTGCCGGCCTGCGCGCATTTCGGCGTGGGGGTGTTCCCCTACTCCCCGCTCGCCCGCGGCGTGCTGACCGGCAAATACACGCCGGACGTGCCGCCCCAAGCCGGCACCCGCGCCGGGCGGCAGGACAAACGGATGATGGAAACCGAATGGCGGCCCGAGAGCCTGCACCTGGCCCGCGCCATCGCCGAGCACGCGCAGAAGAAGGGCACCACCGCCAGCCGCTTCGCGCTCGCCTGGGTGCTGAACAACCGCCTCGTCACCGGTGCCATCGTCGGCCCGCGCACGATGGAGCAGTGGCAGGACTACATGGCCGCTCTCTCGGTGACGCTCGATGCCTCGGACGAGGCGTTCATCGACCACCTGGTGCCGCCCGGCCACCCCTCCACCCCCGGCTACAACGATCCCGCCTACCCGATCGAGGGGCGCCCCGTGGTCGGCTAAGGCGTGGCCGCGGCTAGCCATGCGGCGCGGAGCGATTACAATGCCGGCCAAGACGGAGGAAAGCAGCATGTTCACAGTCACACCCAACAAGGACATCCTCGGCGCGACCATCGGCAACTTCGATGCGCGCCAGCCCATGAGCGAGGAAACCTTCGGGCGCCTGCTCAACGTGCTCGGCCGCTACGGCGTGCTGCGCTTCCCGAACCAGGAGCTGGATGCCACCGGGCTGAAGAACTTCTCCGAGCGCTTCGGCGACATCCAGACCGGCATCGGCGAGAAGCGCAATTCCGGCGTGCCGGAAGTGGGCATCCTCTCCAATGTGAAGGAAGGCGGCGAGTATATCGGCCTGCCGGATGCCGGGCAGGACTGGCATACCGACATGTCGTACCGCGACGTGATGGGCTTCGTGAACGTGCTCTACGGCGTGAAGGTGCCGGTGCGCGATGGGCTGGCCCGGGGCGCCACCGAGTTCTCCAACATGCACGCCGCGTACGACGGCCTGCCGGAGGACATCAAGGCGAAGCTGGCCCATGCCACCTGCACGCATGATTTCGACAAGTTCTGGTCGATGATGGTCGCCCGCCCCGGCTCCACCCGCAAGCCGATGACGGCGGAGCAGCGCGCCAAGCGGCCGGCGGTGGTGCACCCGCTGTTCATGACCCACCCGATCACCGGCCGGAAGGTGCTGTACTGCAACCCCGGCTACGCCATGCGCATCAACGAGCTGCCGGAAGACGAATCCGCGAAGATGCTCGATTTCCTGTTCCAGCATCAGCTGAAGCAGGAATTCCGCTACATGCACCGCTGGCAGGTGAAGGACCTGCTGCTGTGGGACAATCTCGGCTCCATCCACCAGGCCATCGCCGACTACCGCCCCGAGGAGGAGCGGCTGATGCTGCGTTGCCAGGTGATGGCGACCAAGGTGTTCCAGGACGACTTCCTGGCCCCCGCCCGCAAGTTCCCGATGGCAGCGGGCTGATGCGGTTCCTGCGCTACACGGCCGGCGGCACCACCTCGCTCGGCATCCTCGAAGGCGAGACCATCGCCGAAATCTCCGGCGACCTGTTCGGCCAGTGGCAGCGCACCGGGCGGCACCACACGCTGGCTGCCGTAAAGCTTGAGGTCCCGCTGATCCCGCCGACCTTCTATGCCGCCGGGCTCAACTACGTGAAGCACGTGAAGGAAGCCGCCGAGAAGCGTGGGGAGGAGCCCAAGTTCCCGCCCCAGGCCGATATCGGCTACCGCGCCGTGAACGCCCTCTCCGCCCACGACACCGATGTGGTGATCCCCGCCGATGCGCCCGACCAGGTGCAATATGAAGGCGAACTCGTCGTCATCATCGGCAAGACAGCCCGCAACGTCTCCGAGGCCGACGCGCTCAGCTACGTGTTCGGCTACACCATCGGCAACGATGTCTCCGAACGCACCTGGCAGCGCGGCGACCGCACTTTCTTCCGCGCCAAGAACACCGATACCTGGAAGCCGATGGGGCCGTGGATCGAAACCGATCTCGACCTCGATGCCGCCATGACGGTGGTGCGGGTGAACGGCAAGGAAACCATCCGCTTCCCCACCAACGAGATGCTCTACTCCATCCAGACCTTCATCGCCCGCACCAGCCAATACTGCACCCTGGTGCCCGGTGACGTGCTGTGGATGGGAACCGATGGCACCTCACCCAACCTCCAGCACAACGACGTGGTGGAAATCGACATCACCGGCCTCGGCACCCTGCGCAACCGGTTCGTCCGCGCTGGGATGTGAGGCAGGAAGCAAGGCCAGGGGCTTTGCCCCTGGACCCCACCAGGGACCTGAGGTCCCTGGACCCACAATTTCTTCCGCCTTCGGCGGGGAGGGGCCATCCGGGTCTCTCCACCACCCAGACGGCCCCTCCCCGCCGAAGGCGGAAAAGCTAGAGGGGTCTGGGGCCTAAGGCCCCAGCGGGTCCAGGGCAGAGCCCTGGCCTTTCTTTCTGCACTTACACTCCAGGGAGGGACGCATGGCGGGGACGTATGAGGCGCATCGGGGGCAGTTGGAGGTGATTCTCCGGTCCTGGGGGATGCCGGCGATCAATGCGGCGGTGACGGCGGAGATCATGGCGTGGGCGGATCTGCATGGGATCGACAGCCACGGGATTTCGATGATCCCGAGCTATGACGAGCGCCGGCGCAGCGGCAAGACGAGCATGACGGTTCAGCCGCGCGTGGTGGTGGACAAGCCGGTGGCGGCGCTGATCGATGGCGGCGGCGGGCTGGGGCACTACAATTCCTACACCGCGATGCAGATGGCGATTTCCAAGGCGCGGACGGTGGGCGTGGGGATTGTGGGGGTGCGGAATTCCTCGCATTTCGGGGCCTGCGGCTATTACGCGAAGATGGCGGCGGATGCGGGGTTCATCGGGATGGTGAGCACCTCGGCATCAGGCATCCAGGTGGCGCCGACGGGGGGGGCGGAGGCGAAGTACGGGACGGATCCGATCGCGTTCGCCGCGCCGGCGCGGGAGGGCGAGCCGTTCCTGCTGGACATGGCGACGACGACGGTGGCGGCGGGGCGCATTCGCAACAAGGCGAATGAGGGGCTGCCGACGCCGGATGGGTGGTTGGTGACGAAGGAAGGGAAGCCTTCCAACGATCCGCTGGAGGCCTCGCAGAAGGGCGGGTTCCTGACGCCGCTGGGCGGGTCGGCGGAGAGCAGCAGCTACAAGGGCTATGGGCTGGCGGCGATGGTGAACATTCTGGCGGCCGGGCTGTCGGGGGCGACGTTCCCGACCGATCCGACGCATACGAAGAAGCCTGGGACCATGGATATTGGGCATTTCTTCATGGCGATCGACACCGGGCTGCTGCGCGATCCCGCGGAGTTCCGGGCCGAGGTGACGGCGTTCTGCGATTCCTTGCGGGCGACGAAGCCGGCCGACCCGAGCCGCGCGGTGATGGTGGCGGGCGATCCGGAGCGGGCCAATGCGGCGCGGCGGCGGCAGGAGGGCATTCCGGTGGGGCCGAACCTGCTGGCCAAGGTGAAGGCGGTGGCGGAGGCGTCCGGGGCGCCATGGCTGCTGGGATAGCTGCTCTGCCGGCATGGCGGAAATCAGCCGAATAAGATGATTTTGTAACGAGAAGCGTATGCGTTGACGCCACGCTCCGGGCCTGCTTGCAGCCCCGGGTGTGGTTGGTCGCGCGCGGGCAGGCCGGGCAGCAGACCCTGCTGCCAATCGAGGATCATCCGTGCCAGCCGGTCCAGGATGCGGGCGAGGGAGAACGGAATCAGGGCGTGCAAAACCGCCACGGGGACGCGGGATGCGGCCTGCTCGTCGGCCATCGTGCGCATCGCGGCCGAGATGGCGGCGACAAGCGGGGCCTGCGGTTGCGGGCGCTCTGACGAAGGGCAAAGACAAACAACGAAAACACCGGAGGCAAGAGGCTTCCGGCTACGTACGTGTTCGAGACAATCGCGTCTCAGCCCTGCTGGGCTTGCGGTTGGGAGGCGGCGCCGGCGCTATCGAACCCGGCGAAGATCTGCAGGATGCATTGCACGCCCAGGATGCGGTCGTTGCGCTGGGTGGCGGTGTCGGCGGTCGCCAGCAGTACCTTGAGCCGCGGCGGCAAGGCGGGATTGTGGCTCAGGTGCGGGAAACTGGGGTCGAGCGACATACCGTCGTTCCTAGCAAGAAGTCTCGGATGGCTTGGCGCGTTGCGAGGGTTCGGCCAGCGGAATGATGACGGGCTTACGAGACAATGGTTAAGAAGTGGTGCAATTGATCTCGACACGTCAACATCGTTGGTAATTTATAATGTACTTTTGACGATCGCATGTCGCTGCGCCACCCGCTGGTGCGGGGCACGCACCGCGATGAGGCCCGAATTGGGAAAATTGTTCCGAAAATGGACAGATTCAGTGGGTGCGATGGAGGCTCAGGCTGAGGCGTGCACTGCGCCTGGAGTTCAGGCCTTGGCCTTGCGGCGCAGCCGTGCCTTGGGGGATTCCACCGTTGCGGCCGTGGGGGCCGCGGGCGCGGGGGCCGGCAGGTCGGGGTTGAAGCGCGGCGAATCCTGCAGGATCTGCTGCAGCCGTGCCAGGATGCGCAGGCCGACGGCGCGGTTGCCATGGCTGCGCAGCGCCTCTGCCTGGCCACGGCGGGCCAGGGCGGCCCCGCGCGAGGGATCATCCAGCAGCGGGCGGGCAAGGCTGACGGCGTGGTCCACGCTGGGCTCGGCCCAGGACTGGCCTTGCCAGTGCGGGTAGTCGCCATCCTGCAGCGCGATCATGCCGTGCTCGACCAGGAGCGAATTGTCCTTGGTCATGAAATCGACATTGCCGGACCAACCGGTGGCCAGTGCCAGGCGGCCGAGGGCCATCGCCTCGCCGGGGCCTCGGCCGAAGCCCTCCGACCGGTGCAGCGAGACCAGGCAATCGCAGCAATTGATCAGGCTGCGCACGCCCAGCGTATCCAGCGGCGTGGCGATGACCTTGATCTGGGAGTTGGCGGGCAAGGAGGCGGCCCATTCCTCCGCACCGCGCTCGCCGTTCTTGGCCTTCAGCACCAGTTGAATGTCCTGGTAGGGTCGTTCGCTGCGCAGGCGATCGAACATCTCCAGCACGGCGAAGGGGTTCTTGCGGCTGGCATAGCTGGACAGGTCGAAGAAGGTGAGGAAGACGAACGCGCTTTCGCGGATGCCGAAATGGCGGCGCGGCAGCAACGGGCCGGGCAGCGGCTCGATCGCCTGGCCGGTATAGGTGCTGGACAGGCCCGAAGCCTTGAGGCTGGCGGCGATGAAGTGTGACAGCGCCCAGACCTCGTCGAACCGCTTCAGCTTTTCCGCCCAGGGGGCGGGGTAGGTGGGCAGTTCCCAGGCCGGGACGATGATGTTGTAGCCATCCTCGAAGCTGCCGCCGCGCGCCTCGATGGCGGCGATGACGGGTTCGACC
Source organism: Acetobacteraceae bacterium (assembly GCA_027483995.1). Classification (GTDB taxonomy): domain Bacteria; phylum Pseudomonadota; class Alphaproteobacteria; order Acetobacterales; family Acetobacteraceae; genus CAMDGX01. The sequence goes on from JAIXTK010000221.1 coordinate 10,661, forward strand.
TCGTCGCCGTTGATATGGAAGATGCGGATGCCGCCGGGCAGTACATCCACCTCCAGCCCTTCCAGGATCTGGGCGTGGGCGGCATCGGTGCGCTGGGCGTAGCGGAACACATCGTACACGCGCTGGTTCAGCATCATGGCGCGGCCGGCCATGATGTGGCTGCGCATCTGCTCGCCCATGCCGATCGGCGCCCAGGGATGGCCGACGATGGTGACTTCGACGTCGTCGATGGTGGGCAGACGGGGGGTGGGAATGGCCATTGCTATGCCCAGCGCTTGGCGGTCATGGCGTCGCGCAGGGCTTCGAGCCAGCGGTGGCCGTGCGCGATATCGGGTTCCAGGTGGGTGCCTTCGGCCCATTCGTTCCAGGCGTTGACGAAGAGCAGGCGCTCGCCGCCCATATGGAACTGGCGCACTTCCTCGATCTTCTCCTCGGCATAGACGCGGAAGGCCTCGGGGCTGGTGCCGTCGAAGCTGTGGCCGCGCAGCGGCTGGCGGGCGGTGTTGTCCCAGCTGGGGAAGATGGCGGGGTAGCGGGGATAGGGCACGCTGTCGCGCCGGAGGAAGTTCAGCACGGTTTCCGGGTAGTTGTAGCGGGTGCCGGCCCAATCGGGCTTGAACACCTCCACCTGGCTTTCCTCCTGCGCCGCGCGGCCCTGGGGGGGGAATTCCACGGCGGCATCGAAGCCGAGATCGGCCGGGCGCATGCCGCGGTCCACCGCTTCCATGCTCTCGACATAGACGAGGTGAACGCCGGGGAAGCCGGCCTTGGCGAAGGCCTCGCGCGCCATGGCGGCGAAGGCCTTGCAATCCGGCAGCAGCAGCGGGCGGTAGAGCAGAAACAGCGGCTTGCCGTCGACGCGGATGTAGCGCGGGTCTGCGGCCTGCTCCACGGCATCGGCGATGATCGAGGCCAGCGTGTCGTCGTCGTAGCTCTGTTCCAGCAGGATCTCGCGCGTGCCGCCATCCCAGTGCTTGGTCCAGTTCTCGTTGGCCCAGCACAGGCACCAGTTGAAGGGGATGTCCGGGTTGGCGCGGACCACTTCCAGCGGCTTGTGCAGCACGCGGCGGGCGCCGAAATTGTAGTAGTACACAACGAACCCATCGATGCCGTACCGGGCGGCGAGCTCACCCTGGGCGCGCAGCGTTTCGGTGTTGCGCAGGTCGTAGAAGCCGAGGTCGCTGGGCAGATGCGGCTGGTACTGGCCGGCATAGCTGGCGCGCGCCTTGGTGACGTTGGTCCATTCCGTGAAGCCGCGGCCCCACCAGAGGTCGTTTTCCGGCGTGGGGTGGAACTGCGGCAGGTAGAAGGCCAGCGTGCGGACCTGGTTCAGCCTTTCCAGCAGCGGGGCCCAGCGGGTGGACAGCGTCTGCTGGTTGCGGGTGATGGTGCGCAGCTTGCGGGTGATGGACTGGCGGTTGGACGAGACGCTGAGGTGGTGCAGCACCACGGCATCGGCGATGAAGCGGATGCGGTAGCCCTTGTCGATCAGGCGCAGGCAGAGATCGGCATCCTCGCAATAGGCGGGCTTGAAGGCGGGGTCGAACAGCGTTTCGCCGACCAGTTCGCGGCGAACCATCAGCGCGGCGCCGGAGATGTAGGGCACGTCGCGGTCGTAGCAGTAGCCGCCTTCCCTGGGGTCCGCGAACAGGCCGACCATGCCGGCTTCGCCGTTGGGCTTGAGGATGCAGCCGGCTTCCTGCACGCGGCCATCGGGGTAGATCAGCTTGGGGCCGGCGGCGCCGATGGTCTCGTCCGCATCCAGGGCCGCCACCAGCATGTCGATGGCGCCGGGCATCACCTGGGTGTCGTTGTTCAGCAGCAGCACGTATTCGCCGCGGCATTTGCCGAAGGCGGCGTTGCAGTTGCCGATGAAGCCGGCATTCTGGTCCTCGCGCAGGTAGACGAGGCCGGGAACATCGGCCAGGCGCTGGACATCGGGGTCGGTCGAGCAGTCATCCGCGATGATGATCTCGATCTCGGTCTGCGGCAGGCTCTGCTGCAGGGCGAGCAGGCATTCCACGGTGACGTCGAGTTCGTTGTAGACCGGGATCAGCAGGGAGACGCGCGGCTTCTTCGGCGCCGGGAATTCCAGGATGGCGATGTCGTCGGATGGCGTGAGGGAGCGGATGCGCGGGGCCGGCGAAACCTCAACGCCATCCTTCCGCTGCTGGCGCATCCAGGCAACGCGGCGGCGCATGTCGGCATCATTGGCCAGGGCGTCGGCGGCGTCGGCGGGGAAGGCGAGGCCGATCTCCGGCTGGGGGGCGCTGGATTGCGGGGTGGCGGGGCCGGGAACGATGAGGGTGAAGGCCGGCGCCTCGCGGCCCTCGACGCGACCCTGGGTGAGGAAGTGGCGCAGCGGCAGCATGCCGGCCTCGGCCACGTCCGGGTTGCGCAGCAGGTAGGTGCGGCCATCGAATTCCGGGCTGGCGGCACGGCCTTCGGCATCGCCGATCTGCACGAAGTGACGCAGCGCGCCGTAGGGGTCGCTGGGCACGTCCTCATACTGGGCGGCATACCAGGTGGGGTCGAACCAGGGGTTGGGGCGGTGGCGCTCCCACAGGCCGGTGGTGATGTAGTGGCGCAGCAGGGCGTTGGCCGGCGCGGCATCACCAAGGGCGGCGCGATAGGCGGCCGGGTCGAAATAGGGGCTGGGGATGGCGAGGTCGTATTCCAGCAGATCGACTAGCAGCTCGATCTGCGGCGGGTTGCCGAGCAGGCCGGAATCCTGGGTGAGGATGTATTTGATGTCGACCAGCGGGTGGGGGGAGCGATCCTCCGACACGCCGGGGTCGATGAAGTGCAGCAGGGGGTCGAGCCCGGCATCCACCACATCCGGGTTGAGGTCCCGGTAGTAGTTGGCGTCGAAGTAGAAGGACAGGATGGGGCGATCGGGGATCGGCGTGGCGAGGTAGCGCGCAATCGTGCCGATATTGGCGCGGCCGGCACCGAAGGCGCGCCGGAACAGCTCCTCGCTGACGAAAGGCGTGCACAGCGCACGGTGGGTGCGCATCAGGTCGCTCATCGGCGGCTCCCGCCCAAGAAATCCGGCGCGGCTGGCGCCCTTCCCACGGGGCGCCCGGCCGGCGGCAGTCGGTGGTCATCCGCAGGCGGCGGGGAATGGGCAGCCCGCGGCAGGATGGTCATTCGCGCAGGACGACCATCCAGGCCTCCAGGTCCGGCCGGATTTCCTCGTTCGGCACGCGGCCTTCGGAGGCGCCGGAGCGGAGATAGTGCTCGGTTCCAGAGGTGACATCGCCCTTCAGCACAGCCTGGCCCACATCCTTGTAGGTGCTGGTGTAGTATGCCTCGTCCACCGGCGGGGCGGAGCCGAAGCGGCCCTCGAAATAGCCGGTTTCGATGAAATGCTTGTGAAGATCGGGGATGGCGCCGGAGGCCTGCGCGGCGGCGAGGTCCGGGTAGTTCTGCTTGTAGAATGCCTCGTTGAACGGGGCGCCGGCGACCATGGTCTGGAGGACGGTCTTCAGCAGCTTCGCATCGATGGCGATCTTCGACTTGCTGTTCAGCCGGTCGCGGTTGACGCGCAGGGCCTGCAGCAGGAGGTCGATGTGCGGAATATAGGGCGTTTGCGGCAACGAAGAAGCTCCTTGCTCGGCTGGGCGTCCCCGTGCGGCGGTGGGGGCCGGGCCGCGGGCCAGGAATACCCAAGCGCGCGTCTGGCCGCAACTGCCCTGGAGTGGCTGAGCGGCACTTGATTACCAGTATCCGGTGTACGGAGTGTTTCCGGGGGCGCGGAAACCTGGGGGTCAGGTTTCCGGCAGTTCGGGCAGGCCGATGGCGGCGCGTTCGGCGGCGGTCATGCCGTTGTTGGAACGGCCCCAGGAGACACCCTCGCGGATGACGCGGGCGGGGGTGCCGGCCACAACGACGCGGGGCGGGACGGTGCCCTTGACCAGGGCGCGGGTGCCAACGATGGCGCCGGTGCCGATGCGCTCGGTGGCGAGCAGCATGGCATCGTGGCCGAGCCAGACATGGCGTTCGAGGACGGTCTGCACGGGGGGGCGGTTGATGCGGGTACCGGTGCGCAGGTCGTGGATGGCGTGCATGTCGTGGTTGCGGATCCAGACGCCGTTGGAAATCAGCGCGTCGTCGCCGATGATAACGCCGACACCCTCCCCTTCGATTTCCATCGAGATGCCGACGGCCGAGGCGCCGCGGCCCCAGAAGACGAACTGGCCGTTGGAGCGCAGGTAGATGTCCTGCATGGAGACGAACTCGTCGCCGATGTCGTTGAACAGCATCACGGTGTCGCTGCCGAGCATGCGGATGGTGGCGTAGCAATTGCCACCCCAGGCGAGGTTGTCGAAGAACAGGGTGTTGTCGCGGCCGCCGGACTGGACGCGGATGTCGCCCAGGCGGCGAGTGGGGTCGGTCACGACAAGGGTGACGCCGCCGCCGGTGCAGTGAACGCCAAGCCGCTTGGCCTCGTCGTCCGACGCATCCAGGATGGTGTAGTCACGGGCTGCGAAGCTGTCTTCGGCGATGTCCGTGACGCGCGGATCGAGGACGCCTGTCAGACGCGCCTCGGCATTGGTGCTGATGCCTGGAATCATCGCCTAGATCTGCCCCTTGCCGGTTGACTGTTCCTTACCGGATGGCACCGGAAGGGATTTGTTCATCAAAGCGGCCGAATTCTAGGCCAACTACAACCATGGCTGCCCGTCGCGGGCAAGTCTGGCAGCCGCAAGGCTGTCCGGCGGCAGACAATGCGATGCGTCCATTGGCGCCATGAAAAGGTTGTGATCGGCGGGGCCGGTCGCTTGGGCACTTCACGGTTGCGGACCCGGCAAGGGGCTGGCAGTTTGCGGCCATACAGAAAGGGTTCATTATAGATCATGCGCCTCATGGTGACAGGCGGATGCGGATTCATTGGATCCGCTGTTGTGCGCCACGTGATCCGGACGACCGATCATTCCGTGGTGAACGTGGACAAGATGACCTATGCGGCCTCCGAGGAGGCGATGGAGGAAGGCGCGGGCCATGTGCGGCACACGCTGGTGCGGGCGGATATCGCCGACCATGCGGCGATGCGGCAGGTGTTCGCAACGCACCAGCCCGACCTGGTGATGCATCTGGCGGCCGAGACGCATGTGGACCGGTCGATCGACGGGCCCGGGCCGTTCATCCAGTCCAACGTGGTGGGTACCTACACCCTGCTGGATGCGGCCCTTGAGTATTGGCGCGGGTTGCCGGCGGACCGCCGCGCGGCGTTCCGGTTCCACCACATCTCCACCGACGAGGTATTCGGCGCCCTGGGGAAAAGCGATCCGCCATTCAACGAGGAAACGCCGTACGATCCGCGCAGCCCGTATTCCGCGAGCAAGGCGGCGAGCGACCATTTGGTGCGGGCCTGGAACCACACCTATGGGCTGCCGACCATCGTCAGCAACACGGTGAACAACTACGGGCCCTGGCAGTTTCCCGAGAAGCTGATCCCGGTGATGATCCTGAACGCGCTGGAGGGTAAGCCGCTGCCGGTGTATGGAGACGGCACCAACATGCGCGACTGGCTGTACGTGGACGACCATGCCGACGCGCTGCTGCACGTGGCGTTGAAGGGGCAGCCCGGCGCAACCTACGGGATCGGCGGGCGGCAGCCGCGCACCAACCTGGAGGTTGTGCACGCGATCTGCGCCGCGGTGGATGCGCGGGTGCCAGACCCCGCAGGGCCGCGGGCGCGGCTCATCACCTACGTGACCGACCGGCCGGGCCATGATTTCCGCTACGAGATCGACCCCAGCCGCGCCGAGGCGGCGCTGGGCTGGAAGGCGCCGCATGATTTCGAGACCGGGCTGGGCCGCACGATCGACTGGTACCTGGCCAACCGGGCCTGGTGGGAGAAGATCCGCGCGGCCCGTTATGCCGGCCAACGGCTGGGCCAAGCCAAAAGCGCGGCCTGAGGGGATTTGAGGCCATGAAGGGCATTCTTCTTGCTGGCGGGTCGGGCACGCGCCTGCACCCGATGACGCTGGCGGCGAGCAAGCAGCTGCTGCCGGTGTACGACAAGCCGATGGTGTACTACCCGCTGACGGTGCTGATGCTGTCCGGCATCCGCGAGATCATGGTGATCTCCACGCCGGAAGACCTGCCGCAGTTCCGCCGCCTGCTGGGCAGCGGGGAGCGGCTGGGGGTGAAGTTCACCTACGCCGTGCAGCCGAAGCCCGAGGGGCTCGCGCAGGCCTTCCATATCGGCGCGGAGTGGATCAACGGCGAGCCCTGCGCGCTGGCGCTGGGCGACAACATGATCTTCGGCGAGCACCTGTCGCGCACGTTGCGGCGGGCGGCGGCGGTACAGGATGGCGCGACGGTGTTCGCCTATCACGTGCGCGACCCCGAGCGGTACGGCGTGGTCTCGATGGACGAAGACGGCCGCGCGCTGGAAATCGTGGAGAAGCCGACGCACCCCAAGTCCAACTGGGCGGTGATCGGGCTCTACTACTACGACAAGCGGGTGACGGAGATGGCAGCCCGGGTGAAGCCCTCCGCACGCGGGGAGCTGGAGATCACCGATCTCAACCGCATGTACCTGGAGGAAGGTACGCTGCAGGTGGAAAAGCTCGGCCGCGGCTGCGCGTGGCTGGATGCCGGCACGCCGGACAGCCTGCTGCAGGCGGCGACCTTCGTGCAGACCATCCAGACCCGGCAGGGGATGCTGGTGGGCTGTCCGGAGGAGGTGGCGTTCCGCATGGGCTGGATCGATGCCGCGCAGCTGCGCGAGCGCGCCAAGGCTCTGGGCAAGACCGAGCTGGGCCAGGTGCTGATGGCGCTGGCCGATACCGGGGCGGGGGACTGACGCGCCATGCAGGTGGAACGCCTGTCCATCCCCGAGGTGCTGCTGGTAACGCCGCGGCGCTTCAGCGACAGCCGTGGGTTCTTTGCCGAGACCTGGAACCGCGCGGCCTTCGCCCGCGCCGGAATCGACGTGGATTTCGTGCAGGACAACCACAGCTACTCCGCCCAGCGCGGCGTGGTGCGCGGGCTGCACTGCCAGATCGCACCGAATGTGCAGGGCAAGCTGGTGCGCTGCCTGAAGGGCGCGATCTGGGACGTGGTGGTGGATATCCGCCGCGGCTCCCCCACCTACGGCCAGCATGCCGCGGCGGTGCTGAGTGCGGAGAATTTCACCCAGCTCTGGGTGCCCGGCGGGTTCCTGCACGGGTTCTGCACGCTGATGCCGGACACCGAGGTGGCCTACAAGGTGAACGCCCCCTACGACCGCGACGCCGAGCGCGGGGTGATCTGGAATGATCCCGACCTGGCGCTGCCCTGGCCGGTGGGCGCGGATGAGGTGAAGCTGTCCGACAAGGATGCAGCGCTGCCGCGGCTTGCTGAATGTGATTCCTGGTATTCGGTGTAGGCCGATGACGATCCTGGTGACGGGCGGCAGTGGGCAGCTGGCCCAGGCTCTGGCCGAACTGGCAACGGTTGGGGCGGCCGGCGACCGGCCGGTGCGCGTGGTTGGCCGGCCCGATCTCGATTTCGACCGCATCACCGCCCTGCCGGCCATGCTCGCCGCGGCCAAGCCCGCGCTGGTGATCAATGCCGCGGCCTATACCGCGGTGGATCGCGCCGAGAGCGACGCGGCGGCCGCGTGGCGGGCCAACCGCGACGGGCCGGCGGTGCTGGCCGCCTATTGCGCCGGTGCCGGCATTCCGCTGATCCATGTCTCCACCGACTTCGTGTTCGATGGCTCCAAGGGCGCGCCCTATACCGAAAGCGACGCGCCCAACCCCACCAGCGTCTATGGCGCCAGCAAGCTGGCCGGCGAGCAGGCGGTGCTGGCGGCATGCCGGCAGGCGATCGTGCTGCGCACCTCCTGGGTGTATGCGGCGCGCGGGCGCAACTTCGTGCTGACCATGCTGAACCTGGCAAGCACGCGCGACCGGCTGCGCGTGGTGGCCGATCAGCGCGGCTGCCCCACGGCGGCTTCCGACCTGGCCGAGGCGATCCTGGGCATGGCCGATGCGATCGCGCGCGAAGGCTGGCAGGACCGGTTCGGTGGCATCTTCCATGCCGCCGGCGGCGGCGAGACGACCTGGCACGGCCTGGCCAGCGCGGCGATCACGCGCGCCGCGCCCTATGGCCAGAAGCAGCCCGAGGCGATCGAGGCGATCGGCAGTGCGGAATTCCCGACGCCGGTGAAGCGGCCGCCGGATTCCAGGCTGGATTGCAGCCGGCTGGAGCAGGTGTTCGGCCTGCGCCTGCCGCAATGGGAGGCGGCGCTTGACCGCACCCTGGCGCGCATCTTCGCGTCCGCATCCACGCGATAGGCCGACCATGGCGTCGCGCGCCGCGGAAGCTCGCGTCGTCATCCTGCTGGCCAGCTATAACGGCGCGGCCTTCCTGGCCGAGCAATTGGCCAGCCTGGAGGCGCAGGACCATGCCAACTGGCAGCTGGTGTGGCGCGACGACGGTTCCCGCGACGAGAGCGTGGCGATCCTGCAGGATTTTGCCGCCCGGCAGGCGCCCGGGCGGGTGGAACAGTTGACGGTTCCAGGAACGCATGTGGGCTCCGCCGCCGGGTTCCTCGCATTGTTGCGCCACGTGGCGCCGGGGCTCGGCCCGTGGGATGTGGTGGCCTTCGCCGACCAGGACGATGTGTGGCTGCCGTTCAAGCTCTCCCGCGCCGTGCGGGCGCTGGGCGAGGCGGCGGACGAACTGCCCGCGGTGTATTGCGCGCGCCAGGTGCTGGTGGATGCGAAGCTGACTCCGCTGGCGGCCTCTGCCCGGCTGGGGACATCGCCGCGCTTCCCGGCGTCCCTGACACAGAACCTCGCCACTGGCTGCACCATGGCGATGAACGCGGCGGCGGCGCGGCTGGTGGCCGGCAGTTGGTCCCCGGCCGGGTGCCTTCATGACTGGTGGGCCTATCTGCTGGTGACGGCGGCCGGTGGCGCGTTCCTGGCCGATGACGAGCCCGTGGTGCTGTATCGCCAGCATGGCGGCAACGCGGTGGGGGCGCAGCGAAGCTTTGCGCGGCGGGCCTGGGCAGCGTTGCGGCGCGGCCCGCGGGCGTTCATGGATCTGCTGCGGGAGAACGTGGCCGCGCTGGACGCCCAGCGGCACCTGCTGACGCCGGAAGCCCGGATGCAGCTGGACCTGATCCAGCAGGGGCTGCGCGGCGGGCCGTGGCAGCGGCTTGTGGCGCTGCGCCGATGTGGGCTGCGGCGGCAGGGGTGGGCGGAACAGCTGGTGTTCCGGGTGTGGTTCATGTTCGGGTAGAGCAAGGAAGCGGTTCTTTTTTGAAAAAAAGAACCAAAAAACTTTTATTTACAGGATCAGAAGATCGACCCTCTCCGCACCTACATATAAAAGTCTTTTTGCTTCTTTTTCTTCAGAAAAAGAAGAGTCTTCCTTTCACTTTTCCTCCTCTTCTTCCAGCATGAATTGGTCCGCCTCCTCGTCGTAGCCGAACAGCTCGGCGTAGCGGCCCCAGCCGATCACGGCGCGCAGCGTGGCTTCGGCATAGTCGGGCGACATGTGGTCTTCCAGCTCGTCGCGGAAGCGCAGCGCGGGCACGCGGTGGTTCCAGCGTTCGTCCAGCGTGCGGCGGATGGTGGCGGCGAGGCGGACATGGCTGCGCAGGGCGTCGGCGAAGAGCAGCTTGCGCGGCTCGGTATCGGCATCGACGAAGCTGCGGCCGGCTTCCAGCAGGCGCAAATCACCTTCGGCCAGCTCGGCGAGGCGCAGCAGGGCCAGCGCCTCGCCGAGGGGCAGCAGGTCGTCCACTTCCAGCTGCAGCGCGCTGGCCAGGGCCGGCAGGTCGGCGCGGCCGCGATAGGGCGGGGCGGCGAGGGTTTCCAGCAGGCCGGCCATGAGGTTGGTGCTGACCGGATGGAGCGGCGTGGCCAGGCCGGTTTCGTCGGCCGGGGCAGCGCGGCTGGGTGCGGGGGCGGGGGCGCGCCGCGTGAGCATGCCGTAGATGTCGTCCACGATGTGGCCGAAGGCGGGGTCGTGGCGGTTGCGGGGATGAGGCAGGTCGATGCGCAACTCGTGCTCAACGCGGCCAGGGTTGGAGGCGAAGACCAGGATGCGGTCACACATCAGCACCGCTTCCTCAATGCCGTGCGTGACCATGAGCAGGGCGCGGGCCGGGAGGCGGCCCTCGGACCAGAGGTCGATGAGGTCGGTGCGCAGGGTTTCGGCGGTGAGCACGTCAAGCGCGCTGAACGGTTCGTCCATGAGCAGCAGGTCGGGATGGACGACGAGGGCGCGGGCGAGGCCGACGCGCTGGCGCATGCCGCCGGACAGCTCCTTGGGGTAGGCACCCTCGAACCCGCCAAGGCCGATGAGGGCGATCGCCTCCTCGGCGCGGCGCTCACGCTCCGCGCGCGGAACGCCCTGGGCTTCCAGGCCGAGTTCCACGTTCTCCTGCACGGTCAGCCAGGGAAACAGGGCGAAACTCTGGAACACCATGGCGATGCCCTCGGCCGGGCCGGCGATCGGGGCGCCGCGCCAGCGAACCTCGCCCTGGGTGGGGGCCAGCAGGCCGGCGACGATGCGCAGCAGGGTGGATTTGCCGGAGCCGGAGCGGCCGAGCAGGCCGACGATCTCCCCGGCCCGGAGCGTGAGGTTCACGTCGTCGAGCACGACAAGGTCGGCGGCGCTGTCCTTGTGGTAGGCCTGCCTGCAGCCGCGCACCTCGAGCAGGATGTCGTGATCCATGGCGTGGCTCCGGTCAGAAGGTGGCACGGCGGGCAGCGAAGGCGGCCAGGGGGCGCCAGAGCAGCCGGTTGATGAAGACGACGAACACCACCATGACGGCAACGCCCAGCGCGATGCGCGGAAAGTCCCCGGCCTCCGTGGCCTGGGCGATGTAGGCGCCGAGGCCCGAGGCAACGAGCTTCGTATCACCCCAGGCGGCAACCTCGGCCACGATTGCGGCGTTCCAGGCGCCGCCGGAGGCGGTGATGGCGCCGGTGACATAGGCCGGCAGGATGGCCGGCCACATCACGCGGCGCCACCACAGCCAGCCGGAAAGGCGCAGCGTACCGGCCGCCTCGGCAAGGTCGCCGGGCAGCGCGGCGCTGGCGGCGATCACGTTGAACAGGATGTACCACTGCGTGCCGAGCACCATCAACGGGCTGAGCCAGATCTCGGGCGAAAGGCCGAAATGGACGATGCCGACCACGAAGGGCGGAAACAGCAGGTTGGCCGGGAAGGCGGCGAGGAACTGGATGACCGGCTGGGCAAGCCGGGTGAGGGCAGGGCGCCGGCCGAGCCAGGCGCCCACCGGCAGCCAGACGATGGAGGCAAGGCCAATCATCGCCGCGACCCGCAGCAGCGTGAAGAGAGCGAGCAGCAGCACCTCCCCGAGCTCCCCCCAGGAGACGGCCGCGGCGACATAGTCGGCAAGGCGCCAGAAGGCGAGGCCGGCCAGGGCGGCAACGGCCAGGCCAAAGGCGAGGTCGCCGGCGCGGCCCATGGCGATGCGGCTCCGGCCCTGGCGTGGCAGGCCCAGGCGCAGGCCCATGGGCAAGGCGGGCAGGCGGAGGCGCAGCGAGCCGATGGCGGTCAGCGCGGTGCCGAGCGCTTCGGCGGCGCGGCGCAGCACGCGGGTGCGGCGCAGGAGGGCGAGCACCCATGGGTCGGGCGCATTTGCGCCGGCGGTCGTTTCGAAGCGGAACTTTCCGGACCAGGCCACAAGCGGGCGAAAGAGCAGCTGGTCATAGGCGAGGATCACGAGGCCCATGGCAAGCACGGCAAGCCCGATGGCGCCGAGGTCGCGCTGTTCGAGCGCGAGGGCAACGTAGCTGCCGATGCCAGGCAGGCGCCACGTGGCGTCGCCCAGGGTGATCGCCTCGCTCGCCACCACGAAGAACCAGCCGCCAGACATGGAAAGGACCATGTTCCACACCAGCCCCGGCATGGCGAAGGGCACCTCCAGTCGCCAGAAGCGCTGCCAGGCGGTCAGCCGGTAGGCGCGGGTCGCCTCCACCAGGTCCTGCGGCAGGGTGGTGAGGGACTGGTACATGGCAAAGGCCATGTTCCAGGCCTGGCTGGTGAAGATTGCGAAGATGGCGGCCAGCTCCAGGCCCAGTACCTGGCCGGGAAAGAGGCCCATGAAGAACGCGATGGTGAAGGAGAGAAACCCCAGGATTGGGACGGATTGCAGGATATCGAGCAAGGGCACGAGCACGGCACCGGCGCGCCGGCTCTTCGCGGCCAGGGTGGCGAAGGCAAAGGTGAACAGCAGCGAGGCTGCCATGGCGGCGAGCATGCGCATGACGGTGCGCAGGGCGTAGTAGGGAAGATCGGCCGCGGCGAGGGTGAGGCGCGTCGCCTCCGGCGCATCGATCGGGGCAAGCGTGCCGGCGGCGCCGTGGCCGAAGGCGGCAAGCGCGCCGAGAACGAAGAGCAGGGCGGCAAGGTCCCATTGGTTGGGCAGGCGGCGCGTGCGTCTGGCGGGGGCGGAGGCAGGGAGGAACATGGCGCACGACCGGGCCGGTTGCTTGGCGCGTCGCTACCCGAACACGCCGCGCTTGTCATGCGCGGTCGCCTGCCGCAACGGCATGGCGGGCCCGCGTGGGCCGGGGTGCCGCGTGCGCGCCCCCTGGCGGACGGGGCCGGGCTGGCCCACACTGCCGCCAACGCCACGAGGCAAGGGAGCGCAGGTAATGAGCGATTGGAAGCTGGCACCGCAGATGCCGCAATGGATGGTGGAGCACGTGAACCGCTATCTCTCCAGCGGCGGCACGGATGGCCACATGTACACGATCAAGCTGCCGAACCTGCCGGAAATGGCAGTGCCGTCGCTGCTGCTGGTCACGAAGGGCCGCAAGAGCGGCGAGCCGTTCATCTTCCCGCTGTTCTACGGCGACACGGCCACGGGCGGGTACATCATCGTCGCCTCCAAGGGCGGCGCGCCAGACCATCCCGGCTGGTACAAGAACCTGCTGGTGCACCCGGAGGCGGAGATCCAGGTGGGCACGAAGAAGCTGCGCGTGCGCGCCCGCACCGTCACCGGGCCGGAGCGCGCAGGGCTGTGGGAGACGGCGCTGAAGTTCTGGCCGCCCTATGCCGACTACCAGAAAAAGGCCGTGGACCGGGAGATCCCGGTGGTGGTTCTGGACCCGATCAACTGAGACAAAGTGTCGGGATTTCTTGCACCATTTGTATGCAGGGTGCATTGCATACAGGGAACATGTTGATTTCTTGAAGGCCAACGTATTGGCTTGATACTTGCTTGAGTGCCTCCGGGGAAAAGCACCCTTTCACTGGAGGCATTCTTTCATGATCAAACATCGAAACATTCGCATCGCTTCTGCGCCCGGCCTGGCGGCCATCGGGCTGGCAGCGGGGCTGGCGCTGGCGCCATTGCCGGCGGCGGCGCTGACCATCACCACCGTGACCACGGGCGATGCCGCGGCCCAGCTGATCCCGCCGCTCCTGGCGCCCGGCTCCGGCATCACGGTCGTGCCGGGCACCGAGACCTACCAGGGCAGCCTCGCCGCGGGGCAGTCCGGCACCTATACCGGGTTCAACCTGGTGCCCAGTTCCGGCAGCGGGCCAACGCTGTCCCTGCCCAACGGCATCGTGCTCACCTCGGGCACCGCCAACCTGCCGATGACGAACACGGTGAACCAGTTCAACCCGGTCTTCCCGGGCACCGGCAGCAACGCGCTGCTGTCCACCCTGGCCGGCAACACCACCAACGACGCCAACGCACTGGGCTTCAGCTTCACCGTGGCCTCGGGCAATTCGGTGCAGGCACAGTTCGTCTTCGGCACCGATGAGTTCCCAACCCAGTCGGTGACGGATATCTTTGGCTTCTTCATCGATGGCGTGAACTATGCCAAGTTCCCCGGCGGCGAGCTGATCTCCAACACGTCGGGAAACCCGACCAATTTCATCCCGAACCCGGTTGGAACCAGCCCCTACGGCATCGAATACAACGGGCTGACGCAGGTCTTCACCGTCACCGGCCTGCTCGACCCCACGCTGCTGACGCATACGATCGTGATCGCGGTGGCCGATACCAGCGACTCCATCTACGACAGCGGCGTGTTCATCGGCGGTCTCACCACAAGCACGGTCACGGATGGCGGCGGCATCGGAACGACGGACGTGCCAGAGCCGGCAACGCTTTCGGTGCTGGGTCTGGGGCTGCTCGGCCTGGGCATCGCCCGCCGGCGGCGGCAGCGCGCGCGCTGAGCGAGCAACGGGGCGGGCCTGCGCGCCCGCCCCTAGCCACTCGCCGGGGTTGCTGTACGATATCGCCATGCCGGCGCGTGCCGGCCGATCGAACGGGCAGCAAGCCCCCGAGGGAGGCATCGAGACCGAATGAACGCCATCAAGACTTCCATCAAGGCCGGCAAGACCGTGGTCGGCACGGCCGGTGCGCCGAATGTCGATGTCGCCCTGCTGGGCGATGCCGGCTTCGACTTCCTGCTGTTCGACACGCAGCATTCCCCGTGGGAGCTGAAGCAGCTCGGCGCGCCGATCGCGGCGATGAAGGGCAAGAAGGCCGCCCCGCTGGTGCGCACCAGCTCCAACATCCCCGAGCAGATCTGCTTCGCGCTGGATGCCGGCGCCCGAGGCATCATCGTGCCGATGGTCAACACCCGCGCCGAAGCCGAGGCGATGGTGCGCGCCTGCCGCTACTACCCGGCCGGCAACCGCAGCAACGCCGGCGAACGCGGCGAATGGGGCAGCTTCAAGAGCTACCGCGAATACATGGACACGGTGAACGACGAACTCGTCATCGTGCCGATGATCGAAACCAAGCAGGCGCTGGAAAACCTGGACGCCATCGCCTCCGTCCCCGGCGTGGACGTGCTGCTGATCGGACCCTCGGACCTGTCGATCGAACTGGACGTGCCGCTGGACTATAGCTGCGATACCTACCTGCGCGCGCTCGACAAGATCGCTGGCACGGCAGCCAAGCATGGCATCGCGGCGGGGATGTATTTCATCCCGCCGGGGATGGACCCGAACTTCTTCGTCGATCGCGGGTTCAAGTTCTTCACCGTGCCGTGGGGCCCGTGGGCCACGGCGGGGATCCAGAGTGCGCTTTCCAACATCAAGCGATAAGCAAGCGGTTCTTTTTTGAAAAAAAAGAACCAAAAAACTTTTATCCGCTTGCACGCGTGCCGGGATGTCTGGCACGCGTACAAGCGGATAAAGTCTTTTTTGCTTCTTTTTTCTTCAGAAAAAAGAAGATTCTTCCTTACCTTACTGCGCCAGCCACCCCCCATCGATCACCAGCTCCGACCCGGTCACGAACGAGCTTTCGTCCGAGGCCAGGTAGAGCACGCCATACGCCACATCCATCGGCACGCCGATCCGGCGCAGCGGGGTCTGCGCCACGGCCAGGGCGCGGGAATTGGCGTTGGTGCCGTTCAGCATCGGCGGCAGGTAGCCCGGGTGCACCGTGTTCACGCGCACGCCGTGCGGCCCGTAGCGCACCGCCGCCGCCTTGGAATAGATCCGCACCGCGCCCTTGGAGGCATGGTAGCCCGGGTGGCCACCATCGCTGCCGACAAAGCCGTTGATCGACGAAATGTTGATGATGGAGCCGCCGCCGGTCTTCATCATCTCCGCCGCGGCCAGCTTGGTGCCGAGGAACACCGAGGTCTGGTTCACCGCGATCAGCTTGTTCCAGCCCTCGATGGCATCGGGGTCGCCCACCGCACTGCCGGAGATGCCGGCATTGTTCACCAGCACGTCGATCCGGCCATAGGCGGCCAGGGTGGCGGCGATCAGCGCCTCCCACTCCGCCTCCTGCGAGACATCGATGCGGTGGAACATCGCGGTCCCGCCATCGGCACGGATGGAATCAACCACGGCATCCCCGAGATCAGGCAGGATATCGGCCACCACCACCCTCGCGCCCTCGCGCGCAAACAGGCGCGATTCCGCCTCGCCCATGCCGTGCGCGCCGCCCGTCACGATCGCCACCTTGCCCTGAAGCCGCATGATCGTTTCCCCTTTTGCTTGGTGTTGGCGCAGCTTAGGCACCGGGCGCCCAGGGGGGCAACGAGGCTGCGCTTGGCGGGCGGGTCCGGATGCGGGACACTGTCACAAACGCCGCCACGTGCGAGGGGAATGTCCGATGGACCGTTTCGACCAGGCCTTCGCCGAGTTCCAGGCCACCGCCCGGCATCGCGCCGCGGCAGAGGATTGGCTCGCCGCCTTCGAGGCCGCTTTGGCGGTGCGCGATGCGGCGGGGATCGCAGCGCTGTTCCATGAAGAGGCGCAGTGGCGCGACATCCTGGCCTTCACCTGGCACTTCACCCCCACCGGGGGCCGCGACGCAGTGGCTGCACGGCTGGCCGCGGCGCAGGGCGAAATCCAGGCGCACGGCTTCCACCTGCCGCCGGACCGGCGGGCACCAAAGGCGGCCACGCGGCTGGGCATCGAAAGCACGGAGGCGATCTTCGGCTTCCACACCGCCCATGGCCGCGGCGCCGGGCTGCTGCGGCTGGCGCCGGATGCGGAGGGGATGAAGGCCTGGCACATCTCCACCACGCTGGAGGCGCTGGAGGGCTGGGAGGAGCAGATCGGCGACAACCGCCCGACCGGGGCCGCCTATTCGCGCAATTTCGGCGGCGACAACTGGGCCGATGTCCGCCGCAAGGCCGCCGCCTATGAGGATCGTGATCCCACGGTGCTGGTGATCGGCGGCGCCCAGGCCGGGCTGGCGATTGCGGCACGGCTGAACCAGCAGGGCGTGGATACGCTGGTGGTGGAGAAGTGGGGCCGCATCGGGGATAGCTGGCGCCGGCGCTACCACTCCCTGGCGCTGCACAACTCCACCCACATCAACCACCTGCCCTACATGCCGTTCCCGCCGACCTGGCCGAAATACATCCCCAAGGACATGCTGGGGAACTGGTTCGAGTTCTACGCCGATGCCATGGAAATCAACTGCTGGACCAGCACGGAGTTCACCGGCGGCCACTGGGACGAGGCTGCGCAATGCTGGGAGGCACGGGTGCGCCGGGAGGATGGCAGCGAGCGGGTGCTGCGCCCGCGCCACCTGGTCTTCGCCAACGGCGCCAGCGCCTATCCGCTGATCCCCGAGATCGCGGGGCTGGCGGATTTCCAGGGCGACGTGATCCATTCCGAGGGGTTCGACAGCGGGGCCGCCTGGGCCGGCAAGCGGGCGCTGATCATCGGCACCGGCAGCAGCGCCAACGACATCGCGCTGGACCTGCACAGCCACGGCGTGAACACCACGCTGGTGCAGCGCGGCTCCACCACCGTGGTTTCGATCAACCCCAGCGCGCGGCTGAACGAGACGGTGTGGAACGAGCCCGGCGCGCTGGAGGATGCCGACCAGGTGGCATCGGCCGCCACGCCGCCGCTGGTGATGAAGGGCTACAAGGCCGTGGTGAAGCGGATGGTGGAGCTGGACCGCGAGATGATCGACGGCCTGAAATCCATCGGCTTCAAGCACGACATGGGCGAGGACGATACCGGCCACCAGGTGAAGTATTACACCCGCGGCGGTGGCTACAACCTGGATGCCGGCAGCTCCGCGCTGATGATCAAGGGCGAGATCGGGCTGCTGCAGTTCGACCGCATCGAACGCTTCGTGGCCGAGGGCGCCCGGCTGAAGGATGGCAGCACGGTGCCGGCGGACCTGATCGTGCTGTCGACCGGCTACTACCCGCAGGTGGAACTGGTGCGCCGCGCGCTGGGCGAGGCCATGGTGGAACGCATCGGCCCGGTCTGGGGCTTCGGCCCCGATGGCGAGCTGAACAACATGTACAAGCGCACACCGCAGCAGGGTCTATGGTTCATCGCCGGCGGGCTGGCACCATGCCGGATCTACTCCAAGTATCTCGCCCTGCAGATCAAGGCGACGGAGCTGGGCAAGCTGGGGCCTTTGTCGCCCGTAATGTAATACAACCCCCCGCATCTACCGCCCCGTCACTCCCTCGTCGTTGCGAGCAAAGCGAATCAATCCAGTTCTTTCCTCTCCACCGTAACATCGGTAATTGATTGTGGTGGCGGGTATAGGGCAACCGGTTCTTTTTTGAAAAAAAGAACCAAAAAACTTTTGATCACTGGCACGCATGCAGGGCATCCGGCACGCGTGCCAGTGAATGAAGTCTTTTTTGCTTCTTTTTTCTTCAGAAAAAAGAAGACCCTTCCTGCCCCAAACCAGCGGCGCCCCAGCCGCCCGTCAAGCACATAATTTCACATCAACGAAGAAAATTTTCTGGATCACCGGTCTCGCCTGTGCTGAAATTCCCGGTGATGACCCATCAACCCGCCGCACCGAGCCAAGCAGACGCACCGCGCCCCTGGGCGCGGGCGATTCTGCACGCCCGGATTCCGCTGCCGTTGAAGCTCCTCCTGCTGGCCCTGCTCGCCGCATTCTCCGTTGCGGCCTCCGCGCGCCAAAGCCTGCGCCGCCCGCAGAAGGACTGGCTCGTCTCCCTCACCACCGACACCACCGAAGACCAGGACTGGGACCCGTATGTCCTGCGCCGGTTTCTGCGCCGGCGCGCCCGCCTCGGCTGGCTGATGCGCTGCGACCGGGCGGAGGGCATGGCCCTGTCCGGCCATCGCGCGCCCGCACTCCGCCCCACCCAGGCCGCGCGCGCGCCGCCATGGCCGTCAGGCGCCCGAAATCACCTCGAATCCGTCGCGAAAACCCCGCGTCCCGCGGCGATCGGTCGTGGCCAAAGCCCTACTCGGCCGCCGCCCGGGCTTCCGCCCCGGTGATGCTGAAGCCGCGGTAGTTGTCGGCCACGATCTCGTCGCAGATCTTGCGATAGGTGCCCACGCCGGCGACGTAGGGCAGGATCACGCGCGGCTTGCCGGGAATGTTGGCGCCCATGTACCAGCTATTGGCGAGCGGAAACA
>JAIXTK010000103.1 GCA_027483995.1 Acetobacteraceae bacterium
GCTGCGCCACCTCGGCGGCCATGCTCGGCGAAACCCCCACCGGCCCGCCGGCCTCGTCCTTGCCGGTGACGAGCAGGAAGTTGCTCATGTTGATCCCGGCCCGCAGCACCCCTGTCGGCGCCAGTTCGGCACGCGCGGCAGCAACATCAACCATGGCTCATCTCCCCGTCAGGCTTCGTTCCGTGTCACCATGCCACTGCCGCGCCACAGCCGAAAGGCCATGCCATGATCGCCGTCATCTTCGAAGTCCGCCCCGCTGAAGGCCACCGCGACGCCTATCTCGCGCTCGCCGCCAAACTCCGCGAAGACCTCCTGAAGATGGATGGCTTCATCAGCGTCGAGCGCTTCCAGAGCCTCACCGACCCCGGGAAGATGCTCTCCCTCTCCTTCTGGCGCGATGAGGAAGCGGTCGCTGCCTGGCGCAACCATGAGCGCCACCGCGCCACCCAATCCGCCGGCCGCGGCGGCGTCTTCGCCGAATACCGCCTGCGCGTGGCTGCCGTGCTGCGCGACTACGGCCTCACCGACCGCGCCGAGGCGCCCACCGACAGCCGGGCGCACCACACATGACTCCCTTCATCTGCACCACCTGCGGCACCCAGCACGCCCCCAGCGCCGCGCCGCCGCCGAACTGCCCGATCTGCGAGGACGAACGCCAGTATGTCGGCCCCGCTGGCCAGCGCTGGACCACGATGGCCGACCTGCAGCGCACCCACATGAATGCCTGGCGCCAGCACGAGCCCAACCTGCTGGGCATCGGCACCACGCCCGGCTTCGCCATCGCCCAGCGTGCCCTGCTGATCCTGCACTCCCAGGGCAATATCCTGTGGGACTGCATCACCCTGCTCGATCCCGCCACCATCGCCCTGGTGAAATCCCTCGGCGGCATCAGCAGGATCGCCATCTCCCACCCGCACTACTACAGCGCCATGGTGGAATGGGCCCACGCCTTCGGCTGCGAGGTCTGGCTGCACGAAGCCGACCGCGCCCATGTCCTGCGCCCCGATCCCGCGCTGCGATTCTGGTCCGGCCCCACCCACGCGCTGGCCGACGGCATCACCCTCATCAACGCCCCCGGCCATTTCGACGGCGGCACCATGCTGCACTGGCGCGATGGCGCAGAGGGTAGGGGCGCGCTCCTCACCGGGGACATCATCCAGCTCCTGCCAGACCGCGCCAAGGTCAGTTTCATGCGCAGCTACCCCAACCTCATCCCGCTTCCCGCCCGCACCGTGACCGCCATCGAACTGGCCATCGCCCCCTTCGCCTTCGACCGCCTCTACGGCGCCTGGTGGGAGCGGGAGATGCCCTCCGGCGCCAAGCCCGCCGTCGCCGCCTCGGCCGAGCGCTACCGGCGCTGGCTCAGCGACCAGGCCCCCACGCCATAGCCCACCCGTCGATTGCCGCCACCCCGAGGGACCATGTCCGGATCACGCCAAGCCACCCCGCCCGCCATGCTGCCCAGGGACCTCGCGGAAACCCTTGAGCAGGCCGCCCACCTGGCCGCCTCTGGCCGCACCCAGGCGGCCCAGCGCAAGCTTGAAGGCGCCTTGCGCCGGCACGATTCGTCGCCCGTGCTGCATGCCCTGCTGGCCCGCGTGCTGGAGGCCAACCGCCATGCCACCCGCGCGCTGCACCATCTCCGCCGTGCCGCCGCACTCGCCCCTGCCGACACGGCACCGCTGCTCGCCCAGATCCGCCTGCACGGCGAGGCGGGGGAGCTGGAGCAGGCGCGCCAGGTGGCGCATCAGGCCACCGGCCGGTTCCCAGGCAATGCGATCTTCCTGTTCCAGCTCAGCGTGGCGGAGCTGCACGCCGGGAACGCCGCCGCCGCCACGGCCACGCTGGAGCAGGCGCTCGCCATCGACCCGCACCACCCGCTCGCCCTCTACAACCTGGCCACCCTGCTGGACGCCGACCGGCAGTGGGACAGGGCCGTCGCCCTCTACCGCCGTGCCCGCGCGGCCGATACCGGTGGCATTCTTGAGCCCTTCAACACCGGCAGCATCGAACTGCGCATCGGCGACGTGGCCGCCGCCATCGCCAGCGAGGAAGCCTGGCTGCGGCTCCATCCGTCGGATGCCATGGTCCGCTCCAACCGCCTGATGGCCGCGCAATACCAGCCCGGCGTCACCTCCGAGAGCCTGTTGGCCCTGCATCGCGAATGGCAACACGCCATCGCCGCCCGCCTGCCGGCCGCGCCGCCGCCACCCGCACCCACGCCGGCGCAGGCCGGGCGCGCCCTGCGCGTGGGCCTGGTCAGCGCCGATTTCCGCGCCCATCCCACCGCCTTCTTCGCGGTCGGTGCCCTCGAACACATCGACCGCGCTGAGGTGGAATTCGTCGCCTATGACTGCGCCCCGTCGGACGACGCCATGGCCCGCCGCCTGCGCAAAGCGGTTCCGGAATGGCGGGAGGTCCAGGGCCAGTCCGATGAGGCCGTGATCCGGCTGGTGCGCGAGGACCGGATCGACATCCTGCTCGACCTCAGCGGCCACATCAGCGGCAACCGCCTGGGCGTCTTTGCCCGCCGCGCGGCCCCGGTTCAGGCCAGTTGGGTCGGCTATGTCGGCACCACCGGCCTCGATGCGATGGACTGGCTGATCGCCGATCGCCTGCTGGTGCCCGAACACGACGATCCCTGGATGAGCGAGCGCGTGCTGCGCCTGCCCGATGCCTATATCTGCTTCGATCCGCCCGCCGCCGCGCCGGAGGTCACGCCGCTTCCGGCGGGCGACGACGGGCCGCTGACCTTCGCCGCCTTCCACAACCCGGCCAAGGTCAACGACGACGTGATCGCCCTCTGGGCGCTCGTGCTGCATGCCCAGCCCGGCGCCACCATCCGTTTCGTTTACGACGGCTACCACCTGCCAGGCGTGCAATCCCGCCTGTGCGCCGCCTTCGCCGCCGGCGGTATCGAGGCCGCACGGCTGTCCTTCACCGGCAGCGTCACGCCGCAGCGCATGCTGGAGGAATACGGCGCTACCGACATCTGCCTCGATCCGTTCCCCTATGGCGGCGGGCTGACCACATGCGAGGCGTTGTGGATGGGCGTGCCCGTGGTCACCTTGCCGGGCCACAGCTTCGCCGGGCGCCACGCGCAGAGCCATCTCGCCGCGGCCGGCGTGAGCGGCACGGTGGCGCGCGATGCCGATGACTATGTCGCCATCGTCACCGCGCTCGGTGCCGACCGCCCGGCGCTGCGGCGCCTGCGGGCCGGGCTGCGCGCCCGTGTCGCATCGTCGCCGCTATGCGATGCGCCGCGCTTCGCCGCCCACTTCGCCGCCGGCTTGCGCCAGATGTGGCGGGAGGCCTGCGCGAAGAGCCCGGGCTAGCCGCGCCGGATCGCCTGGTCCGCCCCGAGCGCCGGCGCCCCGCTCACCACCGGCGGCCGCATGCCATCGAAGCTGATCGGCAGCCCCATCAACGGCAGCGTCATGCCTGGCGGCGGCACCAGCATGCCCAGGGCGGCCACCTGCGTATCGGTCTTCAGCACGCCCATGTCGTTGATCGGGGCGCACGGCACGCCGGCCGCCTCGAAGCGTTCCTCCCAGAAGGCGGAAGGCTGTGTCACCATGATCGCGCTGATCATGCCGATGATCTCGTCCTTGTTCCCCGCCCGTGCCGCGTTGGTGGCATAGCGCGGGTCTTGCGCCCATTCCGGATGGCCCAGCTCGGCCACCATCTTGGCGAACAGCCGGTCATTTGCCGCGGCCACCACCAGTTCGCGATCCGCCGTTGGCAGCGCCTGGAACACCACCACGCGCGGGTTGCCGCTGCGGTCGCGCTGCGGGTGCTTGCCACTTTCGGCATAGGCGGCCCAATGCCCGCTCATCCACCCCATCGCCGTTTCCAGCAGGGAGGTATCCACGATCCCGCCCGCCCCGGTGCGCTCGCGCCGCAGCAGCGCCGCGAGAATGCCCATCGCCGCCCACATGCCGGTGCCGAGATCCAGCACCTGCACCCCGATCCGGCTCGGTGCCCCCGCCGGGTCACCGTTCAATGCGAACAATCCGGAAAACGCCTGCACCATCGGCTCGAACCCCGGCGACATCCGCCGCGGCCCCACCGCCCCCAGCGCCCAGAGCGAGCAATAGACAAGCCGCGGATTGGCGGCCACCAGCGCCTCCGCTCCCAGCCCCAGCTTCTCCAGCGCGCCGGGGCGCAGGTTCTGCAGCACCACGTCGCTCTGGCCGATGCGCTCGATCAGCCAGGCGAAATCGTCCTCGTTGCGAAAATCCAGTGTCACGCTGCGCTTGTTCTGGTTCATGGCGTGGAAGGTCGTCGCCATGCCGCCATGGAAGGGCGGGCCCCAGCCGCGGGCATTGTCGCCTTCCGGCCGTTCCACCTTCAGCACCTCGGCGCCCATCAGCGCCAGGATCTGCCCGGCATAGGGGCCCGCGAGGTTCTCCGCGATCTCAACAACCTTCACGCCCTGCAGCGGCAACATCACGACACCAGCCCCGCCACGCGCGATGCCGCGGCGCGATACTCGCGCTCCAGACGATCGACCAGCTCGGCCACATCAGGGATATCGTCGATCGCACCCGCGCCCTGGCCGGCGCCCCAGATATCCTTCCAGGCCTTCGGCTTCTCCCGCTTGTGGCCCGCGACATAGGTCTTGCCTGTTTCCACCACCGGCAGGTTCGCCGGATCGAGCCCGGCCGCCACCATGCTCTTGCTCAGGTAGTTGCCGTGCACGCCGGAGAAGACATTCGTGTAGGTCACGTCGCGGCTGCCGCTTTCCACGATCATCCGCTTGTAGGGCTCCACCGCATTCGCCTCCTGCGTGGCGATGAAGCGGGTGCCCATGTAGACCATGTCCGCCCCCATCGCCTGCGCCGCCAGCACCGAGGCGCCGTCGGAGATCGCGCCGGCGAGAATGATGGTGCCATCGTAGAACTTCCGCACCTCGGGCAGCAGCGCGAAGGGCGAGGTCGCCCCGCCATGGCCGCCCGCGCCGGCGCAGACCAGGATCAGCCCATCCACGCCCTGTTCCACCGCCTTCTCCGCATGGCGCACCGTGGTCACGTCGTGGAACACCAGCCCGCCATATTCATGCGCGCCCTGCACCACCTCCGAGGGCGGGCGCAGCGAGGTGATGATCAGCGGCACCTTGAACTTCATGCAGGTCGCGAGGTCGCCTGGCAGCCGGTCGTTGCTGGCATGGCAGATCAGGTTCACGCCATAGAGGCCGTGCGTGCCTTCCAGCCGCCCCTGCAACTGCTCCAGCCACACGGCCAGCTCTTCCTGCGGCCGCGCATTCAGCGCCGGGAACGTGCCCAGCACGCCTGCCCGGCATTGCGCCTCCACCAGGTCCAGCGAGGAGACGATGAACATCGGCGAGCCGATCACCGGCAGGCGCAGGCGGCGGAACTGTTGCGGCAACGGCATGGCGTTTCTCCTCGTTGCCGCCAGCCTGGGCAATCGCCCGGGCAGCGTCAACGAGCAGGGAAGGGAGCCGCCAAGGCGCCAAGAGCGCCAAGAAAGTCGCCAAGAGTGCCTTGGCGTTCTCTTGGCGCCCTTGGCGCCTTGGCGGTTCACTTCCTTCTTTGCCCCCGCCGCGCCAAACTCCGCCGAAAGGGAGAACCGCCAATGCACGTCCAGACCACCATCGAAGGCGCCGTGGCCACCGTGATGCTCAACCGGCCAGAGCGGATGAACGCGCTTACCAAGGAAATGCGCGAGGAACTGATCGAGGCCTTCCAGTCCCTGCGCTTCAACAATGATGTGCGCGCCGTGATCCTCACCGGCGCCGGCACCAATTTCTGCGCCGGTGCCGATATCGACAAGATGGCAGACCAGGATCTGCGCGACCGGCGCGATCGGCTGCAGGGCCTCAGCCAAACCTACATGCGCATCCTGCATGCGCTGGAAAAGCCGGTGATCTGCGCCGTGCGCGGCCATGCCGTGGGGATCGGCATGTCGCTGGTGCTCGGCTGCGACATCGTGCTGGCCAGCGACACCGCCCGCTTCGGCCAGACCTTCCGCCGCATCGGCTATGCGCCCGATGGCGGCGGCATCTGGTTCCTTGCCCGCCGCCTGCCGATGAACATCGCCAAGGAACTCGTGTTCACCGGGCGGGTGTTCGATGCCGCGGAAGGCAAGAGCCTCGGCCTGGTCAACCATGTCATTCCCGATGCGGAGCTGATGGACCGCGCGAACGCCATGGCGGCCGATCTCGCCGAGGGGCCGACGTTTGCCCTGGGCCTGTCCAAGAAGCTGTTCCATGTCGCCAGCGGCCCGAGCCTGGAGGACTACCTGGAATACGAGGCCTTCGTGCAGCCCACGCTGGGCATGACGCACGACCACAAGGAAGGCGTGACCGCGTTCAAGGAGAAGCGCAAGCCGAAGTTCAAGGGGCGGTAAGGGAAAGGCCCACCGCCAAGGCGCCAAGAACGCCAAGGAATCGCCAAGTGCACAACGCCTTGGCGATCTCTTGGCGACCTTGGCGTCTTGGCGGTTTTCTTCCTGCCTATACCCAAGCCAGCCACGCGCCATCGCGTGCCCGGAACAAACCCAACGGCCCCTCCGGCACGCTGATCCGGAAGCCGCAGCGCCCGCCGGCCAAGTCGGCGCGGTCGAGGTCGATCCGGTAGCGATTGGCCACCCCGCGCGCCAGCACCTCGCCGCCGGCGCGCAGGTCCAGTTCCACCGGCTCCCCGGGCTGCGCCGGATCGTAGGCCCAGCCCTCCAGCACGCTGGCCTTGCGTTGTTCCACATGGAAGCGCAGCGCGCCCTTGGCCTCCCTTGGCGCCACCCCCGCCCGGCGTGCCAGGGCGCGCCGCACCGCTTCCACGCGGAAGCCTTCCTCCAGCCGCGAGATCGCCAGCGCGGCTGGGGGCGGGGCCGCCGGGTCGATGTCCAGCAGGGCGTAGCTGTCGGCGTTGTGGAACATCGCCCGGCTGTCCGCGTCCAGGAAGGTCTCGCACGGTGCCCCTTCGGCCAGCACCAGTGCCTGGTCGTCCAGTTCGATGTGGCAATACTGCATGCCGCCCGGGGGCGCCGTGCGCAGGATGCTCGTGCCGTTCACCAGTGCCGCCGCCGGGATCAGCAGCCCGCCCGCCAGCACCGCGTGTTGTGGGGAAAGATACAGGTCCTGGCGCGGCATTCCCGGCCCCAGCGCCCCGCGCCGCAGCAGTACGGGCCGCAGTTCCGGTGCGGCGGCCATCTCCGGCGCCGTCACTTCGCGCCGCCCGATCCAGCGGATGCGCCGTGCCAGCCCGCCGCGTGTCAGCACGGCTTCGCCGATCCGCAGCCGTTCCACCGCCATGTCGCCGAATGGCGTGGCGATTGCCGTGCCGTGGCGGAAGCAGGCCACGGACGACAGCACCGCCGGCACGAGCCGCAGCTGCGTTCCCCCGCCTGTCGCGGCCGTGAGCGCCACGCGCCGTCCTGCGATGTCGAAACCGGCATCGAGGTTCAGCGTCAGATCGAACACCCCGTCGCCGACGCGCAACCGGTTGCCCGCCTCAAGGATCGCGCTGGCGCCGGCCGCATTGATGCCGCGCAGCAGGATCGAATCGTCCTCGCCCAGACCGGCGAGCTTTGCCAGCGGGCCCTGCGTGCCCTCCACCACCAGCGTGCCGGCGCCCTCGCTGAAGCGGATGGTGCCGGTGCCGGCCGCCTCGGCGCGCGCCAGCGCCAGCACGGCGCCATCCCGCAGCGTGACGCCGCCGGCGAAGATGTTCGCGGCACTCAACGTGACTGTGCCGCCGGCGGCGATGACCAGGCTGCCGGCGCCGGTGCCGCTGCCCGCCAGCGGCGCATCGGCGATCATATCGGCCACGGTCAGCGTGCCTGCCAGGATCAGCACCTGGGCGCCCTGCAGCAGGATGCCGCTGCCCAGGCCGCGCCCGCCGGCGCCGGATGCGCCGAAGAGCGGGCCTTCGCCGCCTTGCCCGCCGGTTGCGCTGCCGCCGGAGAGGCCGCCGCCCATGACGGTGAGGCTGCCGCCTGCCTGCACGAAGATTGCGCCGCCGCCGCCGAGCCC
>JAIXTK010000224.1 GCA_027483995.1 Acetobacteraceae bacterium
CCCACCCCAACGCACGCCCTATTCATTCCACTATCAACTCATTCCACCAAAACCACCCTTGCGAACCCCGCCCCCACCCCCCACAACACCGCCATGGAATGGGAAGCCCCCGCGATCATCCTCGATGCCCGCCCCTATGGGGAGGCAGACGCCATCGCCACGGTCATGACCGAAACCCACGGCGCCCATCGCGGCCTCGCCCGCGGCGCCCAGTCCCGCACCCGCGCCGCCCTCTGGCAGCCCGGCAACCTCATCCAGGTCCGCTGGATCGGCCGCCTGTCGGATCAGCTCGGCTCCTTCTCCGCCGAACTCATCCACCCCGCCGCCGCCCTGGTGCTGGAGGATGCCCTCGCCCTGTCCATGCTCACCGCCAGCTGTGCCGTCGCCGAAGGCGGCCTGCCGGAACGCCACCCCTACCCCGCCGCCTTCGATGGCCTGCTCCACCTCCTCGCCCGCCTCCCCCAGCCCGAACGCCAGATGGCCGAACTCATCCGCTGGGAACTCGCCCTCCTGCGCGACCTCGGCTACGGCCTCGATCTCACCACCTGCGCCATCTCCGGCGAATCCGGGCTGGGCAATTCAGGAAAATTGGCCTACGTATCCCCCCGCACCGGCCGCGCCGTCAGCGAGGAAGCCGCTGGGACCTGGAAGGACCGTCTTCTCCCCCTCCCTCCCTTCCTCACCGAAGGCGGGGAAGGATCGCCCCCCGAATGGGCGGATGGCCTCCGCCTCACCGCCCACTTCCTCGCCCGCGACGTGTTCGGCCTGCAACACAAGCCATTGCCCCAAGCCCGAATCGCCCTGTACGACCGCGTCACCGCCCTGAAGGACCAATCCCCCGATGCCCGATGACCTGATCGGCAATGTCCAGGATACCAAGCTGCGCGAAGCGCTCTCCCAGCGCTACCTCGCCTATGCCATGTCCACCATCACCAGCCGCTCGCTGCCGGACCTGCGCGACGGCCTCAAGCCCGTGCACCGCCGCCTCGTCTACGCCATGCACCAGCTCCGGCTGGACCCGACGGCCGGCTTCAAGAAATGCGCCCGCATCGTCGGCGACGTCATGGGCAAGTACCACCCCCACGGCGACGCCTCGATCTACGACGCCATGGTCCGCCTCGCCCAGGATTTCGCCGCCCGCTTCCCCCTCGTCGAGGGCCAGGGGAACTTCGGCAATATCGACGGCGATAACCCCGCGGCGATGCGCTACACCGAAGCCCGCCTCACCGAAGTCGCCAAGGCCCTGCTGGCCGGCATCGATGAGGACGCGGTCGATTTCCGCCCCACGTATGATGGCGAGGAAGCCGAGCCCGTCGTCCTGCCCGGCAGCTTCCCCAACCTGCTCGCCAATGGTGCTGCCGGCATCGCCGTCGGCATGGCCACCTCCATCCCGCCCCACAATGCCGGCGAGGTCTGTGCGGCGGCCATCCACCTCATCCGCCACCCCGATGCCACCACGGCGGACCTCCTCGCCCACATGCCCGGCCCCGATTTCCCCACCGGCGGCCTGCTGGTGGAAGAACCCGCCAGCATGCTCCAGGCCTACGAAACCGGCCGCGGCGGCTTCCGCCTGCGCGCCAAGTGGGAGGTGGAAAAGGGCCGCATGGGCACCTGGTCCATCGTCATCACCGAGATCCCCTACCAGGTCCAGAAATCCCGCCTCATCGAGCAGATCGCCCAGCTCATGGAGGAAAAGAAACTCCCCCTCCTCGGCGACGTCCGCGATGAATCCACCGAACTCGTCCGCCTGGTGCTGGAACCCAAGGCCCGCGGCGTGGAGCCGGAAGCCCTCATGGCCACCATGTTCCGTGCCACCGCGCTGGAATCCCGCTTCCCGCTCAACATGAACGTGCTCACCGCCGAACGCACCCCCCAGGTCCTCGGCCTCAAGCCCCTGCTCTCCCAGTGGCTCGCCCACCGCCAGGAAGTCCTGGTCCGCCGCAGCAACCACCGCCTCGCCGCCATCCAGCGGCGCCTGGAAATCCTCGAAGGCTTCCTCGCCGTCTACCTCAACCTCGATGAGGTCATCCGCATCATCCGCACGGAGGACGAACCCAAGGCCGTCCTCATCCGCACCTTCACCCTCACGGATACCCAGGCCGAAGCCATCCTCAACATGCGCCTGCGCAGCCTGCGCCGCCTGGAGGAGATGGAGATCCGCAAGGAACACAAGACCCTCACCAAGGAGCTGAAGGAGGTGCAAACCCTCCTCGGCAGCGAGTCCAAGCGCTGGGACCGCATCGTGGGCGAGCTGGAAACCATCAAGGGCAAGTTCGGCGAAGGCCCGCTCGGCAACCGCCGCACCGAACTCGCCGGCCCGCAGAAGGAGATCATCGTCGACCCCGACGCCTACATGGAGCGCGAGCCGATCACGGTGATCCTGTCCGACAAGGGCTGGGTCCGCGCCGTGAAGGGGTCGGTCGCCAACCCCGATGACCTGAAGTTCAAGGAAGGCGACCGCCTCAAGCTGATCGTCCCCTGCGAGACCACCGATCGCCTCTGCCTCTTCGCCACCAACGGCCGCGCCTACACGCTCAAGGCCGGCGACCTCCCCCGCGGCCGCGGCGACGGCCAGCCGATCCGCCTCGTGGTCGATCTCACCAATGAAGACGACGTCACCGCCCTGTTCATCTGGCGCGACGGCATCAAGCACCTTGTGGCGTCGGACACCGGCCGCGGCTTCGTGGTGAAGGCCGAGGATTTGCTGGCGGAAAAGCGCACCGGCAAGCAGGTGCTCAACCTCAAGCCCGGCGAGGAAGCCGCCCTCATCGCCCCGGTGCATGGCGACCACGTCGCCGTCATCGGCAGCAACCGCAAGCTGCTCGTCTTCCCGCTGGAACAGGTGCCGGAACTGGCCCGCGGCGGCGGCGTGATGCTGCAGAAATACAAGGACGCCACCCTGGCGGACCTCAAGACCTTCGCCATGGCCGACGGCCTCACCTGGCGCCTGGGCGACAAGACCCGCACGGAGGAAAAACTGACCGACTGGCTCGGCGAACGCGGCCAGGTCGGCCGCCTGCCGCCGAACGGCTTCCCCAAATCCGGCAGGTTCAGCGGCTGAACAGAACCGGCTGATCCACTGGCCGATCCACTGGCCGGCACCCGGCCGCCTGCCGGGCCTGGCGCATGCGGGACAGCAGCTCGCCATGGGTGAACGGCTTGCGCAGCAGGTTCATCTCGGCCTCCTCCGCGCCCTGCGCCGCCAGCGTGGCGGTGGGGTAGCCGGAGATCAGCAGCACCGGCAGCTCCGGCCGCAGCCGGGCCGCCGCCCGCACCAGCGCCACCCCGCTCACCATGCCGGGCATCACCACGTCGGTCACCAGGATATCCAGCGGCACATCGCCTTCCAGAACCGCGCACGCCGCCGCCCCATCTTCGGCCTGGGTCACCTCCCAGCCGCTGGCCGCCAGGCTCTCCATCAGCACCTCGCGCACATCGGCATCGTCCTCCACCAGCAGCACCCGTCCGGCGAAGGCCAGCTCCTCCACCGCCGGCGCAACGGGCTCCGGCATCGGCACGGCGACCGCGGGCAGCAGCAGGCTCACCGCCACCCCGCCCTCCGGCGGTTGCTCGATCCGGGCGGTGCCGCCGGACTGGTGGGCGAAGCCATGAACCTGCGACAGGCCCAGCCCGCTGCCCTGCCCCACCTCGCGCGTGGTGAAGAACGGCTCGAAGGCACGGGCCGCCACCTCCGGCGCCATGCCGGGGCCGGTGTCGCTCACCCGCACGCAGGTCAAGGCGCCTGCCTCGTCCATCGCCACCAGGCTGGTGGCGATGGTCAGCTTCCGCCCCGGCGGGCTCGCGTCGCGGGCATTGATCACCAGATGCAGCAGTGCGGCCTGGAGCTGTGCGGGGTCGGCCAGCGCCACCAGCCGCTCCGGCTCCGGCGCCAGCTCCAGCGCCAGCTCCATCCGCCCATGCAGCGTGCGGCGCAGCATCGGCGCGGCCTCGCGCAGCATCTCGTTGAGGTCCACCTCCTCCGGCCGCAGGCGCTGCTCGCGCGAGAAGGACAGCAGGCTGGCGGTCAGCCGGGCGCCGCGCTCGGTGGCGCGCTCGGCCGCGGCAACCAGGCGCAGGATATCGGCATTGCCCGCGCCGCGCTTGCCGATCAGCTGCAGGTTGCCGCCGATCACCGCCAGCACGTTGTTGAAGTCATGCGCGATACCGCCGCTCAGCTGCCCGATCGCCTCCATGCGCTGGGCCTGGCGCAGCGTCTCGCCGGTGGCGCGATGGTCCTCGATCTCCGCCCGCAGCGCCGCGTTGGCCGCATCCAGCTCACGGGTGCGGCGTGCCAGCTCGATCTGCAGGCGCAGGGTATCGCCGAAATGCCAGGCCGAGCGGCGGGCCGCCCACGCCATGGTCGCGGCGAACAACAGCACCGCGGCGGCCATCAGCAGGTGCCGCGTGCCCCCCCGTGCCGCCAGGTCGACGGCCAGCGGCAGGCAGGCCGGCAGCACGAAGGCCAGGGCCACCGGCATGTGCATGCCGTGCACCGTGGCCGCCCCGGCACACATCGCGGCCAGCAGCAGCAGCATCACCGCCGGGCCGGTCCAGCCGATCACGCCGGAATCCGTGACCGGCAGCAGCACCACCCCGAGGCCCCAGGCGAGCCCGGAGGCAAAGGCGCCGCCCAGTGCCAGCCCCAGCCACACCCCGGCATGGCCGATCCCGGCGTGGCGGAAGCGCAGCCACAGCGCGGCCCGCAGCACGGTCAGCCCGGCCAGCAGCGCAAGCCAGGCCCAGGCCATGCGGCCCGCGCCGCTCGCGGCGAGCACGAAGGTGGCCGCGGCGGACGTGACCATCGTGATGGCCAGCGTCACCGGAAGCCGCTCGAACACCGCCCTCAGCCGCGCCGCCCGGATCTGCACTTCGATATCCACGACGCTCCCCCCGGATGGTCGTCCTGGGATGCGGCTCCGGCCGCGGCCAGGTTCACCTCACGAAAGAGCTAGCACGGCGCTGCAGGGTCCGGCAGCCATCATCCGCATCGGAGACGATTGGATACGAATGTAGGCCGGAGAAGGATCAGCCCTGGCTGGTTCCCGGGGTGGCGATGGCGGTGGCGATGGCGGCCGACAGGCGGCTGCCGGCGGGTTCGTCCGACGCGCCGAACACCCCGGCCACGCGGCCATCGCGGCCCACCAGCACCTTGTTGAAGTTCCAGCCCGGCTCCCAGCCGCGCGCGCCCTTCACCCAGCGATAGAAGGGATGCGCCTCTGGGCCGCGCACCTTCAGGATCGCCGTCATCGGGAAGTCGATGCCGAAATTCGCCTCGCAGAAGCGCTTCACCTCCGCCTCGGTGCCCGCTTCCTGGTTGAAATCCTGGGAGGGGATGCCCACCACCACCAGCCCCTCCTTCGCGCGATCGGTGTGCAGCTTCTGCAGGGCGTCGTACTGGCGGGTGTAGCCGCAGAAACTGGCGGTGTTCACCACCAGCAGGACGCGGCCGCGATAGGCGGCGAAATCGAGCGTGCCGCCCTCGATATCCGGGAAGGTGAAGCCCCAGGCCAGTTGTTCCATCATCCGTGCCTCCGTGCCCGATGCCGCCGCCGCCAGACATGCCGCCAGCAG
>JAIXTK010000445.1 GCA_027483995.1 Acetobacteraceae bacterium
CCGGCGATCACGGTGAACAGCGTGGTCTTGCCGGCGCCGTTCGGGCCGATCAGGCCGGTGATGGTGCCCGGCGCCACATCCAGCGCAGCGTCGTCCACGGCCACCAGGCCACCGAAGCGCATGGTCACGACGCGCACCTGCAGCAGCGCGCTCATGCCGGCCGCCGCAGCAGGCGGCGCAGATCGGCGCCCAGGCCCAGCAGGCCGCGGGGCGCGAAGGCGACGCAGAGGATCAGCAGCACGCCGAACACCACCAGGTCCACGCCCGGCACCGCGCCGCCGAGTGCGTGGCCCAGGGCGATCTTGGTGGCCTCGCCCAGACCGAGCAGCACCAGCGCACCCACCAACGGGCCGAACACCGTGCCGAGCCCGCCGATGATCGGCGCCAGCAGCGCCTCCACCGAGATCCAGGAGCCATAGGCGATTCCGGCATCGAGATAGAGGAATTTCTGCGCGTACAGCCCGCCGGCCAGGGCGGTGATGCCGCTGGAAAGCGTGATGGCGCGCAGCTTCACCGCCAGGCTGTCCACGCCCAGCGCGCGGGCCGCCTCCTCGTTCTCGCGCACCGCCACCAGCCAGGCGCCGAAGCGGGCGCGCGCCATGGCCTGGGTGAGCACCAGCCCGGCGGCGACGCAGGCGAGCACCAGCCAGTAGAAGGTGGCGCGGTCGGCGAACTGCATGTTTGCGGCCTCGATGCGCAGCGGCACCAGCACGCCGGCAGCGCCCCCGGTGAAGCCCCAGGCATTGGCCAGGATGCGGAACACCTCGGCAAAGGCCAGTGTGACGAGCGCGAAATAGGACCCGCGCAGCCGGGCGCGGAAGCTCAACGCGCCGATCGCCGCACCCACCGCGGCGCCCATCAGCGTGGCCAGCGGCAGCGCCAGCCAGGGGTTGATCCCGAAGCGCACCTGCAGCAGCGCCATGCCATAGGCGCCGGTGCCGAAGAACGCGGCATGCCCGAAGGAGAACTGGCCGCCATAGCCGCCCAGGATGTTCCACCCCTGCGCCGCCAGCGCCACGATCAGCGCGAAGCTGAGGAAGTTGAGCGTGGTGTTGGAGGAGGTGCCGAGCGGCAGCACCGCCAGCACGGCGACCGCAATGGCGATGGGGAGATAGCTGCTTCTCATGCGCGGGCCCCGAACAGGCCGGTGGGCCGGGCCAGCAGCACCAGGATGAAGATCAGGAAGATGCCGATCTGGCCGAGGCTTTCGCCGAGATACAGGCCGGAAAGGCTCTCAACCACGCCCACGAACAGCCCTCCGATCAACGCGCCAGGGATGGAGCCCATGCCGCCGAGCACCACGATGGTGAAGGCCACGAGCACGAAGGCGTTGCCGATGCGGGGGTTGACCAGGAAGGTGGGCATCAGCAGGCAGGCCGCCACGGCCAGGCAGGCGGCGCCGAGGCCGAAGGTGACGGCGTAGATATGCTCCACCCGCACGCCCACCAGCGCCGCGCCGGTCTTCTCCTTCGCCACCGCGCGGATGGCGCGGCCGGTATCGGTGCGGGCCAGCAGCAGCCATAGCAGCGCCGCCACCACGAAGCTGCCGGCGAAGGCCACGAGCTTGGGCGTGGACAGGAACAGGTTGCCGACTTCCACCACGGAGAAACCATACGGTACGTCGATGGAGCGGGTGTCGGACCGGAAGCCGGCGAGCAGGGCGTTCTCCATGATGATGGAAAGCCCAAGGGTGACGAGCAGGATGTTGGAATCGTCGCCATGGCTGGCCGGGCCGATCACCCAGCGCTGCACCACGTAGCCCAGCGCGAAGAAGATCGCGGCCAGCCCCGGCAGCGCCAGGTAGGGGTCGACCCCCAGCGCGGCGTGGGCCACGTACACGGCATACATCGCCGCCGTGAGCGTGGCGCCATGGGCGAAGTTGATGATGTGCAGCACGCCGTACACCAGCGTGAGCCCCAGCGCGACGAGGGCGTACACGGCGCCCATCATCAGGCCGTTGGCCATCGCCGAGAGGAAGATGTCGAGTGGCAGCATGATGCTTGCCCCGGGCCAGGGTGGCCCGGGGCGGGTCCGATCAGGTGGCCGGGAAGACGGGCTTGGCGTCGGCGAAGGCGTCGGGGAAGATCACCTTGATGTCGCCGCCCTGCACCTGCGTGTTCACCGGGGCTGCGCCCATGTTCTGGCCCTTTTCGAACTTCGTCGGCCCATACGGCATGATGTGCCCGGTGAAGCTGGAGCTGGCCAGCGCGGCGGTGATCTTGTCGCGGTCGGTGGAGCCGGCGCGCTCGATCGCATCGGCCAGCAGGGCGACGCAGGAGTAGTTGAGCGGCGTGTTGTAGAGCCAGAAGCGGCCGCCGGCCTCGGCCTTGGCGCGGACCTCGGCGGTCTTGGGCTTGCGCGGGTCGGCCCAGTGGTTGCAGTCCATCACCAGGTTGGCTGCATCCGCGAATTCCTTCACGAAGCGGAAGTTGGAGGCGGCGCCATTCAGGATGGCATACACGCCCTTCGGCCGGATGCGCTGCTGCTGCATGGTGCGGGCGAGCAAGACGAACTCGGAATAGTAGCTGGAGGGGATCACCAGGTCCGGGTTCAGCGCGCGGATGCGCAGCGCCACGTTGGACATGTCGCGCGAGGGGGTGGGGTGCGCGATGGTCTCCAGCACCTGGAAGCCGCGCGGCGGCAGCTGGTCGTTCAGCAGCTTGGCCATGCCGGAGCCGAACAGCCCATCTTCATGCACGATCACCACGGTTTTCGCCGGCTTGCCCGCCGCGTCGTTCAGCTTCACCAGGTTTTCCAGCGCGGTGGAGGTGACGATGCCGAAGCCCGGGCCGAAGCGGAACGTGTTGGCAAGGCCACGCCCCACGATCGCGTCGGAAACGCCGACGTCGCAGATATACGGAATGTCGTAGCGCGCGGCGGCCTGCGAGGCGGCGAGCACGATGGGCGAGGCGAAGCCGCCGACGATGGCGGCCACCTTTTCGCCCTGCATGCGCTCCACTTCCTGCGTGCCGCCCTCTGGCGTGGAGCGGGCGTCGCCGAACACCATCTCCAGCTTGGCGCCGCCGAGGGACTTGATGCCGCCGGCCGCGTTGATCTCATCCAGCGCGATCTGCGCGCCGAGGCGGCCATATTCGCCATCCTGGGCCAGCGCGCCGGTGACGGGCTGCAGGATGCCGATCTTCACGGCGGCGGGCTGGGCGCGCAGGATCGCGGGCATGGCGAGCACGCCACCCGCGGCGGCAGCGCCGCCCAGGAGGGTGCGGCGGGTCGACTGGCTCATGGCTGTCTCCTTCGGGGTTTGGCCGGGGCGCCGGCCGCTTTCGGGGGTGGTGTGGGCGCGGGCGAGCTCGGCTCCCACCGGCGGGCACTGCCACCGCCGGTGCGGGTGAGTTCCATGTGGAAGGCGTGCTTGTCGGGCCGGTACAGCGCGGCCAGGTGCTCGATGCCGCGGCCCTCCGCATCCAGCACCACGCGGGTCATGGACAGCAGGGCGGAGCCCACCTCCACGCCCAGGGCCTCGGCCGCCTCTGGCCCGGCCAGCGTGGCGCTGATGGTCTGGTCGGCCTTGTCCGCCGCCACGCCGGATTGCTCCAGCAGGGCCAGCAGCGGCCTTGTGGCCAGATCGGCCTCCGAATAGGTGACGCCGATGCGCTCCGGCACGTGCGTTGAGAGATACGAGAACGGAACATCGTCCAGATAGCGCACGCGCAGCGAATGCTGCGTCCGCTCGCCGGGCGCCAGGCGCAGCGCGCGGGCCACCGGCGCGGGCGGCACGCCGTAGGAGAAGGCGAGCAGCCGCACCCGCGTATCGCGCCCCATTTGCACCAGGTGCGCCAGAACGTTGGACAGGTCGGCCACCATCGGCGCCTGGGCGGCCACGGGGGCCACGAAAGTGCCGGCCCCGGCGGCGCGGGTGATCAACCCCTCCTGCGCGAGACCCTCCAGCGCGCGGCGCACCGTTACGCGCGAAAGCCCATACTGCGCGGCCAAAGCCGGTTCGCTCGGCAGCCTCTGGTCCGGCGCCACCGCCCCGCTGGTGATCCGTTCCTTCAGCAGCAGATACAGCAGATGGGTCTTGGAGGTTTCCGCCGCGTGCAAAGGCGCCTTCCCGGATTCGGTCCGGGGCGCGATTGCCCCACCCGACGATGCTGTATTAAATGTATGCAGATATCCGATCGTCAAGAACATACAGGTGGGCCCATGCCACGCGTCGAGCCGGCCGAGGGGATTTCCTTCGAGGCCCATGCGCCCGTGCTGGTGATCGGTGCCGGCGCGGCCGGGCTGGTGGCGGCGCTGCGGGTGCGCGCGCTGGGGGCGGAGGTGCTGGTGCTGGAGCGCGATGCGGTGCCGCGCGGCTCCACGGCGCTGTCGGCCGGGTTGATCCCTGCCGGCGGCACGCGGTTCCAGCGCGCGGCCGGGATCGAAGACAGCCCCGCCCTGTTCGCCGCCGACATCATAGCCAAGGCGCATGGCGAGCCCGCCCCCGCGGCGGTGGCACGTGTGGCCGAGACGATCGGCCCGGCCCTGGAATGGCTGGCGGACACCCACGGCCTGCCATTCTCGGTGGTGGAGAACTTCACCTATCCCGGCCATTCCGCACGGCGCATGCACGGCCTGCCGACCCGCTCCGGCGCGGAGCTGATCGACCGGTTGCGCCAGGCTGCCGAGGCCGCCGGGGTCGCGATCATCACCGAGGCAACCGCAACCACCCTGTTCGCCGCGGCAGATGGCTGCATCGCCGGCGTCGGCATCACCCGGCCGGATGGTTCGACAGACCGCATCGGCTGCGACGCGCTCGTGCTGGCCTGCAACGGCTATGGCGGCAACAAGGCGTTGGTGGCGCAACACATCCCCGGCCTGGCCGATGCGCTGTATTTCGGCCATGCCGGCAACCAGGGCGAGGCCCTGCTCTGGGGCGAGGCGCTGGGTGCGGCCGCGCGCGATCTGCCGGGGCACCAGGGCCATGGCTCCGTGGCGCATCCGCACGGCATCCTCATCACCTGGGCGACGATCACCGAAGGCGGCATCCAGGTGGATACCCAGGGCCGGCGCTTCCACAACGAAGCCCGGGGCTATTCCGAAGCCGCGGCAGAGGTGATCGCGGCGCCGGGCGGCATCGCCTGGACCATCTTCGATGCCCGGATTGCCGGGATCGCCCGCCAGTTCGAGGATTTCCGCGCCGCCGAGGCCGCCGGCGCGATCCTCGCCGCCGACACGGTCGAAGACCTCGCCGCCCGCACGCGGCTGCCGGTGGCAGCCCTCACCGCGTCGCTGGCCGAGGCCGATGCGCCGCGGGCCCATGCCGGGCGCGACCGGTTCGGCCGGGACTTCGCGGGGCTGCCGCCCTTGGCCCCGCCCTATGCCGCGGTGAAGGTCACCGGCGCGCTGTTCCATACCCAGGGCGGCCTGGTCGTGGACGGGCAGGCGCGGGTGCTGCGGTGGGACGGCACCGCCTTTCCCAACCTGCTGGCTGCGGGCGGGGCAGCCTGCGGCCTGTCGGGCGCGCGGGCGGAGGGATACCTGTCCGGCAACGGGCTCCTTACCGCGGTGGCCTACGGGTTCCTGGCAGGGGCAGTCGCGGCGGAGCTGGCGGCCGAGCGGGCTTCGGCAGGGGAATCACCGCGGCCAGCGTGATTGGCCCTGGCAGTTGGTGCCTTGATCCCTCGGGCGCAGGCGTCTTCAGGCCGTGCTGTTCACGCTTCGCTAACCCTTTGTGGCCTCCATCGCGTGATGGGGCTGCGCATCCGCCAATCCCCATTCACGGTGGTGGAGACGAACACTGGCGCTCTTTCCGGCACCGCATCCGGGGATCACCATCATCCTGGGCATGGAGGGCAGCGGTACTGCGCTGTGCTCGCAGTTGCTCGCCCGCCTGGGCGTGGACATGACGGATGCCGCCCCAGGCAGCGAGGAGCGTGCGCCGATCGTGGCGCTGCACGATCGCGCCCTGCGGCAGCTCGGCCGGGATCCGCTGAACCCCGCCCCCCTGCCGTTGCCACCGGGCTGGTGGACCGGGCCGGCGCTTCGCGCGATCCGCGATGAGATCACCCACTGGGTCTGGCAGCGCCTGGCCGCGCCGCACCCCTTCGGGATCAACGATCCGAGAGCCGGCCAGTTGCTGCCGCTCTGGCGCGAAGCCCTGGCCCCGCTCGGCCTACGGGCCCGCTTCATCCTGTGCCTGCGCGACCCCGCGGCGGTGGTGCCCCCGCTGGAGCAGCCCACCGCGCCAGGCGAAGCCGCCCAACGCTGGATTGCCACCCACAGCGATCTGGTGGAAGGGCTTGGAGCGGACGAGGTGGTCCTGTTGCCGTACGAGGCGTGGCTGACCGATCCCGCCGCGAACCTGGCGCGGCTGCCGGGGGCGAGCGATCCTGCCGACCCCAGGGTTCGGGACCTGCTGGGGGGCGCCTTGGCCGCCTCGTCGCCCGCCGGTGCGCCCGCCAGCCCCCTGCCGCCGCTGGTCCGCGAATTCCATGCGATGCTGATGCGCTGCCTGCCCCATGGTGGGTTCGACGCCATCACCCGCCACACGGCCCGCACGATCGCCGCCGCCGCGGCGCTGTTTCAGCCCCCCCTCGCGGAGCCGACCGCCGGGCTGGAAGCCGCGCGGGCCGAAGCACAACAGGCCAAGGCCGAGTTGCTCGCCGTTCGGGAGGCTGAGCGCCGCGGACGATGGGATGCTGCCGCCGCCCTGGCCAGCGCGCTTGCGGAGAGGGACCACGCGCGCTCGGCGCTGGCCGCCCCATTGCCGGGCGCCCGGCCCGCGCGCGGCCGCGTCGCGTTCTCCTGTGTGCTGGACGACGCGCCGGCCCTTTCGGTGCAATGCGCGCTGTGGCTGAACTGCCTGCTGCGGCTGCACGGCATTCCACCCTCGGATGTGTTCATCCACGCGCCGGTGGGCTGCGCGGCGGATCTGCTGCCCAGGGCGGCGGCGCTGGGTGTCACCATCGTGCCGATCGTGCCGCCGGACCCGCGCAACCCCCATTGCAACAAGATCGCCCAGCTTGAAACCTTCATGGGCGGCGGCTTCGACCACGTGGTGCTGATGGATTGCGACACCGCCTGGGTCGGCCCGATGGAACTGCCGCGCGCCGCTGTCACGCGCGAGGCCCTGGCCATGGCCAAGGTGGTTGACCATCCCAACCCGCCCGAGCCCGCCCTCGCCGCGCTGTTCGAAGCGGCCGGGCTGGGGGAGCCGGACTGGGTGACGGTAAGCTGCCCGCCCGGTGGCGGGCGCCGGACCGATCGCAACAACTGCAATGGCGGGCTGTACATCCTGGATTGCACCATCCTTCCGGAGCTGGCGCCGCGCTGGCGCCGTTGGGCCCTGTGGTGCCTGGACCAGGGGGAGATCCTGGGCCGGCATGTGCGCAATGCCGACCAGCTGGGCTTTGCCCT
Source organism: Acetobacteraceae bacterium (assembly GCA_027483995.1). Classification (GTDB taxonomy): domain Bacteria; phylum Pseudomonadota; class Alphaproteobacteria; order Acetobacterales; family Acetobacteraceae; genus CAMDGX01. Next base: position 7,360 of record JAIXTK010000445.1, read on the forward strand.
GGCACTGCGGGAGATGGGCCAGTCGGCCACGTCGCTGCCGATCGAATGGAACTATCCCACGCACCTGCAAGCGGCCGAGCTGCCGGATGTGGCGCCGCGCATCCTGCACTACCACAAGGCCACGGGCCCGGATCACCGGCTGCTGGAAACCGGCATCGCCAAGCCCGACGCCGCGATCCGCGCGCTGAACGACCAGATGGTGGCCTTCGGGTGCCTCGCATCGCCGGGCGGGCTTCGCGCAACCGGATAGCGCCGCCCGGCCGTCAGACGCCGAGGCGGCGGCTGCGCATCGCCAGGGCGGTTTCGTAGAGCCGCATGTCGGCCGCGTGAAACGCCTCGATCTCCCGCCGGAGCCCGCTATCCACCGCTGCGGGGCCTTCGCGTTGCGGCGCGGCGTTCAGCCGTTTTGGCGCAACGCTGGCGCCCAGGCGATCCTCCACGAAGAAGGCGTGGTCTTCCTCATAGTGCTCGACGATGCCGATGAAGGAGAAATACTCCAGCGGGAAGGCCCACAGGAACTTGGCGTAGAGGTCGCGGAGTTCCTCGCTCACGCAGAACCGCTCCAGCGACCAATCCTGCGTGACAACGGTGCGATGCAATGGGCCGGCGGTGGCGGGATCGTATTGGCGCTTCCAGAATGCGTAGTGGGAGACCAGCCTGTCGACGGGATGGCGCAGCCAGGTGACGAATTCCAGGTTCAGCCGGTCCCGCAGCAGGAGGTATTTCATCGGCAGGAAATGCCCGTGGATGCAGGCGACACCATCGAAGTTGCCGAGGAAGTTCGACACGGCGCCTTCGAGGCTGGCGAGGTTCCGTTCCGCGCCGCCCTTGTGCAGCGGCATGTCGGCGTAGTCGTTCTGCAGGCCAGGCCCGAAATGATCTTCGAGCGTGGCACGAAAGCTGGTGCCAGCGGTTTTCGGCAGATGGACGGAGACCATCAGGGGTGCCTGTGCCTGCCGTTGCGCAGGGCGATGGCGGGTGGCGGCGCGGGAGACTTCCGCCTCGAAGAACGCCAGTGGCTGGTTGAGGCAACTGCCCACCAGCAGCCGCCCGGAGGGATGGATGTCCAGCCCCTTCAGCCCGCCGACGAGGCCGCGGAGTTCCTCCGGCACGGACAGCTTGGTTTTCCAGAACGGCTCGTCGCCAATGCCCGGCAGGCAGAAGGCGCTGCTGTCCATGGCGGCATCCCAGCGCCCATCCGGCCGTGTGAACACATGGACCAGCTGCTCGCCGGCGTCGCTGACGTAGAGCTTGCGCCCGGTCGGATCGAAGCACAGGCCATGCGGGGAGTGCAGGCGCGGGTCTGTCAGCACCGATGCCTCCGCGCCCGTCTCGGCATGGCACAGCACGACCCGGTTGTTGCCGGCATCCGCCAGCGCGATCCAGTTGCCGTCTGCACTGATGGCAAGCCCATCCAGGATGTGCAGGCCGCCCTGCGCCAGCAGCGATGCGTCGCCGGTGGTGATCACGCCGTCGCGCAGCGTGAAGGGATGCCGGGTGAGCGTGTTGGTGTGGTTGGCGCAGATGAACAGGTGGTCGCCGTGCCGGCGGACCGAGCCCGGGCCGCAGCGGACTGTCCGCCCGGTCTCGATGACCCGGGTGGCGCCCCTCGGCCCGAACCAGCGGCATCCCAGCTCATGGATGGGCTCGATGGTCATCAGCGCCTGCCAGGTGTCGGCGGCGGGCAGGCGGAAGAACGTGACCCATGCCTCACGGTTGGCGACCACGATGACGTCTTCCGCCAGGAACTCGACCCCATGCGGGAAGGCCAGGCCCGGTGAGCGCAGCTCCGTCTGCCGGATCACGCGGACGGGCGTTTCGTGGGGCGCGATCTCGACGAGGTGGATGGCGTTCTGCACCGCCACCGCCAGCAGCCTTCCGGATGGCGAGAAGCGCACGTCCTCGCTGCGAAGATAGGCGTTGGGCGGAACCCTGAAGCCGGTGTGGGGGCGGGAGGTGAGCATGCGCACCCTGTACGCAACCACGCGTTAAGCGCGGGTTGCTGTGACGCGAGTGGGCATCCAGGCACGGAAATACCATTCGCGTGATCCCGGTCTACCCTATGTTGAGAGCAGTAGTATTTCGTGTTATTATTTGACGAAAGAACAAATTATTAACATCGTCTTAAAGGTATCCTGATGCCGCTTGCATTTGTGAATGGGGCACTACTGTATTTCGCTCATGTTCCCCGTGCCGCGGGAACGTCGATCGAGCAGTACCTCATTCAGCGCTTCGGCCCGCTGGCGTTCCTGGACCCTGCGTTCCTGGCCGTGCCCGAGGCGGAGCGCTGGTCCAGAACGTCGCCGCAGCACCTGACCGCGGCGGCGATGGCGCGGCTGGTTCCGGAAAGCTGGATCCGGCATCGCTTCGCGGTGGTGCGGCACCCCGAGGATCGCATCGTTTCGGTGTTCCGATTCCAGCGCGATATCGAGGGGAACATCCCGCAGGGGGTTTCGCTGGAGAACTGGCTCTGGTCGTTGCGGGCGCCGGTGATCCCGCATCAACTGGACAACCACGCCTGCGCCGCGACCCTGCTGGTGCCGGAGGGCGCCACGATCTTCCGCCTGGAGGACGGCATCGATCGCCTTGTCACCTGGCTCGACGGGATCGAAGGCATCGCGCGTGGGCCGCGGCAGATCGTGGTGGAGAACGGGTACCAGCAGCGCCTGCAGGGCACTCGCATCCCACCCGGCCCGGCGCCTGTGGTGACCCGCACCGCGCGCACATTGATCCTGGAGCTGTTCTGGAAGGACTTCGAACGCTTCGGCTATGAGCCACGCGCTGGTGACGCGGACACCGGCACCACACCCAATGACCGGGCGGCGCAATGGCCCGCCATGCGCGCCATCGAAATTGCATGAACGCGGCGTGGGGGCCGTCACGCCCGGTGGAGGTTCCAGAACGCAACCCGGGCCGCCACGGATCCGGCCGCGGTATTTGCGATGAAGCGCCGACGGCGCATGGAGCTTTCCCCGGGCGGGCGGGCTGAGCCTCGCGCCATCGCCAAGCCGCGCGGCCCGCGCGCAGCGGCGCCGCCCAACCCGTTGATTTATTCCAGCGATCTGTTTGACGTACCGGGACATCCCCGTACACTCTTCCCATGAGCCTACGGCCTGGGACGTGAAGAGCGTCACTGTGCAACGCGCCTGTTCCCGTGACATCAAGCGGCCCGTGGAGGACCCCAATGCCCCGACTGCAATCCGGCAGGGTGTTTTTCCGCCGTGCCCTGGTGACCTTCTCCGCCATGGTTGGGGCCTGCCTCGCCCTGCCGGGCGGGGCGAGCGCCCAGGCCGTGGCGCAAGGCCCGAAATTCGACAAGGCGCTGCACGACATGCTGCCGGCCTCCGTCAAGGCAGCCGGGGTGATCAGCTTCGGCGGCCTGTGGGAAACCCCGCCGATCATCTCGGTGGATCTGGCCAAGCCCGGCGTGCCCAAGGGCATCGCGCCCGATCTGGCGGCCGGCATGGGCGAGGTGCTGGGCGTGCGCATCCAATGGCTGAACATGCCGTGGCCGGCGCAGCTGCCGGGGCTGCAGGCCGGGAATGTGGATGTGCTGTTCGGCCAGATCAGCGACACCGCGGAGCGCGAGCGCAGCGTGGCCGACCTGATCCCGTTCCAGCGGCGCGGCTACGGTCTGCTCACCGCGGCCGGCAACCCGCTGAAGCTGGCGAAGCTGACCGATTTGTGCGGCGTGACCATCGCGGTGCCGATCGGCTCCGTGAACGGGGCGGTGCTGCGCAATGTCAGCGCCACCCAGTGCGTGGCGGCGGGCAAGGCGGCGATCGTGCAGCGCGAGTTCAATGGCGCCACCGCCATGGTGCAGGCGCTGCGTGCCGGCTCGGTGGAGGCGACGTTCGATTCCGCGCCGAACCTGGCCACCACCGCGGCCTCCGACCCCGCCGCCTTCGGCTTCGTGGCGCTGCCGACCGATTTCCTGGAGCCGGAATACTCCGCCATCGCGGTCTCCAAGGAGAACCCGCAGCTGACGCGGGCGCTGGCCGAGGCGTTGAAGAAGCTGATCGCGGACGGCACCTATGCGGCAGCCTACAAGGGCGTGCCCGGCATGTCCGAAGCCGGGCTGACGCCGGCGCAGGTCATCATCAACCCGCTGACCAAGACGCCGGTCGGCCAGAAGCAGTGACGGCGGGGCTCCGCTTCAGCGTCCGCTGGGGCAGCGGGGTCGGCGCGGAGAATTTCCGCCGCGCGGCGGTGCTGGCCGAGCAGCTCGGCTTCGACCAGATCTGGACCGGCAGCGACCTGTTCCGCCGTTCCGGCATTGTGCCGATGACGCTGGCGCTGGATGCCACCACGCGCATCCATGTCGGCTCCAGTGTGCTGAACCCGGTTTCGATGCACCCGGCGGAGCTGGCCGGCATCGCGGCGGCGCTGCAGGATTTCTCCGGCGGGCGGTTCATCCTGGGCATCGGCGCGGGATCGTCGGTGGTGCTGCCCTGGGCCGGGCTTTCCGCGCCGCCGCCGGTGCCGCGCACCCGTGCCGCGCTGCGGGCGGTGCGGGCGCTGCTGGAGGGAAGGTCGCCGCATGGCGTGCCCGGCGCCGGGGAGGGGTGGCACCCCGCCGCCAAACTGAAGGACGGGCCGGCGGCACCCACGCCGATCTATATCGGCGCGATGGGCCCGAAGATGCTGCAACTGGCCGGGCGCGAAGCCGATGGCGTGATCGCGCTATGCCTGCCGCCGACGCATTTCCACTGGGTGAAGGACCAGGTGGAGAAGGGATTGGGCGGGCGCGATTTCGATCTTGCGGTGGGGCTGTGGGTGTCGATCGGCGATGACCAGGCGGCAGCGCGGCGCATGCTGGCGCGCGCCATCGCCCATTATGCCGGCGCACTCTCCATGGATGCGCTGGCCGGCGCCGGCTACGACACCGAGCGCTTCCTGCGCACGCAGGAACGCGTGACAGCCGGCGACATCGAGGGTGCCACGGACATGGTGGATGACAGGATGCTGACGCTCGGCCTGACCGGCTCGGCCACCGACATCACCGACCGGTGCCTCGCGCTGATCGACCAGGGGGCGCGGCACCTTTCGTTCGGCAACCCGCTGGGCCCGTCGCCCATGGACACCATCCGACTCATCGGGGAGCAGGTGCTGCCCGTGCTCCGGCGCAGGGAGGGACAGACATGAACCACATCAGCCCGGGCCACGACGCCATCCTGGCCTCCCTCGATGCCCCGGTGGATGGCGCGGCAATCCTGCGCAACGTGGAGGCGATCCTGCCGATCGTGCGGGCGGAGGCTGATGAGTCGGCGCGGCTCGGGCGCCTGACGGACCGGCTGAACGAGGCTTTCCTGCGCGCCGGCATCTACCGTGCCGGCTTCTCCCGCGCGCGCGGCGGCCCGGAAATGCCGCTCGCGCAGCAGACCCGGATGGTGGAGCTGGTGGCCAGCGTGGATGGCGCCTGCGCCTGGAACGTGGCCGTGCTGGCCGCCACCGGCTTCTACGCCTGCCGCCTGGGCGAGGAGGCGTTTGCCGAACTCTACCCGCATCTCGACCTGCCCACCGCAGGCTCCTTCAACCCGCGCGGGCGGGCGGATGTCGTGGAGGGCGGCTACCGCGTGACGGGCACCTGGAAATTCGGCAGCGGCATCCATTCCGCGCATTACGTGCTGGGCGGCGCTGAGGTGTTCGAAGGCGGGGAGCCGGTGCGCAAGCCGGATGGCAGCCAGCTCGTGCTCGGTTTCTGGTTCCGCGTGCCGGAGGTGGAGATCCTGGACGACTGGCATGTGGTTGGCCTTCACGCCTCCGGCAGCTCCGGCTATCGGGTGACGGATCGCTTCGTGCCGGCATCGCACACATTCGACCGGCACTTCGCGCCCAACCCCGATGCCGATCCGCTGAACCGGCTGGTGGAGCTGCCATTCTATTCCATGGCCGGCATCGCCGCGGGCTTGGCGCAGCACGCCATCGACATCGCAAGCGACGCGCTGCGTGCCCGCCCGACCGTGGGTGAGCGGCAATACGCGCTGATCGGCGAGGCGCAGAGCCTGCTGCGCGCGGCGCGCGCCGTGATCTATGCCGGCGTGCGGCGCATCGACGAGGTGCTGTTCGACGAAGGCGGCGTGCCGACGCCGCGGGAGATGGCGCGCGGCGATGCGCCGGTGGCCACCGAACTCGCGCGGCGCATCGTGGATCTCTGCGTGGAGCTGGTCGGCTCCCGCGTGGTGTACTCCGCCTACCCGATGGAGCGCGTGATGCGCGATCTCGTCGGCCTTTCCGCCCATGCCTCCACCTACCGCTCGCGCTACATCGATATCGGCAAGGTCTATCTGGAGACGCCGGCGCAATGACCCCGGGGGCGGGCGGGGGCCAGCCCGCCGCGATGCATGAGGGGATGGAGGTCGTTCCCGTTCGCTATTGGGGGCGGCAATTCCTGGCGTTGGCGGTTGCTGTCGTCCTGGCCACGGTGGTGTACGGCTTCGCCACCAACCCGAACATCAAGTGGGCGGTGGTGGGGCAGTTCCTGCTGGATGCCGCGATCCTGGAGGGGCTGCTGGGCTCGCTGCAGCTGACGGCGGTCTCAATGGTGTTCGCAACCGGGCTGGCCGTGGTGATTGCGGTGATGCGGTTGAGCGAGAGCCGGATCATCAGCGCCTTCGCGGCCGGCTACGTGTTCGTGTTTCGTGGCATACCGCTGATCGTGCTGCTGATCCTGGTTGGCAATCTCGGCCTGTTCTTCAAGAGCTTCACGCTGGCCATCCCGTTCACCGACATCGTGCTGGTCTCCGTGCGCACGCGGGATGTGATGACGCCGTTCATCGCCTCCATCATCGGGCTTTCCCTGGCGGGATCGGGCTACATGGCGGAGATCGTGCGTGGCGGGCTGCTCTCCGTCAGCCGCGGCCAGCGCGAGGCCGCCACGGCCTTGGGCTGCACGCCGATGATGACGCTGCGCTGGATCGTGCTGCCGCAGGCGCTGAAGGTGCTGATCCCGCCGATGGGCAACGAGCTGGTGAGCATGCTGAAGGCCACCGCGATCGTCTCTGTCATCGCCGGCGGCGATTTGCTGACGGCGGCGGTGGGCATTTCCGGCGTGAACTACCGCACCATCGAATTGCTGATCGTGGCGACGATCTGGTACCTGCTGGTCATCACGGTGCTGTCCGTCGGCCAGGTCTTCATCGAGCGGCGGTCGGCGGAGCGATGAGCGCGCCGCCCGCGACTGCCCCGATGGTTTCGATCCGCGGTGTGGAGAAGGTGTTCGGCGCCAGCCAGGTGCTGTTCGACATCAACCTGGACGTGGCGGCCGGGGAGACGGTCTGCCTGATCGGCCCCTCCGGTGCCGGCAAGAGCACGCTGCTGCGCTGCGTGAATCACCTGGAGAAGATCACGCGCGGCTCCATCCGGGTGGATGGCAGCCTCGTCGGCTATCGCGAGCACCAGGGGAAACTCTACGAACTGCGCGAGAGCGAGGCGGCGCGGCAGCGCTTGGTCACTGGCATGGTGTTCCAGCAGTTCAACCTGTTCCAGCACATGACAGCGATTGAGAACGTCACCTTCGCCGCCATCCGGGTGCTCGGCCTGCCGAAGGCGGAAGCGATGGCGCGCGGGCGGGAATTGCTGGAGCGGGTGGGCCTGGGCGACAAGCTGGGCAGCTATCCCTCCCAGCTTTCGGGCGGGCAGCAGCAGCGCGTGGCGATCGCGCGGGCCATGCAGATGCGGCCGAAGGTGATGCTGTTCGATGAGCCGACCAGCGCACTGGATCCGGAACTGGTGGGCGATGTGCTGGAAGTGATGCGCGATGTCGCGCGAACCTCGGGGATGACGCTGATGGTGGTGACGCACGAGATGGGCTTCGCCCGCGAGGTGGCCGACCGTGTGGTGTTCATGGCCGATGGACGGATCGTGGAAGTGGGCGGGGCGCGCGAGGTGCTGGACAGCCCGCGGCATGAACGGACCCGGGATTTCCTGGCGGCGGTGCTGCGATGAGCGAGTTGTCCGGCCGCGTTGCCTTCGTCACCGGCGCCTCCGGCTTGATCGGCCGCGCGGTCTGCCGGTCGCTGGCTACGGCCGGGGCGCGACTTGTGGTGCAGTACCGTTCCAACCTGCCGGCGCTGGAGGGCGATGGGCACAGCGTGGTGCAGGCTGATTTCGCCGCCCCCGGATGGCAGGCGGCGGTGGCCGATGCGCTGGCGACAGCGGGCGGTGCGGACATCCTCGTCAATGCCGCCCATCCCGCCACCGGCGGGGCCACGGTCGGCGAACTCGACCCGACGGTGCTGCGGGCGCATCTGGCCACCGTGGTGCTGCATGCCGAGCTGACCGCGCTGGCGCTGCCCGGCATGCGGGCGAAGCGCTGGGGCAGGGTGGTCTATGTGGCAGGCGCGCTGATGACCCGGCTCTATCCCGGCATGGGCGCCTATGGCGCGGCCAAGGCCGCCGGTGCCGTGCTCACCCGCTGCACCGCGCTGGAGGAAGGGCGCCACGGCATCACCGCCAACATCGTCGCCCCCGGCCGCGTGGTGGACCCGGCCAAGGAGGAGGGCCCGCTCGACCCGAAATGGCAGGCCCTGTCAGACCGGCTGCTGGAACGCGCCGCGCTCGGCGCCTTCCCCAGCCCCGACGATGTGGCGCAGGCCGTGCTGTCCCTGGTGCTGCCAGGCGCCGGCGGCATCACCGGCCAGACCATCTGGGTCACCGGCGGCGAGCCGATCACGTGACGGGGCGGGAGGAACAGTCATGACGGAGATATCGCCTGGCAGCCGCGTTATCCGCGTCACCGTGGTGCGCATCGATCGCCCGCGCGGCACCATGCGGGTGGGCGACTGGTTCGAGGTGCATGGCAGCCGGCTGGTGATCCCCGAGGGGAAGTCCATCTGCCCCTATGCCTTCGCCGCCGTCGCCCCTGTCATCACCCTGCGCCAGCAGGATTTGCCGGCCGACCACTGGTTCGTGCGCAAGCCCTACATCGCCGGGCCGGATGCGGAGGAGAACCTGATCATGAAGGTGGAGGCCATTCCCGTGGAAACCGCTGCATGACGGCCCCGCGCCGCGGCGTGCGCTGCGTGGTGGAATCGATGAACTACTCAGCCTGCGGCCTGGTGCCGGGCGACGCCTTCGAGGTGGACCAGAACGGGCTGCGCATCACGCGCGGCACCGGCTTCTGCATGTTCGCCATCGCCTCCGTCCTGCCGCTGCTGCAGGGCCGTATCGGCGAGGCCGGGCTGGAGGAGTGGCTCGCCACCCGCCCGATGGTCACCTGCCCCGATCCCGCCGAAAGCCTGCGCATGCGCCTCGAACCCCTGGAGACCACCCAGCCATGATCGTGATCTACGGCTCCATCCGCGTGCGCGCCGGGGAACTGGCGGAGATCTCCAAGCTGGCCGCCGCCTTCGTGGCGGAGGTGCACAAGGAGGCGGGCTGCCTGGCCTATGAGCTGAGCTGGGATGTCGCCGACCCCCAGCGCCTGCGCCTGGTCGAACATTGGGCGGATGAGGCGACCTATGAGGCGCACCGCGTGCAGCCCCATGTCGCCACCTGGGCCAAGGCCATCACCGCTGTGGCGGAGACGAAGCTGGTCTCGGCCAAGTTCAACGCAACGTTGAGATGACCGCGCCCCTGTTCAGCATCCGCATGGGCATGGCGGGCAGCGTGCGCGGCCTGGCCGACAGCGCGCGCGCGGCGGAGGCAGCAGGGTTCGACCAGATCTGGACGGGCAACGATTTCCTTGGCGAATCCGGGCTGGTGGCGCTGCCGGCGATCGCGCTGGCCACCAGCACCATTCGTTTCGGCTCCGGCGTGATCGACCCGGTGTCGATCCATCCCGGCCAGATCGCCATGTTCGCCTCGGCCCTGCAGGAACTGTCGGGCGGCCGCTTCATCCTGGGCCTCGGCTCTGGCTCCGATGCCTTCTTCCGCCTGGCCGGGCTCGCCGCCCCCACACCGGTGCCGCGCACCCGCAACGCCATCCTGGCGATCCGCGCATTGACGCAGGGTCGCAGCCCCAGGGGCCTCAAGGGCGTCACCGCGGAATGGGCGGAGAACGCACGGCTGCGCCTGCATCGCCCGGTGCCGATCTATGTCGGCGCCATGGGGCCGCGCATGCTCGACCTCACCGGCCGGCTGGCCGATGGCGCCCTGCCGCTGTGCCTGCCGCCGCGCCACGTGCTGCGCGTCCGCGACCAGATCGCCGCCGGCGCTGCCGCCGCAGGAAGATCGATGGATGACCTCGATATCGCCGCCTGCCTCTGGACCGCCGTCGACGACGATCGTGCCGTGGCGCGAGCCCTCCTGGCCCGCCAGATCGCCCGCTACGCCGGCTCCCTCTCCATGGACGCCCTTGCCGCCAACGGATTCGACCCCGAGGAATTCACCCGCACCCAGCGCATCCTGGACAGCGAGGGCGAAGCAGCGGCCACCGCCTCCGTCACCCCGCGCATGCTGGATCTCGGCATCGCCGGCAGCGCCGCGGATGTGATCACGGGGGCCTCGGAGCTGCTGGCCATGGGCGTGCGCCACATCTCTTTCGGCCCGCCCCTGGGCAGCGACCGCGCCGCCACGCTGCGGCTGATCGGCACACAGGTGCTGCCGGAACTGCGGAGGATGTGGCCATGACCGAATCCTGCTCGGTGGAGGCGTTACTGGCGCAGTCCTACGCGCCCGCGCCCAAGGTTCGCGTTGGCATTCTCCTCGTCGGCGGCGCCTTGTCGGATGCCGAGGGCCTGCATGCGACGGACGCCGCATTGATCGCGGCTGGCCACACCTCGCTGCGCCGGCGGGCCAGCCTGCAGCCGCGCGCCGGGGAGGCCGAGTTGCGGGTGGCAGACGTGATCGATTTCCTGGCCTGGTACGGCCACGAATACGCGCTGGTGGCCTTTCGCGCCTGGCCAGCGGCATGCGGCGACGCGCCGGCGCTGACCGATGCGGCGCAGCGTGCGGGGTGTCGGATCATCTGGGAGATCGGGCCCACCGACGCGGTACCTGCTGCCGGCAGCGATGTCCTGGTGCGCCGCCTGCCCGCATGACGTCGCCGTTCCCGGCCGCGCCCTTCCGGGACCCGCCGGCTTCATGCGAGGGTGGCGGCAGGAGAAACGCAACGTGACACGACGAGACGCCGCGGCGCTGCCGTTGGGCCTGCTGGCGGTGGGTGGCGCCGGGATGTTCATGTCCAGCTCCATCGGCACCGGCCGGGCCCCCTTCCTGCTGCAAATGGCGGGCGACCTGAACGTGGACATCGTCGTGCTCTCGCACATGCTCGCCGGTTCCTCGGTGGCGGTGGGGGTGTCCTCGTTCTTCACCGGGCCGCTGGCCGGGCGGCTGGGGCGGCGCGGCCTGCTGGTGGGGGCGCTGGCTGTGATGGCGGCGATGATGGCGGGCTCGGCGGCGGCCTGGGCCTATTGGCAGGTGCTGCTGGCCGCCGTGCTGGGTGGGCTCGCCAGCGGCATCTACATGGGCAGCATCTATGGCGAGGTCGGCGACAGGGTGGCCGACAGCCAGCGCGGCCGGGCGATGGGCTGGCTGATCGGTGGACAATCGCTGGCGCTGCTGGTGGGCGTGCCGGTGGCGAGTTGGATCGGCGCCTATATCGGCTGGCGCGGGGTGAGCCTGGGGATCGGCGGCTGCACGGCGCTGGTGGGTGCTGCAACCGCGATTCTGGTGCAGGGCGGCGGCAAGGCGGCAGCCGCCGGCGCCGCGCGTGGCAGCATGCGCGCAGCACTGGGCCCGCACACCCTCGCCCTGCTTGGCGCGAGCATCACCGAGCGCATCTGCTTCGGCACGCTGGCCACCTATTTCGCCACCTACCTGCAGATCGCGCATCACCTGACCCTGGTGCAGCTGCCTGTGCCGTTGATGCTGGTGGCCGGGTGCAACTTCCTGGGCAATCTGCTGGGCGGGCGCGTGACCGACCGGGTGGCCAACCGGCCGCTGCTGTACGCCCTGGCGGCCTTGGCCACCGGGGCCGCCGCGGTGGCACTGTTCGTGCCGGCCTGGAGCCTTACCGGCGCGGTGGCCGTGGCCTGTGCCTTCATGCTGGTGAACGGGGCCAGCCGGCCGCCGTTGTTCGCCCTGCTGGGGGGCGTGCCGCCGCAGGTGCGCGCGACCGTGCTGGGGATCAACATCTCCTGCGCCTCCGTGGGCTGGATGGCCTCCGCGCTGCTGGGTGGCCTTCTGGTGGCCGCGGAGGCCTGGACCGCCATGGGGTGGGTGGCGGCTGGGCTCAGCCTGACAGGGGCTGCGCTTGTCTGGTTGGGCCGAATCCGCCCAGGGGGGATAATCTCGGGCTGAGCTACGTGCGTTTGCGCAGCGGGCGGATGAAGCGTTCGCCCGCGGGCTCGAACCCGGTGGCGGCACAGAAGGCGTGCAGCGACGCATCACCTGGCGCCGCCATGATTTCCATGTCGCCGCACCCGGCCGTGCGGGCGGCCTGGGCGGCGGCCTTGAGCAGCATGCGGCCGATGCCGCGGCGCCGGTCCTCCGCGGCCACCAGCAACAGGCTGACCTGGGCCACGGGCCGCGGCGCGACCAGCGTTCGATACCAGTGGAGGATGACCAGCCCGCTGGGTGGCCCCCATTGCAGGGCCGCGAGGGCCACACCGTTGCCGCCTTGAAGGGCTGCCAGGCGTTCCGCGATGGCCGCGGCATCGATGGTGTGGCCGGCCTCGGCCAGCAGCGTGGCAAGGCCCGGCGCCTCGAACGCCGAAGCCGCACGGATTTCCAGGGCATATCGCGACGCCATCACCCCATTCCCCCAAGCTGCCGGCCCAACTGGCGGTGATGGCCCCGCCGGGTCAAGGCATCCGCTTCACACCGGGCGGGATTGGCGCGATCCTGGCTGGAGCTGGCCCCGACAAGGATTTCCTGCATGGCGCTCTACGGCGACGACCCCACCGTCACCCCGCAAAGCCGGATGAATGTCGGGGCGAAAACCATCTACCCCACGCCTGGTGACCATAACTGGCAGGAGCTGCGCCCCTACGAAGCGCCGCGCGAAGACCCCGCCTGGCCGGAGATCCACCTCTATACCGATGCCATCTCCTATGCCCCCGGCGAGACGGTGCGGTTCCATGCCAGCACCAACGCGCCGCACTTCACGCTGACGATCACCCGCGACGGCGCCAAGCCCGAAACCATCCACACCGCCGAAGCCATCCCCGGCCGCTTCACGCCGATGCCGAAAGGCGCCTACCAGACCGGCTGCAACTGGCCCACGCTGCACAGCTTCACCCTGCCGACGGACCTGCGCTCCGGCTACTACCTGGTCGAATCCAGCGTGGCCCGCGCCGATGGTGGCCGCTTCGTGCAGCACCATTTCTTCGTCGTGCGCCCCACCGAAGCCACGCGGCGCGGCCGCATCCTGCACCTGCTGCCCACCTGCACCTGGACCGCCTACAACGATTTCGGCGGCGCCAATTCCTACTTCGGCACCCATGGTCCCAACGGCAACGAAATGGGGCCCGTCCTCTCCCTGCAACGCCCCTGGACCCGCGGGCTGGTGAGGCTGCCCGAGGGCGCGCCGCGCATCACCGCCCCGATCCGCGAGCCGATGGCCGCCCCGCGCTACGAGTTCAAGGAATGGGCGGTGGCCAATGGCTACAGCTTCTTCTATGCCGCCGCCGGCTGGGCGCAGTACGACCGCCACTTCGCCCACTGGGCCGAACGCGAGGGTTACGCCTTCGACACCATCACCCAGCACGACCTGCACCGGCGCCCGGAGATTCTCGCCGACTACGCCTGCGTCGTGGTCGTCGGCCACGACGAGTACTGGACGCGGGAGATGCGCCTGGCCATCGAGGCCTTCGTGCAGCGCGGCGGCAACCTCGCCCGCTTCGGCGCCAACTACACCTGGCAGGTGCGCCTGGAACAGGAAGGTCAAATCCAGGTCTGCTACAAAAGCAACGCACCGGAGCGCGACCCCATCCGCGAGGGCGGCGACCTGCGCACGCTCACCACCGCCTGGGAAGACCGCCACGTGCGCTGGCCCGGCGCCACCACCGTCGGCGTGAACGGGTTGCAGGGCGTCTATGCCAATTGGGGCCGCTTCACCCCGCGCGGCAGCCGTGGCTTCACCGTATACCGGCCAGACCACTGGGCTTTCGCCAACACCGACCTCACCTACGGCGACATCTTCGGCGCCGAGGCCGGCATCTTCGGCTACGAGGTGGATGGCGTGGACTACACCTTCCGCCAGGGCCTGCCCTTCCCCACCGGCGCCGACGGCACGCCGGAGGATATCGAGATCTTGGCCATGACCCCGGCGGTGATGACCGAAACCGCCTTCGACACCTACGGCTACCGCACCTATGTGGGCGCGCATGACTGGATCGAGAAGGCCAGGATGATCCATGGCGCCACCGATCCGGAAACGCTGGAGAAGACCCGCCTTGGCTCCGGCATGATCGTCTCCTTCCGCCGTGGCGCCGGCGAGGTTCTCACGGCGGCGAGCTGCGAATGGGTGATGGGGCTGAAGCGCGGCTGCTTCCACACCCAGGAGATCACCCGCACCGTGCTGAACCGCTTTTCGGGAGGCAGCTAGAGCAACAGCCGATCGGATGGAACGATCCGATCGGCTTAAGTTGCTCGCCAAAACAAAGAGCTAGAGTGGTAGCCGACCGTCTATCAGGTCGGCTACCGCTCTAGGCGCGTTCCACGAAGCAGGCCACCTCGCGCCCGTCCCGCATCTCCAGCACGGGCCGCGTCTCCCGGCAGCGCGCTTCCGCCTGTGGGCAGCGTGGGTGGAAGGGGCAGCCCGGTGGCGGGTCGATCGGGCTGGGCACCTCGCCCGACAGCGGCTGGCGGTCGCGGTTCGGCCGCTGCACGTCCGGAATGGTCTCCAGCAGCAGCCGCGTATAGGGGTGGCGCGGGTTGGCAAAAACCTCCTCTGCCGGCCCGGTCTCCACGAAACGGCCGAGATACATGATGGCAATGTCGTCCGCCATGTGCCGCACCACCGAGAGGTTGTGGCTGATCAGGATGTAGGTGAGGCCCAACTCAGCCTGCAGCCGGCGCATCAGGTTCAGGATCTGCGCCTGCACGCTTACATCCAGCGCGCTGGTCGGCTCGTCGCACACCAGCACATCCGCCTCGGTGGCCAGCGCGCGGGCGATGGAGATGCGCTGGCGCTGGCCGCCGGAGAAGGCATGCGGAAACCGCGTCGCATCCGCCGCCGCCAATCCCACCGTCTCCAGCAGCTGGGCCACCCGCGCCTGCACCGCCGCCTCGTCCCGCGCCAGCTTCAGCTCGCGGATCGGCTCGGCGACGATGTCGCCCACCCGCCAGCGCGGATTGAGGCTGGCATAGGGGTCCTGGAAGATCATCTGCACCCGCGGCCGGCCCTGGCTGCCGTCGGCCAGCGGCATATCCTCCAGCCGCAGCGTGCCGGCCGTGGGCGGCTGCAGCCCCACGATCATGCGCGCCAGGGTGGACTTGCCGCAGCCGCTTTCGCCCACCACGCCCAGCGTGCGCCCGCGCCGCACGGTGAAGCTCACCCCATCCACCGCGCGCAGCACCCGCCGCCGCGCGCCGGAGAGCACACGGTCGAGAAACGGCGGCGAGACATCGAACAGGCATACGGCATCGCGCACCGTGAGGGCGATCGACTCAGACATTGGCGGGCTCCGCCACCGGGTGCCAGCACGCCGCCCCGGCACCGCCCGCTGGCAGCACCGGCACCTCCACGGCGCAGCGCGTGGAAGCCGACGGGCAACGTGGGCTGAAGGCGCAGCCCGGCGGGATTGCCCCCAGCCGCGGCATGCTGCCCTCGATCTGGGCCAGCACGTCCTCGCGCTTGCCCATGCGCGGAATGGAGGCCATCAGGCCCGCCGTGTAGGGATGGCGCGGCGCGCGCACCACCTGGTCCACCGGGCCCAGCTCCACCAGCCGCCCGGCATACATCACCGCCACGCGGTCCGCCGTTTCGGCAATCACGCCCATGTCGTGTGTCACCAGCATCACCCCGGTGCCGTGGGTGCGGCACAGCCGGCGCAGCAGCGCGGTGATCTGTGCCTGGATCGAAACGTCCAGTGCCGTGGTCGGCTCGTCGGCGATGATCAGCTTCGGCTCGGCGGCGAGCGCCAGCGCGATCACCACGCGCTGCCGCATGCCGCCGGAGAACTGGTGCGGATACTGCGAAACCCGTGTTTCCGGGGCCGGGATGCCGACCTCGCGCAGCAGCGCCACCGCGCGCGCCTTCGCCTCCGCGCGGCTCAGCGGCAAATGGGTGCGGATCGTCTCCTCCAACTGCGCGCCCACCGTCAGCAGCGGGTGCAGCGAGGTCAGCGGGTCCTGGAAGATCGCGCCGATCTCGCGCCCGCGCACCCGGCGCATCTCGGCAGGCGGCAGCGTGTCGATCCGCCGCCCCTCCAGCCAGATCTCGCCGCCATCGATCCGCCCGGGCGGCTCCAGCAGCCCGATCACCGCCGTGCCGGTGAGCGACTTGCCCGCACCGGATTCACCCACCACGCCCAGTATCTCCCCGGGCGCAATGTCGAAGCTCACCCCATCCAGCGCCACCAGCGTGCCGCGCCGCGTGTGGAACGCCACGCGCAGGTCACGAACGGACAGCAGGGGCGCGGCACCGCTCATCCCTGCGGCTGGCCCCACACGCGCGGCCCGTCATCAGACCAATCCACCGGATAGGCGGAGGTGAAGATGGCGCCTGCCGGCGGATGGAACACGGTGCGCTGCGGATACTTCGCCATCAGCCCCTCGAACTGCGCCTGGGCGCGGGCATTGTCCGCCGCCTCGTCGCTGCCGGGGATGGCGCGGTTCTCCATGGCGAAGCGGCCGTCGATCACCACGGTGGAGAAATCCCGCCCGTGGCCGCTGATCATCATGGTCTGGATCGGATCAATCACCTGGCCGGTATGCGGGCGGTCGAGGTCGAACACGGTGATGTCGGCCCGCGCGCCGGGCTGGAGGCGGCCGAGGTCTGATCGCCCCAGCGCATCCGCCCCGCCGACTGTTGCGGTATCGTAGTAGTCCTCGCTGCGCACGGCCAGCGGCGTGCCGGCCATCAGCCGTGCCACGATCATGCCGATCTGCATGTTCATCACCAGGTCGCTCGGCGCAGTATCCGTGCCCAACCCAATCTTCAGCCCCATCGCCCGGTAGCGCCCGAAATGGTCGATCCCCCCGCCGCCGCGGCCAGAGACCAGCGGGCAGTGCACGATGGTGGCACCGCTGTCGCGGATGATCTCCAGGTCCCGGCCCGGCCGGTCGATATGCCGGCTGCCGGAGACGTAGGTGCCGTGCGGCAGCAAGGTGCGCTCGGTGAGGTAGCCGAGGCTCGCCATCCATTCCGGCGGGCTCATGCCGTGCTGCTTCAGCACCAGCTCGTACTCGATCTTGGATTGGCAGGAATGCTGCCGCACCGGCACCCCCAGCGCCCGCCCGGCCGCCGCCGTGCGCCGCATCAGTTCCGGCGTGCAGGTCTCGATCCGGTCCGGCGACAGCATGGTGCGCACCAGCCCACCGGCGCTGCCTTCCAGCCGCTCGCAGAACTTGATGGCTTCGTCCAACTCCGCCAGCCCGCGCGGCTCATCGTAATACGTGCCGATGGTGCCGCTCTCATCCACCATCTGGTTGCCGGTGCGATAGGCGGGCCCGAGATACACGCGCAGGCCAAGATCGGCGGCCTCATGCGCCGCATCGGTGAACTCCTCCACCGTTTCGCCCCAGGCGCGGTAGAACAGGCTGGCGATCGGCAGCGCGGTGGTGATGCCGTTGCGGATGAGCCCGGCGAAGGCGTGGCGCTTCTGGAAGCGCAGCTCGTCGCGCGTGTACATCTCCACCGGCCCGGCCTCGATATAGTCCTTCGGCCAGACCCGCCCCTTCCGCCAGGCCGGCTGGTTGTCGTAGCTGAGGATGGTGGTGTCGAGGTCGGCGAGCGCATCCAGGTCCACGAAGCCCGGCCCGATCAGCGCCAGCCCGTAATCGATCCGCCGCGCCACCTCGCCGCCATACCCGCGGCCGACAAAGACGATCACCCCGTCCTCGAACACCACCTCGCCATTCTCGATCAGCACGTGGCGGCCGTTGCGATGCCCGACGACGAAGCGCGCCGTCATCAGCACCGCCCCCTTCGGCCGGGGCGCGGCCTGGGGCAGGCTCACGGCGCCACCTTCAGGCAGGCGCCATCGCGTGCCACCACCCGCCCGCGCTTCACCACCAGCTTGCGCGGCGGATGCGCCACCACGGCGTGCGTGATCGCCTCACCGTCCACCACCACCAGGTCGCCTGCCTTGCCGACGGCGAAGCCGTAATCGGCGATGCGCATCACATCCGCCCCGCCCTGGGTGCAGACATGGAAACCCAGCTCCACCTCCTCGTCGCGGCGAAAGTTGTTGCGCATGCCGATCAGCATCGCGCGCTCCAGCATGTCCGCCGTCCCGTATGGCCCCCAGGTGTCGCGGATCCCGTCGCTGCCGGAGCACACGCGAATGCCGCGCGCCAGCAGCGGCTTCACCGCAGGCACCGGGCGGCTGGCTGAAGCCGTGGTCATGATGCCGATATCGAGTTCCGCGATCGCATCGATCAGCGGGTTCACCAAAGCGGGGTCCGGCGTGCCGAGGCAGAAGGCATGGCTGATCACCACCTGCCCCTTCATGCCCAGAGCGCGGGTGCGCTCGAAGATCAAGTCCATCGAGAACGCGCCCATCTCGCCGGGCTCATGCAGGTGGATATCGAGCGGCTTGCCATGCTTCTGGCACAGCGCGAACACGGCATCGAGCTGCCCCTTGGGGTCGCGGTCGATGCCGCACGGGTCGATCCCGCCGACGATCTCCGCCCCCGCCGCGAGCGCGGCATCCATCAGCTCCAGCGTTCCCGGCCGGCGCATCAGGCCGGATTGCGGAAACGCCACCAGCTCGATGTCGATCACCTCGCGCCAGGTATCCCGCGTGGCCATCACGCCCTCGATGCCCCACAGCCCATGATCCGTGTCCACATCCACATGGCTGCGGATATGGGTGGAACCGTTGGCGGAGGAGACGGCCGCCTGCCGCGCGCTCTGCCGCGCCGGGTCGATGTTCAGCTCGCGCTTCAGCTTGCGCTCGTTGTCGATCTTGTCGAGCAGCGAAGGCCCGGCATCGTTCGGCCGCCAGCCCATGCCCCAGAGCGACTTGTCCAGATGCGTATGCGCCTCCACCAGGCCCGGCAGCACCAGCGCCCCGCCGGCATCCTCCACCGCCACGCCCGGGGGCGCTGTGAGGCTCGGCCCGATCGCCGCAATCACGCCATCGGTCACCAGCACGTCCGCCACCGCCTTGCCCATCGGGCGGCCGTTGCGGATCAAAAGGGAAGCGCCAGCCATCGGTTTTTCCTCCACCGGTCTCGTCGCCGGTTCAGTTGAGCTTCGGGTTGAGGGCGTCGCGCAGCCAGTCGCCCAGCAGGTTCACCGACAGCACGATGAGCCCCAGCTGCACCGACGGGAACACCACCAGCCACCAGGCGCCGGAAAACAGATACTGGTTGCCGATGCGGATCAGCGCCCCCAGCGAGGGCTGCGTGATCGGCATGCCCACACCCAGGAACGACAAGGTCGCCTCCGCCAGGATCGCCAGCCCCAGGTTCAGCGTGGCCGCCACCAGCACCGGCGTCAGCGTATTCGGCAGAATGTGCCGCCGCATGATCCGCGCCGAGGAAACGCCGATGATCCGCGCCGCCTGCGCATACTCCTTACGCCGCTCCACCATCGTGGAAGCCCGCACCGTGCGCGCGTACTGCACCCAGCCGGTGAGCGAAATGGATGCCACCAGGATCACCGCCGCGAACGGCTCGCGCAGCCCCGGCGGCAGCAGCGCGCGCGCCACGGCACTCACCAGAATCGCCACCAGCAGCGTCGGGATCGACAGCACCGTATCGGCGATCCGCATCAGCAGATTATCCACCCAGCCGCCCAGGAACCCCGCTGCCAGCCCGATCGAAACGCCGATCGACATGCTCGCCGCCACTGCCGCCACGCCGATCAGCAGGGACATGCGCGTGCCGTACAGGATGGAGGAGAGCACGTCGCGCCCCTGCGGGTCCGTGCCCAGCAGGAACGGCCACTCCCCATCGCGTGTCCAGATCGGCGGGATCTCCGCCTTGTCGATGAACACCTGCTTCAGGTCATACGGGTTCTGCGGCGCGATCACCGGCGCCAGCAGCGCGCTGAGTGCCACCAGCACCAGCACCACCAGCGAGGCCACCGCCACCGGCGAGGCGCGGAACGAAAGCCCCATGTCGCTGCCCAGCCAGCGGCTGACTGCACCTTCAGCCATGCTTCACGCTGTCCTGCCGCAGCCGCGGGTCCACCACGGCATAAGCCATATCCACCAGCGTGTTCAGCGCCACGAACACGAAGCTCACCAGCATCAGATAGGCCGCCATCACCGGGATATCCACGAAGGTCACGGCCTGCACGAACAGCAGCCCCATGCCCGGCCACTGGAACACCGTCTCGGTCACCAGCGCGAAGGCGATCAGGTTGCCGATCTGCAGGCCCGTGACGGTGATGACCGGCATCAGGCAGTTGCGCAGCGCGTGGCGCACATTCACCGCCCAGGCGCGCAACCCGCGTGCCCGGGCGAAGCGGATGAAATCCGTTCGCAGTGTCTCCAGCATCTCCGCCCGCACCAGGCGCATCACCAGCGTGATCTGGAACAGCGACAGCGTAATCCCCGGCAGGATCAGCGCCATTCGCCCGCCCGGCGTCAGCAGCCCCGTGCTCCACCAGCCGATCTGCACCACCTCCCCGCGCCCGAAGGCCGGCAGCCAGCCCAGCGTCACGGAGAACACCAGGATCAGCAAAATCCCCACGGCAAAACTCGGCAGCGAAACACCCAGCACCGAGCCGAACTGCAACAGCTGCGCCCCCAGGGAATTGCGCGCGATGGCGGTGTACACCCCCAGCGGAATCCCGATGGCCAGCGAAAGCACGGTCGCCACCAGCACCAGCTCCAGCGTCGCCGGCAAACGCTCCGCAATCAGCACGATCACATCCTGCTGGTTGCGATAGGAGATGCCGAATTCGCCCTTCGCCGCATTGGCCACGAAGCTTAGATATTGCAGCGGAAAGCTGCGATCGAGCCCCAGCCGCACGCGCAGCTCGTCGCGCTGTGCCTGGGTCGATTGCTCGTTCAGCATCAGCTCCACGGGATCGCCCACGAAGCGGAAGATCATGAAGGCGAGGAACGCGACGGTGAGCATCACCCCCGCCGCGTTCAGCAGCCGGCGGATCAGGAAGGCGAGCATGGCGCCCGCTTCCCTATTCCACGCATCCTCAGTTCATCTTCGTCAGCCACAGCCGCGGCTTGTTGTCGTTGGCCTGCACCATGGTGGCCACGTTGCCGCGGATCGCCCAGGCCATCGGCTGCTGGTGCAGCGGAATGAACAGGTGCTCGCGCTTCAGGATATCCAGCGCCTGGCTCATCAGCGCGATGCGCTTCGGCCGGTCCAGCTCCACGCCGGCGGCATCGATCAGCGCATCCATGTCCGCGCGGCCCCAATCGCCCCAGTTGAACACGCCGCCGGTGCCGCTCTTGCTGCGCACCACCTGGATCAGGATCGAGTAGGCGTCGATCATCGGCTCATTGGCCCAACCGAAGGAGATCACGTCGAACTCGCCCTTCACGCGCTTCGGCGTCTGCTGGCTGCGCGGCGCGAGATCCAGCGTCACCTTCAGCCCCGCCCGCGTCCACATCGCCGCCACCGCCTGGCAGAACTCTTCCTCGTTCACCAGGCCGTCGCTCACGCAGTTCAGCGTGAAGCCGAACCCGTTCGGGAAGCCGGCATCGGCCAGCAGCTTCTTGGCCCCATCGAGATCGAAGGGCAGGCGCACATCCTGCGCCGGGGTGTAGCCGGGGATGGCCGGGGCCACCACCGCGCCAGTGTTGCGCGACAGGCCGCGCATCGCACGCCGCTGGACCGCATCGATGTCGATGGCACGGTACAGCGCCTCACGCACCCGCACGTCCTTGAACGGGTTGCGGTCCTTCACGTCGCTGTTCGGCAGCGTGTCCTTCAGGTTCATGGCGAAATACACGGTGCGCAGCTCGCTGCTCTGCATCACCTTCACGCCCGGTGCGGCCGAAAGCCGCGGCAGGTCCTGCAGCGGTGCCACGTTGGTGAAGTCGATCTCGCCCGAGAGCATCGCCGCCACCCGCGTCGCGGCGGAGGCGATCGGCGTGAACTCGATCCGCGCCAGATTGTGCTGCGGCTTGTCCCACCACTTCGGGTTCACCACGAACACGGTGCGCGCATCCGGCCGGCGCGATTCCACCATGAACGGCCCGGTGCCGTTGGCGTTGTCCGTCGCGTAGCCCTTGATGCCCTTGCCGCTATCGGTCGGCAGCAGCGCGTTGTTCTTCTCCATCCAGGTCTTGGACAGGATGAAGATGTTGGTCAGGTCGTTCAGCAGCAGCGGATACGGCCCGGTGACCTCGATCTCCACCGTGTGGTCGTCGATCTTCCGCGAGGATTTGTACGCCGGCAGGTTGCCCTTCAGCGGCGAGGTCTCGTGGCTCACCCGCTCCAGCGAGGCGACGACGTCATCGGCGGTGAACGCCTCCCCGCCATGGAACGCCACGCCGCGGCGCAGCTTGAAGCGCCACACGGTGGGGGAAACGGTCTCCCAGCTTTCGGCCAGCGCCGGCTCGATGCCCAGTTCGCCAGTGTAGCGCACCAGCCCCTCGTACACGTGGTTCAGCGTGGCGAGCGTGAAGGTGTCACCGAAGGAATACGGGTCCAGCGAGGCGATCTCGCGCGCCGCGCCCCATTTCAGCACCTTGCCCTGCTGCGCCTCGGCCGGCGCCGCCCCGAAGGCCGCCAGCCCGAGCGCCACTGCGGCTCCCATCAGCCATCCGCGACGACCCGCGGCACCTATCCGACCCAGCGAACGCAGCATATGAACCCCCTGCTTGGCGCCATGCGCCCAATTTTCGGTCATCAGCCCATTTGAGACGCACATTGCGCTTATTTACGCAGCATGCTTGCATGCAGATGGGGAAGCGTATTGCATACAATCCCGGTCGACAAGCGAAATCCCCCCAGGAGCCCCGCCACCTCGCCATGCCCCGCCACGCCGACGCACCGCTCCCAGCCGGCGCCCGTGCCCAGGCGGTCTACCGTGCCCTGCGCCGGGCCATCATCGAGCAGGCCCTGCGCGCCGGCACCAAGCTGCCGGAGGACGCGATCGGCGAACGCTTCGGCGTCTCCCGCACCCTGGTGCGCGAGGCCCTGACCCGCCTGGCCATCGAGGGCTTGGTGGAGATCGTCCCCAACCGCGGTGCCGCCGTCGCCCTGCCGACGCTGGAGGAAGCGCACGACGCTTTCGAGGTCCGCCGCGGCCTCGAACGCCAGATGATGGAACGCCTCGCCGGCCGCCTCTCACCCCAGCAATGCGCCCTGCTGCGCGACCACATCGCCCTTGAGGACGAGGCCCGCGCCCGCGGCGGCCCGGAATCCATCCGCCTCGCCGGCGAGTTCCACCTGTTGCTGGCGCAAATGACCGGCAACGCCCTGCTGGAGCGCTATATCGGCGAGGTCTCCTCGCGCTGCGCCCTCATCCTTTCCGTCTATGGCCGCCCGCACTCCCCGGAATGCGCCATCTCCGAACACAGCCAGATCCTCGCCGCCCTGGAAAACGACGACGCCGCCCGCGCCGCCGCGCTGATGGATGCCCATTTGCAAGCCGTCGCCGAACGCGCCGTGCTCGCCCGTGCCCCGGCCACCGATATCCGCACCCTGCTCACCCCCTTCGCCGCAAGCGAGGGCCTCGCGCCCGCCCCTGCCCGAAAGCCCCGCCCATGAGCCCCCCGATCGGCTTC
>JAIXTK010000247.1 GCA_027483995.1 Acetobacteraceae bacterium
ACGCGAAACGGGCATCGCCCGAGAGGGCCGCGAGCCCCTGCACCGAGGCGTCGTTGAGGCCGAGGTTCAGCACGGTATCCATCATGCCCGGCATGGAAACCCGCGCGCCGGAGCGGACGGAGACCAGCAGCGGGTTGGATTGCGAGCCGAATTCCAGCCCCACCGCCTGCTCCACCTTGGCCAGTGCCGCGCGCACCTGGCTTTGGAGTTCGGCGGGGTATTGCCGGTCGTTGTCGTAGAAGGCCGTGCACACCTCGGTGGTGATGGTGAAGCCCGGCGGCACCGGCAGGCCGATGCGGGCCATCTCCGCCAGGTTGGCGCCCTTGCCGCCCAGCAGGTTGCGCATGTCGACGGTGCCTTCATTGGCCCCGGCGCCGAAGCTGTACACCCACTTGGAGATGGTCTGGCTCATGAAGATCAGCCCTCGATGCGTGAGAAATCGGCCGCCATGTTCATGGCCGCCCGCAGATGGAACAGCAATCGCAGCCGATTCTGGCGCAATTCCGGCCGCTCGGCGTTGACGAGGATCATGTCGAAGAATTGATCGACCGGGCCGCGCAACGCGGCGAGGGATGCCATGGCATCGGTGAATCTTTCGTCGCCAATGGCCGTTGCCACCTCCGGCCCCACCTGCCCGATGGCAAGCGCCAGGTCGCGCTCGGCGGCTTCCTCCAGCAGCGCGGAGTCGATGGCGCCATCGAACTCGCGGCCGTCCTTCTTGGTTTCGATGCGCAGGATGTTGGCGGCACGGCGCGAGGCGGCGAGCAGGTTGGTGCCGGCCTCCGTGGCCAGGAACTCGCTGACCGCCGCGGTGCGCGCCAACAGGCGCACGATGTCGTCATCGGCGCCTGCGCCGAGCACGGCGTTCAGCACGTCGTGGCGGGCGCCGTCGGCGCGTAGTTGGACGCGGAGACGGTCGAGGAGGAAGTCCAGCACTTCGGGCACCGCCGCGGCATTGGCGTCGCCGGCGGCCCAGCCGGCCGCCTCGCGCAGGCCCAGGCGGATCGTGCCCTCGCGCAGGATGCGGATGATGCCCAGCGCCGCGCGGCGCAGCGCGAAGGGGTCGCCCGAGCCGGTCGGCTTCTCGCCCACCGCGAAGAACGAGACGATCTGGTCCAGCTTGTCCGCCAGTGCCACCGCCGTGCCCACCGGGTTCTCCGGCAGGCCGTCGCCTGGACCCTTGGGCAAATAGTGGTCGCGCACCGCCGCCGCCACTGCCGGGTTCTCGCCATCGTGCGTGGCGTAGTAGCCGCCCATCACGCCCTGCAGTTCCGGAAACTCGCCCACCATGCCGGTGGTGAGGTCCGCCTTGGCCAGCAGCGCCGCGCGTTCGGCCAGCGCCACGTCGGCGCCCACCAGCGGTGCCAGCTTGCCGGCCAGTGCGACCAGCCGCTTCACCCGCGCGCCCTGCGTGCCGAGCTTGGCGTGGAAGGTGATCCCTTCGAGCGCCGCCACCCGGCTGGCCAGGGTGGCGTGCCGGTCCAGGTCCCAGAAATGGCGCGCATCGGCGAAGCGGGCCCGCAGCACGCGCTCATTGCCGGCGATGATGGCGCGGCCGCCGTCACCGGCTTCGATATTGGCGACGAAGGCGAAGAATGGCGCCGCCCTTCCCAGCGCGTCGCGCAGGGCGAAGTAGCGCTGGTTCACGCGCATGGAGACCTGCATCACTTCCGGCGGCAGATCCATGTAGGCGGGATCGATCGCGCCGATCAGCGGCACCGGCCATTCCACCAGGCCGGCCACCTCGTCCAGCAGCCCCTGGTCTTCCAGCACCGCCAGCCCGCGCGTCGAGGCCAGCCCGGCGAGGCCCTCGGCGATCATGCGCTTCCGCTCGGCGGCTTGCACCACCACCTGGCGGGTCATCAGTTCCTCGGCCCATTGCGCGCAGGAGGTGACGGTGAAGGCCCCCGGGGCATGGAAACGATGGCCCTCGGTCTGGTTGCCGGAGACCAGGCCATGCCCGTCATCCGCGCCGTCCCGCAGGTCGAACGACACCACCGCGCCATCCAGCACGCAGGTGATCCGGCGCAGCGGCCGCACCCAGGTGAAGCCCGAGGTCCCGCCCCAGCGCATCGATTTCGGCCAGGGAAGCCTTCTCAATATACCAGGAAGTTCCCGCGCGATTGCGCCAGCTGCTTTGACTGCAGGCGATGATACTTCGACAACGAAATACCCATCCTGCTGCGTCAGGTCATTTTTGTCGGCACCATGCTTCTTCAAAAACCCTAACAGCGCAGCTTCCGGCGCACCCACCTTCGGGCCACGAGCCACGGTATGGACAGATGGCAATTCTGGATAAACCTGAAGCCGCAACGCTATTCGCCTTGCTCCCCAATAGGTCACGGGCTGCACATTTTTGTCGACAAGCGGTCCTAGCGTGCCCGACACGAGAATTTGAAGTTGCTCAGCCGCCCGCGCCTGCATGCGCGCGGGGATTTCCTCGCTGAACAGTTCGATGAATAGCTCAGGCAACGTGTCAGTCCTTCAGCGCGGGTTCGATGTCGGTGTGGATGAAGTCGTCGCCCTTGAAGAGCAGCCGTTCACCCTCGACCTTGGCGACGGCATAGACCATGCAGTCGCCGAAATTCAGCCGGGCCCGGTGCCGGGCTCGGCCGTAGGCGGCCCAGGCCCGGCGAGCCTCCTGCGCATGAGCCGCGTTCATCGGGCAAACCTCCAGGCGCACCTTGTCGGCAATCAGCCGGAAGATCCGGTCCGCCTCCCGATCGCCCCTTCGGTCGATCACCATCGCAGCCTCAACCCAGGTTGGCGCCGGGATACGGGGCCGCTGGGCGCGGGTGATCGCATCCAGCATGCGCGGCGCCTCGGGTTCGACCAGGGCGATGGCCAGGATGGCGGATGCATCGACGATCACTGCGGCATTCCGTCCGCGCCATAGACATCCTCGTGGTCGGCGCTCGATGTCCCCGGCTCCACGTGGCGTCGAAGTTCATGCCCGAGCGCGAGCACCTCGGCGATCAGCGCCTGGCGTTCCGCCTCCGCGGCCACGCGCAGCCGCTCCTCACGCTCCAGCCGCTCCCTCAGTGCCGTCGTCACTGCCGTTGTCAGGCTTTCGCCCGTCAGTTCCGACAGCCGGGAGGCCAGCGCATAGGCATCGTCGCTCTTGATGTTCAGCTGGGAGCCCATGGTAGAATTCTCCATCCGCACGGTAGAATACGCCTCCGGCGGTGCCGCGTCATGCCAATTCGCCCTCAGGCCGCCTGCTCCCCCGCCAGCCACGCCTCGCAGCAGCCCTTCGCCAGCGTGCGCACCCGGCCGATATAGCTCGCCCGCTCCGCCACGCTGATCACGCCGCGGGCGTCCAGCAGGTTGAACAGGTGGCTTGCCTTGATGCACTGGTCGTAGGCCGGCAGCGCCAGTTTCTCGCCCAGCAGGGCGTCGCATTCGCGCTCCGCATCCTCGAAGTGGCGGCCGAGCATCGCGGTGTCGGCGTGTTCGAAGTTGTGGGCGCTGTATTCCTTCTCCGCCCGCAGGAACACGTCGCCGTATTTCACCCCGCGCCCGTTGAAATCCAGGTCGTACACCCGCTCCACGTCCTGCACGTACATCGCCAGGCGTTCCAGGCCGTAGGTCATCTCGAAGCTCGGCAGATCCACCGGAATGCCGCCAACCTGCTGGAAATAGGTGAACTGGCCGACCTCCATGCCGTCGCACCACACTTCCCAGCCCAGGCCCCAGGCACCCAGCGTCGGGCTTTCCCAGTCATCCTCCACGAAGCGGAAATCGTGCAGCTTCGGGTCCAGCCCGATCTCGCGATAGCTCTCCAGCAGCAGCGCCTGCGCATCGGCCGGCGAGGGCTTCATGATCACCTGATACTGGTAGTAGTGCTGCAGCCGGTTCGGGTTCTCGCCATAGCGCCCGTCGGACGGCCGGCGGCTCGGCTGCACATAGGCGGCCGCCCAGGGCTTTTTCCCCAGGGCGCGCAGCGTGGTGGCCGGGTGAAACGTGCCCGCCCCCATCTCCACATCGTAGGGTTGCAGGATCACGCAGCCCTGCCTGGCCCAGAAGCCGTGCAGCTTCAGGATAAGGTCCTGAAAACTCAAGGAAGATCGCGTCATCGTCCGCCTGCGGGAAGGAATCGGGCGCACACTAGTGCCGCAGCGCAGCAAAGAGAAGCGCCGGCAGGAATCATGAGCCCGCGATGAGCAGGATGTAACTTGAACCGCCCAAGCCGCCGGGCCACATCCGGGGGAGGTTCGACTGCTTTCCGCAACCGGAACCGCACAGGGATTCAGATGACCAACGAGGAACGCGACCTCATCACCCAGTTCATCCAGCGCGTGGCCGGCACCCCGGTGCGCGCGCCCGGCTCGGTGCCCAGCACCCTGCCCGCCCAGCAGGCGCAGCCGCCTGTCGATCGGGAGGCGGATGCGCTGATCGCCGAGCTGATGCAGCGCTACCCCGATGCGCGCTACCGCCTGACGCAGATGGCGTTCGTGCAGGAGCACGCCTTGGCCGAGGCGCAGAACAGCATCAACCGCCTGCAATGGGAGCTGGAGCAGGCGCGTGCCCAGCAGGGTTACGGCCAGCAGGGCTACGGCCAGCCGCAGGTCCAGGCTGGCTCCCCCTGGGGTGCCGCGGCCCAGCAGCCGCAGCCCTCGCGCGGGCTGTTCGGCGGGCTGTTCGGCGGGCGCCAGTCTGCTCCGCCCCCGCCGCCGCAGGCGCGCACCATGCCCCCGCCGCAGCCGACCTACGCGCCCGGCTACCAGCCCGGCATGTTCCAGCAGGGCGGCGGCTCCGGCTTTCTCGGTACGGCACTCACCACCGCGGCCGGCGTGGCCGGCGGCATGGTGGTGGGCAACATGCTGATGAACGCCTTCTCCGGCGGCGGTGCCGCCCATGCCGCCAGCGCGGCCTCGGGGGCGGCCAGCTCGCCCTGGACCAACCCCACCAGCGACCCCTACGCCCAGGGCGGCGAACCCAAGGATGGCGGCTGGCAGCAGCCCACGAGCTACCAGGACACCGCCCAGGACAGCGCCCAGGACGGCGGCTGGCAGCAGGCCGATAGCGGCTGGTCCGATGCGGGGTCCGACGAAGAGGTCTGACCTCCCGCCACAGGCATCACCAGAAGGGGCGGCCCCGCCACGGGCCGCCCCTTCTTTTTTCTTCGGCTGCCTGTCGAAATGGCGGCACCCTGCGGCTCATCAGGTCAGGCGCCGGAAAGCCGGCGCCCTACCCGAACGGAGCCGACCCATGCAGTACATGATCCTCTTCAACGAAACCGCCCGCGACTTCGCCCTGCGCAGCGATCCCGCCCGGGCGCCGGCCCATATGGGCGCCTGGGCCGCCTATATCGACGCCATGGCCAAGGCCGGCATCATCATGCACGGCAACGGCCTGATGCCGCCGGAAACCGGCACCATCGTGCGCGTGCGCAACGGCGTGCGCTCCCTGCAGGATGGGGCCGTGCAGGATGGCCCCTATGCCGACAGCAAGGAACAGGTGGGCGGCTACTTCATCGTGGAAGTGCCGGACCTCGACACCGCGCTAGAATGGGCCGCCCGCAGCCCCTCGGCCAGCTACGCCAGCACCGAGGTGCGGCCGGTGATGCCACCGATGCCGCAGTAACGGTGCCAACTCCGGTCGAAGCTGGCCGGGCCGCGGAGCGGGCGGCGCGCGAGTCCTACGGGCGGCTCGTCGCCCTGCTCGCCGCCCGCTCCCGCGATGTTGCCGCGGCGGAGGATGCGCTGGCCGAGGGCTTCCGCCTGGCGCTGGAAACCTGGCCGGCGCGCGGCATTCCCGCGCAGCCGGAAGCCTGGCTGCTCACCACCGCGCGCCGCGTGCTCGGCCACCGTGCCCGCCACGCCAAGGTGCGCAGCGCCGCCGCCACTGCCCTCGCCCAGCTGGCCGAGGAGGCGCAAGGCGACCCCGCCGGCGCCACGCCGGACCGCCGGCTGAACCTGCTCTTCGTCTGCGCCCATCCCGCGATCGACCCCGCCATCCAGGCGCCGCTGATGCTGCAGGCCGTGCTCGGCCTGGATGCTGCGCGCATCGCCGCCAGCTTCCTGGTGCCGCCCGCCGCCATGGGCCAGCGCCTGGTGCGCGCCAAGGCCAAGATCCGCGACGCCGGCATCGCCTTCGCCCTGCCCGCCCCCGCCGACCTGCCGCCGCGGCTCGATGGGGTGCTGCGCACCATCTACGCCGCCTATGGCACCGGCTGGGATGAGGCCTTCGCCGCCGAATCCCGCCATGTCGGCCTGGCCGAGGAAGCGGTGTGGCTCGCCCGGCTCGTGGTCGCCCTGCTGCCTGACGCCGCCGAGGCCAAGGGGCTGCTGGCCCTGATGCTGCATTGCGAGGCCCGCCGCCCCGCCCGGCGAGGCGGGTCCGGCGCCTTCGTGCCGCTCGCCCGGCAAGACACGGCGCTGTGGCACCGCCCGATGATGCAAGAGGCCGAGGCATTGCTGCGCGAGGCCGCGCGGGCGGCCACCCCCGGCCGGCTGCAGCTGGAGGCGGCGATCCAATCCGTGCATGCCCAGCGCGCCGCCACCGGCCAGACCGACTGGCAGGCCATCGTCGCCCTGTACGGCCTGCTCGCGCAGCTTTCGCCCACCGTCGGCGTGCAGGTCGCCCGCGCCGCCGCGCTGGCCGAAGCCGGCGATCCCGCCCCATCCCTCGCGCTGCTCGATGCGCTGGCGGCGACCGACTACCAGCCCTGGTGGGCCTGCCGGGCCCGCGCCCTGACCCTGCTCGGCCGCCGGGCAGAGGCGCAGGCCGCCTTCCGCCACGCCGCCGGCTTGTCCATGGACCCCGCGGTGCGTACCTGGCTTCTGGCCCAGGCCGAAGCCTAGGCCCCCTATTCCGGTTCCCAGTCGCGCTCGCGCATGGTGGAGACCACATCCCGCACCGCCCGCGCGCCGGGGTCCATCGCCATCCAGTCCACCAGGTGCCGCAGCACGCCCTTGGTGGGCTGGCCGACCATCTCCAGCGCCTCGGCCACGTCGTACCAGCTGAGGTTTTCCAGTTCGCCGGAACCGGCCAGCGTGCCGGTCACATGCTCCGCATCCACCACCAGGAAGCGGGCATCGAAGCGCATCGGCGAGGATTCCGGGGTGACCGCGCGGCAGAGGTAATCCAGCCCATGCAGGAACGGCGGCGCGCCCAGCGTCAGCCCCGTTTCCTCGTCCAGCTCGCGGGCCGCGGCGATGCCGATGGCGCGCGCCAGGGATTCATCGGCACCGCGCAGCAGCCGCAGCCAAGTGAGCTCCGGCATCTCGCTCGCCGGTGCCACGCCGTGGTCCTCGGGATCCACCCGCCCGCCGGGAAACACCAGGCGGTTGGGCATGAATTTGTGCTTGGCGCCGCGCATACCCATCAGCACCTCTGCCTTGCGGCTCACCGGTGCCACGCGCAGCACCAGCAGGCTCGCCGCCGGCTTCGGCACCACAGGCGCGGGTTTCTCGGCAGCCTGGGCTGGGGGCATGGAGGGCGGGGTGGTCTCGGTCATGCGGCACTCCTTCGCCGCACAGATTGCCCCATCGCGCCAAACGCGCAAACCCGGGGCACGCAAACCCGGGGTGCGGGCAGTCTGGACTCAGTCCGCCAGGGTCTCGCGCACTTCGCGCGCCAGGCGCAGTGCCTCGGGGCTGCCATAGGCTTCCAGGCGCTTGGCCACTTCGCGCATTCCAGCGATCGACCGGGCCGGCTTGCCATACCAGAAGCAGAACGCATCGAACCGGGCCATCGCCTCGTCATACAGCACGCCCAGCGCCACCGCGGGGTCCGTCTGGCCCATCATCGCGGCATGGTTCTGCTCCGGCACCAGCACCGTCATCGGCACCAGCCCCTGGTTGCGGTTTCCGCCGCGAGACCAGTTTCCGCTTCCAGAGAATGACATGCGCGACTCCTCACTCATCCCCGGCACAGTGCAGCGCCATCGGTGAATAGAGGGTAAAGGGCGCTAGACCCTTTTGCGCCGCCGCACCCGCTGCGCGTTATCGCGCGGGAACGCCACGCCACTCACCGAAACACCCAGGTTTGCCAACAGCCTGGCCATCTCGATCGCGCAGCGGTAGCCCTCCAGCACCGGGGCCTCCCACCCCATCTCACGCAGCCGGCGTTCGATATGCGGGCGCATCCAGTACATCGCCGAACACCCCAGGATCAGGCTCTCCGCCCCATCCTCCTCGATCGCCGCCACCGCCTCCGCCACTGCGCGCTCCAGCCACTCGCTGGTGCCGCCCGCCGCCACCACCGCCTTGGCCGACTGCACGTTCCCCGCGCCCGGGCGGGACGGCCGCGGTAGCGGTGCATCGATGCAGCGCACGCTGGCGCAGTGCTCCACCATCCGGTAGCGCACCACCAGCTCCGCCATCTGCGCGTTGTGCACCTCCGTCACGTCCAGCACGCTGAACCGGTGCCCCAGCATCCCTGCCACCACCATCTGCGCATGCGCGCACGCCACCACCGGCACGCCAAAGCGCTGCCCGATCTCCCGCGCCTCAATGAACCCGGGATCGCCGCCGCCCAGCAGCACCACCGCATCCCAGCGGCCAGACGCGCACACCTCACGCACGATCGGCAGGCGCATGGCGCCCACGATGGCGAACTCCTCGCGCGTTTCCACGAAGGAATCCCCGAACGGGCCCACCGGGCCGGGATGCACATCCCAGTCCAGGCCCCGCAGCAAATGCCCGTAATCCTCGAAGTTGATCAGCCGCGCCTCGCGGGAGGCGTCGGCCGGGGGGGCATACAGCGCCGAGGTTTCGGGGAAGGTGTAGGGTTGGATCAGCAGCAGGCGCATGAAGGCCTCCAAGCAAGAGTCTTCTTTTTGTGAACAAAAAGAAGCAAAAAAACTTCATTTATTCGCAGTTCCGCCGCTCGGAGCATCACCCCGGGCGGCGGAAGCCGTCGCAACAATCAAAAGTTTTTTGGTTCTTTTTTCAAAAAAGAACCGCTTCCTTCCTTACACGGGATCCCAGGTAAACACCTCGCCGCTCCGATCGAGCGGCATGAAGCTGCCCTTCAGCGCCGGGATCGCGATGTCGCCCACCTGCGTCGGCGTCCAGCCGCCTTCGTGGTGCACCCCGCGTACCGGGCGCGAGGAGGACATCAGGAACACTTCGTTGTGCCGCGTGGCGAAGATCTGGCCCGAGACGCCGGCGCCGCGGTCCGACGTGAGGAACACCGCCATCGGCGCGTTCTTGTCCGGCGTCATCTGCTGGATCTTTTCCAGCCGCGCCTTCTGCTCCGGCGTGTTCACGGGGATCGAGCCCGTCATGCGGCTCCAGGCGAAGGGCGCGATGCAGTTGCTGCGCACATTGTAGCGCATCATGTCCAGCGCGATGGACTTGGATAGCGCCGTGATGCCCAGCTTCGCCGCCGAGTAGTTCGCCTGGCCGAAATTGCCGATGAGGCCAGAGGTGGAGGACATGTGTACGAAGGTGCCGCTCTCCTGCTTGCGGTAGTATTCCGCCGCGGCGCGGGAGACGTAGAACGCGCCGGAGAGATGCACGTTGATCACCGAGTTCCAGTCATCCTCGGTCATCTTGTGGAAGATCACGTCGCGCAGGATGCCGGCATTGTTCACCACGCCGTCGATGCGGCCATAGGTGTCCAGCGCGCATTGCACGATGCGCTTGGCGGAATTCCAGGTGGACACGCTCTCGGTGTTGATCACCGCCTGCCCGCCGCGCTGCTCGATGATCGCCTTGGTCTGCTCCGCCGGGGTGGAGGAGCCGCCATCGCCCGTGACGGACACGCCGATATCATTGATGACGACCTTGGCGCCTTCGCCGGCCATCATGACCGCGATCTCGCGCCCGATGCCGCCACCGGCGCCCGTGACCACCACAACCTTGCCTTCGACGATCCCGGCCATTGTTTCCTCCGCATGACACTCGATGCGCGAACCTAGGGCGCCGGGCCGACCTTGTGAACCCGCGGAGACAGGAAGGAAAGCGAAGCGGTCACAGAGGACACAGAGGGACACGGAGACCACGGAGACCACGGAGAAGCGGTACGCCCATCAACCCCGATGCGCCGTCCTCGTCGCAGGTTCCTCCGCTCGTGTTCTCGGTGTCCTCCGTGGCCCTCCGTGTCCTCTGTGACCACTTCGCTTGCTTCGCTTCATTCGCTTGCTTCGCCTGCCCGCCAACCCGCATTGCATCCCCGCACCCATCGCCCGTAGCATCCCCCCAACAAGACGGGATGGGAGCGAAATGGCCGAAAGAACATTGCGCGGTACGGTCGCGATCGTCGGTATCGGCGAGACCACCTATTACCGCCACGGCAAGTCGCCGGACAGCGAGTTCAAGCTGGCACTGCAGGCCATCGTGCGCGCCTGCGAGGATGCCGGCATTTCCCCGCATGATGTGGATGGCTTCGCCAGCTACGGCGGCGACCGCAGCGACGGGCCGCGTCTGGCGGCCGCTCTCGGCGTGAAGGCGCTGCGCTTCTCCAACATGTTCTGGGGCGGCGGCGGTGGCGGCGTGTGCGGCGCGGTCGGCAATGCAGGGGCGGCGGTTGCCACCGGCATGGCCGATTGCGTCATCGCCTTCCGCTCGCTGGCCCAGGGCCAGTATGCCCGCTACGGCCGCGGCGCCCCGGTGGCCACGGTGGGCGGCGAGCAAAGCTTCACCGTGCCCTATGGCCTGATGTCGCCGGCGCAGATGTTCGCCATGAAGGTCACGCGCTTCATGGCCATGCACGGCATCAACGACAGCGCGCTGCGGGCGATCTCGCTGGCCTGCTACCACCACGCGCAGAACAACCCCAACGCGGTGATGAAGGGCCGGCCGCTGACGCCGGAAGGCTACGATGCCTCGCGCTGGATCATCGAGCCGCATTTCCACCTGTATGATTGCTGCCAGGAGAACGACGGCGCGGCCGCCGTGGTGGTGGTGCCCGCCGATCGGGCGAAGGACTACAAGAACACGCCGGCCTACCTGCTCGCCTGCGGCCAGGGTGGCGACCACCGCAGCGCCGCCCCGGTGCACAACATGCCGGACTATCCCGGCAGCCACTTCAAGGCGCTGGCACCGCGGATGTACGACATGGCCAAGCTGAGCCCGGCCGAGATCGACATCGTGCAGTGCTACGAGAACTTCACGGGCGGCGTGCTGATGAGCCTGGTGGAGCACGGGCTGGTCAAGGCGGAAGAGGCGAACGAGGTGCTCACGCCCGAGAACCTCAAGGCCCCGCTGGGCAACATGCCGCTCAACACCTCCGGCGGAAATCTGGCCGAATGCTACATGCACGGGCTGGAACTGGTGATCGAAGCGGTGCGCCAGATCCGCGGCACCGCGATCAACCAGAGCAAGAAGCGGGATACCGCCATCGTCATCGGCGGCCCCATGGTCACCCCCGTCAGCTCCCTCATCCTGGGCTCGGAGGCCTCGCTGTGAGCACGACGTATCTCCCCAAGGGCCTCGCCGCCCCCACCGCAGCCCCCGATGGACTGTCCCAGCCTTTCTGGGACGGCACCCGCCAGGGCAAGCTGATGATCCAGAAATGCCGCGGCTGCGGTGCCCACCAGTGGGGCCCGGAATGGATCTGCCACCGCTGCCACAGCTTCGACCTCGACTGGGCGGAGGTGAAGGGCCGCGGCCGCATCTACAGCTACGAGAAGCCGCACCACCCCGTGCACCCGGCGCTGGTCGGCCACGGCCCCTACATCATCGTGCTGGTGGAGCTGGATGGCGTGAACGTGCGGATGCTCGGCAACCTGCTCGGCGATCCCGCGCAGGCGGTCGAAATTGGCGCGGAAGTGGAGGCGGTGTTCGAACCGCATGACGACGCCGATCCGCCGTATACGCTGGTGCAGTGGAAGCGGGTCTGACCGGCCGCCGCCGCGCTACTTGCGCGGCGGCAACCAGTGTGGCGCCAGGACTTCGGTCAGGGTGGCGACCAGTTCGGCGGTGCGGTACGGCTGCAGCGCCGGCAGGTCAGGGTTGGTGCGGCGCATCTGCGCCACCTGCGCCTCGGTCACCATGGCCATGTGCCATGCGGCGAACCACCGCGTTTCGGCGGGGCCCCGCTCCATCACGCGGATATCGGTATGGCGCGGGTCCGCCTGTATGCTGGCAAAAACCGCCTCGACCGCCTCGGCGGGACCTTCCAGAAGTTGCACGAAATAGGCGCCGTCGCAGAACAGGGCACCGGTGACGCCAAGCGCGGCGTTGCGGCTGCGGGCAACCTCCAGAATGGCCCGGATATCCCGGTCTCCCGCATCGCCGAACGGCACCGCCACGACGCTATCGTAGACGATCCGGTGCAGCCCTTCCGACCTATTCGTCCCGACATCCATCACGGCGCATGCCCCAACTGCCTTCGGTCGGATTTCCAACCGTTTCATGATCCCCGAGCCCAAAGCTCACTTCAAGACAAATAAGCGCATACTCATGTAGCTTCGCGAAGGTGGCAGGACAGTGTTGCATTGCGCGCAGCGGTGGCTGGTGGGCGAACGGGGCTTGCCGTTCAGCGCGGCGCGTGGCCCAAGGCCTGGGTCAGGGAGGCCATCACCTCCGCGCCGCGGAACGGGCGCACGGGCGGCAGGTCGGGATCGTGCGCCAGGATGCCAGCGACCGTCACTTCCGTGACCCATGCCATGTCCCAGCCAGCGAAGCCGCGCTGCGCCACCGGCCCGCGCTCCACGATGCGCACATCGCCATGGCGGTCATCGGCCAGGATGCTGGCGAACACCTCCGCCAGGCCGGGCTGCGGCCCTTCCAGCACCTGCAGGAAATAGGCGCCGTCGTAGTAGAGCACGCCGGTGATCCCCAGCGCCGCATTGCGCGCCCGTGCCGCTGCCAGGATCGCCTCGATCCCCTGCTCGCCCTCCGCGCCGAAAGGCAGGCGGACCACGCTGTCATAGACGATCCGGTAGAGACCGGGTTCGCTGGGCTGGCGGCTGTCCGGCATGGCATGCGGTCCCGGGATTGGCAGCGACGGCGCGATCCGTGGCAGCCCGTTGCGTCGAAAATCCTCAGCCAATGGAGGCCGGTGCCGGGTGAGGGGA
>JAIXTK010000126.1 GCA_027483995.1 Acetobacteraceae bacterium
GGGGCTGTACCAGGTGGCGTATTCGGAGATCGTGACGGGCACCCTGCCCCGCCGGGCGCGCGGGGTGGCGGGGTCTCTGTCGATGATGACGCGGACGCTGGGGACGGTGACGGGGGCTTCGGTGTTGATGCTGGCCTTCACCGCGGCGCGAGGGGCGGCGGAGGCGGCGGGGGTTCCGGCGGAGGCGGCGCTGACGGCGGGGTTCCGCTCAGCGTTCATGATGGCGTCGGGGCTGGTGGTGGCGACGGCAGTGCTGCTGGCGTGGCGGGTACGGGGTGGGCATGGACACGGTTGACGTTCTGATCATCGGCTCCGGCGCCTCGGGTGCCGCGGTGGCGTGGAGCTTGGCGGAGACGCGGATGCGGATTGTCTGCCTGGAGCAGGGGGAGTGGCAGAAGCCGTCCGACTTCCCCTCCACCGGGCGAGACTGGGAGGCGCGGCGGTTCAGCGATTTCGCGTCCTCGCCGAACCAGCGACGGCGGGCTGCGGATTATCCGGTGAATGACGATGACAGCCCGATCAAGGTGGTGAATTTCAACGGGGTGGGCGGCGGGACCGTGATGTTCACGGCGCATTTCCCGCGGCTGCATCCGAGCGACTTCCGGGTGCGGACGCTGGATGGCGTGGCCGATGATTGGCCGATCGACTACTTCACGCTGGAGAAATTCTATGCGCTGAACGACCGGATGACCGGGGTTTCCGGCATGGCGGGCGATCCGGCCTATCCGCCGCACGAGCCACCGATGCCGCCGCTGCCGATGGGGCGGACGGGGCGGCGGATCGGGGAGGCGATGAACAAGCTGGGCTGGCACTGGTGGCCGAGCGAGGCGGCGATCGCGACCCGGGAATGGGAGGGGCGGGCGGCGTGCATCAATATCGGCCACTGCACGCCGGGCTGCGCGCAGGGGGCGAAGGGGTCGACCGACATCACCTATTGGCCGCTGGCGATCCGGGCCGGGGTGGAGTTGCGGACGAACTGCCGGGTGCGGGAGATCACGCATGACGCGACCGGCATGGCGACGGGGGCGATCTACTACGACCGGGATGGGAACGAGGTTTTCCAGCCGGCGCATGTGGTGGTGGTGGCGTGCAATGGGGTGGGCACGCCGCGGCTGCTACTGAATTCGGCGGGGGGGAAGCACCCCGATGGGCTGGCGAATTCCTCGGGGATGGTGGGGCGGAACTTGATGTTCCATCCCTGGGCGGTGGTGAGCGGGTATGTGGAGGAGAAGCTGGATGGGCATCGCGGCTCGCCGCTGTGCCTGTGGAGCCAGGAATTCTACGAGAGCGATGCGTCGCGCGGGTTCGTGCGGGGCTACGAGTTCCAGTTCGGGCGTGGCGTGCAGGTGATCACCGAGGGCATCCAGAACATGGGGCTGGGACGGGTGCCGTGGGGCGAGGGGCATCACGAGGCGTTCCGGCACTGGTCCGGAAGGCGGTTCTCGGTGGAGGTGTGCTGCGAGGATTTGCCGGAAGAGCACAACCGGGTGACGCTGGATCCCGTGTTGGTGGATGGGCACGGGGTGCCGGCGCCGAAGATCAGTTACCGGATCAGCGAGAATTCCCAGGCGATGCTGGCGCATGGGGTGGCGCATGGGACGCGGATCATGGAGGCGGCGGGGGCGAGCGATCTTTCCATCACCTGCCCGGTGCCGGTGGCGGGGTGGCATTTGCTGGGGACGTGCCGGATGGGGACGGACCCTTCGCGATCCGTGGTGAACGAGTGGGGGCGGTGCCATGACGTGAAGAACCTGTTCATTGTGGATGGCAGCGTGTTCGTGACCTCCGGGGGCGTGAACCCGACGACGACGATCCAGGCGATTGCGCTGTACATCGCCGACCAGATGAAGCAGCGGCTGGCGAATTTGTTCGATTGAGGCAGGCGATGGCGCATCCCTTTCTTTCCGACGCGGCGGTGGACGATCTGCGCTGCCTGGCGGCGATGATCGTGCCGGCGAGTGCCAAATTCGGTATTCCGGCGGCGGATGATCCGGCGATCTTCAAGGACCTGCTGGGGAGCCTCGATCACGACCGGATCGAGGTGGAGGCGGGGCTGGCGCATGTGCGGGCCAAAGGGGGGCGGCCGCTGGCGGAGCTGGAGGCGGCCGAGCGGGCGGCGTTGGGACGGGCGTTGCAGGCGGAGGGCGAAGCGAATGTGGCGGTGCTGAGCCGGCTGGTGATGCTGGCCTATTACCGCGACGACCGGGTGGTGCGGTCGCTGGGGCTGGAGCCGCGGGCGCCGTTTCCGAAGGGGCATGAGGTGGAGGTGGGGGATTGGTCCCTGCTGGATCCCGTGCGGGCGCGGCGGCCGATGTGGCGGGATCCCCGGTAGCTTTCAAAAAGAAATGATATCGTAACATTTAGAGTGTGGGTCTGCGCCGGGAGCTTGTGCCATTTTGAAGAATCGGGGGGGCGGAGAGCACGCCACGGCGCAAGCGCCTTCCGGATGGGGATGTGACGGAGCCTGCCGGGCGTCATCCTGACACGGCGGGGCATGGGCGTGACCAGGCCCGGGACGACCGCGGGGAGGCGGACGGAATCGCGGCGCGCGGCGCCATCGGGGGTGGGCGCGCGCGAGGCGCGCCAGAGGGAATTGCGGCGGCGGATGCGGAGGGGGATGGCACCTTCCTGCGACGCGGCGGGGCGGTACAGGGAGACGCGGTGCGCCGGGGGCGGGAGCTTGCCGGCCTGCCAATCCTGGCAGATGCGCTCGAGAACCATGAGCACGCGGATCAGGGCCGCGATGATCAGAACCTGGATGGGCGCGGACGCACCTCGCCCTTGCGCAGCGCGGAGCTCTGCGATCATGCAGGCGAAATGCCGGTCCAGGGGCTGTGCTTGATGATGTGCCACGCAGATATACTAACTCTTCTCGCGAACCGCTGTCATAGGAATCATTGCATGGCTGACCGGCGTCGCGAGGGTTGACGCCGGGGCGACTGGAAATGCGAAAGCCGGCCTGGTGAAGGGCCGGCTTTCGGGCAGTCTTGCAGCACGGGCCGGGCGGATGGAGCCATCCGCCCGGCGGCCTCGTTAGCGGGCCGGCTTGATCTCGATCGCCTGGATCTCTTCGTCCTGGCGGGTGGTGTAGGTGACGCGGTCGGCGCGGCCGGCACTGACGGTGCCGAAGGCGAGCGTGGGGATGACCCAGTTGCGCTGCACCACCATCTCGCTG
This sequence comes from Acetobacteraceae bacterium, assembly GCA_027483995.1. GTDB lineage: Bacteria > Pseudomonadota > Alphaproteobacteria > Acetobacterales > Acetobacteraceae > CAMDGX01. The sequence goes on from JAIXTK010000126.1 coordinate 3,176, forward strand.
ATCTGCTCCTGCAGGGCGCGGCGGCCGACATCATCCAGCATGTTGCGGGCGCGCTGGATCAGCGGGTCGATCTCCGGGTCGCTGATGCCGGTGACGTTGATGGAGCCGAGGTTCTTCTCCTTGTCCGCCGTGTGGATGACGGCGCCGAAGAAGTAGCTCGCCTCGCCGGTGAGGCTGCCCCAGCCGGCCATGGTGAGGCCGAATTCACGCTTGGCGCGGCGCGAGAAGAACACTGCCGACGGGTAGCTGGCGACAGTGATCTTGAGGCCGATGCGGGAGAACTGCTGGGCCACGGCCTCGCAGATCTTGCTGTCGTTCGGGAAGCGGTCATTCGGGCAGGAAAGCTCGGCCTGGAAGCCCTGCGGGAAGCCGGCTTCGGCCATGAGGGCACGGGCGCGTTCCACGTTGAAGGCGGCGGGCTGGATGCGCGGGCTGGCGCCGAACATGCCATCCGGCACCGGCTGGGTCATCTTGACGGCCAGGCCTTCCATGACGCGATCGACCAGGGCATCGCGGTTGATGGCAAGGCTGAGGGCCTCGCGGACCTTGGCGTTGCGCCAGGGGTTCTGCGCCATCGGGTTGCCGGCATTGTCCTTGACGCCTTGGGGCTGGTCCTGCCCGACCTCGGTGTAGACCATGTAGACATAGGCGGACGGGCCCGAGAACAGCTTCATCTTCGGGTCGGTCTTCAGGCGCGGCACGTCGGCGATGGGCACGCGGTTGATGAAATCGACATCGCCGGAGAGCAGGGCGGCGACGCGGGCGGGATCACGCGCGATGGGCAGGATGCGCAGATTGGCCCAATGCGGCTTTTCGCCCCAATAGCCCTCGTTGCGGGCCAGGAGCTGCGGGGCGCCCGGGGACCACGAGGTGAGCTTGAACGGGCCGGTGCCGTTGTTTGCCTTGCCCGCGTTGAAATCCGACGTGGTGGCGCTGCCGGTGCTGCGCGACATCATGAACACGTTGGAGAGATTGGTGGGCAGCAGCGGGGCGGGGCCGTTGGTGACGAAGCGGACCGTGTGCGCATCGACCACCACCACTTCCTTGATCTGGTTGGTGTAGACGATATAGGCGCTGGGGTTGCCCGGCAGGGTGGGGATGCGGGCGAGGGTGAACTTCACGTCCTCGGCCGTGAAATCCGACCCGTCGTGGAACTTGACGCCGGGGCGCAGCTTGAATTCCCAGGTGGTGTCGTCGACGACCTTCCAGGACAAAGCGAGGCTGGGGACGAGCTGCAGATTGACGTCGCGACCGATCAGCGTGTCGTACTGGTTGCGCATCGCCTGGGTGTTGGAGCCCAGCAGGTTCCACTGCGGGTCCATCGTATTCGGCTCGTTCTGGATGCCGATGCTGAGGGTTTGCGCCGCGGCGGCCGTGGACAGGGCGGTCGCGAAGGCGAAGGCGAGGGTGGCGAGTTTGCGCACGCGGCGGCTCCCGTGAATGGTGCAAAACGACGACCGCGCCCGACGAGCGGGCGCGGCGTTGCAGTGAGCGTAATGGAGGGTTGCGCCCCGATCAAGCGACCGGGGCGCGGCAGGGTCAGCCCACCTGGTCGGCCAGCAGGCCCAGGTGATAGGCGCTGTCGCCCCAGCTGTGTTCGAACACCATCACGCGGCGGAAGTAGTGGCCGACGGCGTACTCCTCCGTCATGCCGATGCCGCCGTGCAGCTGGACCGCGTTCTGGGTGACGAAACGGCCGGACTGGCCGACGCCGACCTTGGCCATGGAGATGTTGCGGGCCCGTTCCGCGGCATCCTCCTCATCCACCATCATGGCGGCGAGCATGGCCATGGAGCGGGCCTGCTCCACCTCGATCAGCATATCCGCCGCCTTGTGCTGCAGCACCTGGTTGGTGCCGATGGGGCGGCCGAACTGCACGCGGGTGCGCAGGTAGTCCAGCGTCATCGTGTGGGCGGCTTCGCAGGCGCCGACGGATTCGGCGGCGAAGGCGGCGATGCCAGCCTGGGTGACACGCTCGATGATGCCGTAGGCATCGCCCACGGTGCCGAGCACAGCTTCGGGGCCGAGCTTGACGGTGGAGAGCGAGATTTCGGCAGCGCGGGTGCCATCCCGCATCGCGTAGCCGCGGCGGGCGACGCCGGGGGTGTTGGCGGGAACGAGGAAGAGGGTGAGCCCATCCTTGTCCATGCGGTCACCACCGGTGCGGGCGGAGACGATCAGCATGTCCGCACAGTCGCCGTGCAGGACGACGGACTTGGCGCCTTCCAGCACCCAGCCGCTACCGTCCTTGGTGGCGGTGGTGAGCACGTCCGTCAGGTCGTAGCGGGCCTGCTGCTCGCCATGGGCCCAGCCCAGCTTGAGCGATCCGTCCACGATCTGGGGCAGGATCTCGCCCTTCTGCGCTTCGTTGCCGGCGTATTTGATGGCGCTGCCGCCGAGGACGACGGTGGCGAGGAAGGGTTCGACCACCAGCGAGCGGCCGAACGCCTCCATGACCATCATGATGTCCACGGCGCCGCCGCCGAAGCCGCCGTAATCCTCCGGGAAGGGGAGGCCGAGCAGGCCGAGCTCGGCATATTTCTCCCACATCTCCTGGGACCAGCCCTGGGCGGACTTGATGTAGCCGCGGCGCGCATCGAAGGCGTAGCGGTCTGCCAGCAGGCGGCTGACGCTGTCGTTCAGCAGCCGTTGGTCTTCTGTGAGTTCGAAATCCATCAGAGCCTCAGGATCGCTTTGTTCAGGATGTTCTTCTGGATCTCGTTCGTGCCGCCGTAGATGGAGGCGGCGCGGAGCATGAGGTACGGCGGGGCGGCATAGCCGGCCCATTCCGGCCCGATCAGCGGCTCATTGTCGCCGGACTCGCGGTTGAGCAGATCCAGCTCCTTGGCCCAATCGGGCATGGCGAGCGGGCCGGCGATGTCCATGACCAGCTCGGCCGTGTCCTGCAGCAGCTCGGTGCCCTTGATCTTGAGGACGGAGCTGAACGGATCCGGCTTGCCATCGGAATTGCCGGCGGCCTTGGCGACGACGCGGAGCTGGGTGAGTTCCAGCGCCTTGGCCTGGACCTGCAGCTTGGCGACGCGCTGGCGGAAGCCGGCATCCTCGATCAGCGGCTTGCCGTTCTGGCGCACGTCGCGGGCGAGTTCCTGGGCGTAGTTGATGCGCTCCATCGACTTGCCGAGGCGGGCGATGCCGGTGCGCTCGTTGCCCAGCAGGAACTTCGCCACGTCCCAGCCCTTGTTTTCCTCATACACGCGGTTGGCCACGGGGACCTTCACGTCGTCGAAGAAGACCTCGTTGAGGTGGTGGCTGTTGTCGATCGAGATGATGGGACGGACGGTGATGCCGGGCGTCTTCATGTCGATCAGGAGGAAGGAGATGCCTTCCTGCGGCTTGCGGGCGTTGGGGTCGGTGCGGACCAGGGCGAAGCACCAGTCGGCCATGTGGGCGGTGCTGGTCCAGATCTTCTGGCCGTTGACGATGTAGTCGTCACCCACGCGCTTGGCGGCGGTTTTCAGCGAGGCCAGGTCGGAGCCGGAGCCGGGCTCGGAGAAGCCCTGGCACCACCAATCCTCGAGGTTGGCGGCGCGGGGCAGGATGTGGGCCTTCTGCTCCGGCGTGCCGAACTGGATGATGACCGGGCCGATCATGGTGATGTTGAAGCCGTTCACCTCCGGCGCGTGGTTGATCTGATTTTCCTCCTGGAAAATCATGCGCTGGGTGGGCGACCAATCGGTGCCGCCGTATTCCTTCGGCCACTTGTAGGTGGCCCAGCCCTTCTTGTTCAGGATGCGCTGCCAGTCGACGATGTCCTGCTTGGTGGGCGAGTAGCCCAGGCGCAGGCGCTCGCGGGTGCGGGCGGGCAGGTTCTGGCGAATGAAATCGCGGACTTCCTTGCGGAAGGCGACCTCTTCCTCGGTAAACCGAAGGTCCATTGGGTTTCCTCTCGCGCCATGGCGTTGTTGACAACGATTATGTGGGGTGGCTCGGCAGGCGGCAAGGGTGGGACGGAAGGATGTTCTTTTTTGAAAAAAAGAACCAAAAAACTTTTGTCCGCTTGCACGCATGCCGGACGATCCGGCACGCGCGCCAGTGAGAAAAGTCTTTTTGCTTCTTTTTCTTCAGAAAAAGAAGATTCTTCCTTAGAGTCTTAGCACTGCTTTATTCAGGATATTCTTCTGAATTTCTGTGGTTCCCCCGGCGATGCTGGAGGCGCGGTGCATCAGGTAGGGTCCGGCGGCGTATCCGGCGTAAGCCGGGCCGATGGGCGGCTCGTTCTCGCCGGACTCGCGGTTCAGCAGGTCCAGTTCCTTGGCCCATTGCGGCATGGCGAGCGGGCCGACCGCGTCCATGATGAGTTCGGAGGTGTCCTGGCCGAGCTCGCCGCCCTTGATCTTGAGGAGGGAGGAGAAGGGGTCGGGCTTGCCATCCGACTTCTGCATCATCTTGGCGACGACGCGGAGCTGGGTGATTTCGAGCGCCTTGGCGCGGACTTCGAGGGAGGCGACGCGTTCGCGCTGGAGCTTGTCGTCCAGCAGTGGCGCGCCGTGGTTGCGCAGGTGGGGGCTGAGCTCGCGGATGTCTTCCAGGCGGGCCATGGACTTGCCGAGGCGGGCGATGCCGGTGCGTTCGTTGCCGAGGAGGAACTTGGCGACGTCCCAGCCCTTGTTTTCCTCATAGACGCGCTGGGTGACGGGGACGCGGACGTCGTCGAAGAAGACTTCGTTGAAGTGGTGGCTGCCGTCGATGGAGATGATGGGACGGACGGTGATGCCGGGCGTCTTCATGTCGATCAGGAGGAAGCTGATGCCCTCCTGCGGCTTGCGGGCCTGGGGGTTGGTGCGGACGAGGGCAAAAATCCAGTCGGCGTGGTGGGCGGTGGAGGTCCAGATCTTCTGGCCGTTGACCACGTAGTGGTCGCCATCGAGGACGGCGGAGGTTTTGAGCGAGGCGAGGTCGGAGCCGGAGCCGGGTTCGGAGAAGCCCTGGCACCACCAGATGTCGAGATTGGCGGTGGGGGCGATGAAGCGTTCCTTCTGCTCCGGCGTGCCGAACTGGATCAGCACCGGGCCGATCATGGTGATGTTGAAGCTGTTCACCTCTGGCGCGTGGGCGAGCATGTTCTCGTCTTGGAAGATCATGCGCATGGTGGGGGACCAGGTCTGGCCGCCATATTCCTGGGGCCATTTGTAGGTGGCCCAGCCCTTCTTGTTCAGGATGCGCTGCCAGGTGACGACATCGGATTTGGTGGGCGGGTAGCCGAGGCGCATGCGTTCCAGGGTTTTGGCCGGGAGGTTCTCGCGGATGAAGGCGCGGACTTCCTGGCGGAAGGCGATTTCTTCCTCGGTGAAGCGCAGTTCCATGGCGTTTTCCTTCCCCTGGACGCGAGTGGGGCGTGACCTTCGCGGTTTCCCGGGAAGATCACGCCCCTTTTCAGGCTATCGGGTCAAGCGATTTACTGGAGCCAGAGATCCCAGTTGCGGTGGGCGTACCAGGGCTGCCAGCCGCCGACCTTCTTGCTGATGGCGACCGCGCGGCCGGCATCGGAGATCTTGACCAGGTAGGCCTTGCTGCGGATGGCGGTTTCAGCCTCGAGCCAGGCCTTCTTGCGCTCGTTGATGTCGAACGAAGTGAAGAAGCGGCCATAGGGGCCGTCCACATCGGGGTCCTTCAGGTTGGTCAGGCCGGTGTGGGTGTAGATCAGCGGGCGCCACTGCTGCGGGCCAAGCAGGGGCTGCGAGCAGTAGCCGGTCATGGAGACGTTCCAGCCGCCTTCGCCGCTCTGCAGGGCGTTGGCGTTGGTGATCCAGTCCGTCACGCGCATTTCGACGTTCATGCCGGCGGCCTTCATGGCCTGTTCCAGCACCAGCATCTGGCTGCGCATGTAGGCATAGACGCCGTTGGTGTGGATGATGATCTTCTCACCCTTGTAGCCGGCTTCCTGCAGGAGTTTGCGCGCCTTGGCCGGGTTCTTCTCGTTGTAGAAGGGCTTCATCTGGTCGCCCGTGTAGAACGGGCTGTTGGGATAGAGCAGCGAGGCGTTCTGGCGGGTGACGCTGCTGGAGACTTCGGCCATCTCCTCTGTGTCCGCCACGGCGTCGATCGCCCGCCGCATCTTCACGTCGCGGGTGATGCCGTTGTCGCCGCGCAGGATGATGGTGTGCATGCAGCCCGGGAAGACCTTCTCCACCGAGATGTCGTTGCGGCCCTTGAAGAGGTCGATCTGCTCCACCTCGATATCGGCGAGGTGGGCGGTGCCGGCCTGCATGGCGGCAACGCGGGTGCCGACCTCGGGCAGGAAGTTGTAGCGCAGCGTGTCGATGTGCACGGTCTTGCGGCCGGCGAAGCCATCCGGGCCCGGGGCGGAGGTATCGGCAGTGTAGTCATCGAAGCGGCGGAAGGTGACGTGGCTGTCCTTCACCAGTTCGCCGAGGCGGAAGGGGCCGGTGCCGATGGGCGTGATGTCGCGCGGGCCCTTGGCGGCTTCCTCGGCGGGGAGGATCGACATGGGGAAGCACGGCGTTTTCATCACATCCAGCAGGACGGCGGAGCCTTCCTTGAGGTTGATGATGAAGGTGTTGGCGTCGGGCGCTTCCATGCTCGACACCTGGGCGAAGACCGGCGCGTTGGGGCTGATCCTGGCGTAGCGCTGCATGGTGGCGAGCACGTCGGCCGAGGACATGGTCTTGCCGTTGTGGAACTTCACGCCCTGGCGCAGGGTGAAGGTGAACTTCTTGCCGTCGGGCGCGACATCGACCTTGCTGGCGAGCATCGGCTTGGCCGAGTAGTCGTCGCCCATCATGACCAGGCTTTCGTACATGTGCATCGCGGTCTCAAGCTGGACCGTGGTGCAGAACATGGCCGGGTCGAAGTGATCCATGCCGGAGACGTGGCCATGGATGAGAGTGCCGCCCTTCTTGGCCTGTGGGTTCGCGGTTTGGGCGATGGCGGGCGAGGCCAATGCCAAGCCTATGGCGGCCAGGCCATAGACCCAGGACGATGCAGCCGGTTTCATGTTTTTGCTCCCTGTACGGCCGCCGTGGCGGCATTGCAGGGAGCGTAGAACAGGAAACCAGCTTTTGGGAACAGGTTCGACGCCGATTCAGGCTCTCTCGATGCGGGTGAGCAGGCAGCCGGGCTTGGCGGTGTGGATGTTGATGAAGCTGGTGCGCGGGTCCGCAAGCGCGCGGGCGAGCGGGGCATCGGCATCCGGGCCTTCGGCAACCTGGCCGAGGTCGTAGAGCACCATCTGGTTGGCATCATAGGCGCGGACGGAGACAAGGCTGGTGCGGATGATGGGGGCGAGTTCGTTCTCGCCGGTGTAGGCGGGGCAGTCCTGTTCGTGCAGGAAGATCGGGCTCGGGGTCCAGTAGATGCCGGTGGGGCCGGAGAGGCGGTAGGAGCCAAGGAGGGCGGCTTCGCCCTTGGCGATGTTCTGGAGGCAATGGCGGCAGGGGGCGCCGGTGCCGGGGGAGATGGAGCGGCGCAGCGCGTTGCCGAAATCATCCTGGCCGGTGGCGCGCCAGCGCTGGGCGGTTTCGGTGGGGATGGGCACGCAGCGGAAACGGGACATGGCGGGCTCCTGGGTGGTTAGCCCGTTTTGGCCATGGCGCGGATGGAGCGGCCATCCGCGCCTTGCTCTGGCTATTTGAGGGTGCGGCCGCCCCAGAGTTCGAAGGGGCCCATGGGCCAGCGGAAGCAGTCCTTCATCAGCTGGTCCACCTCCTCCTCCGTGCAGATGCCCTCATCCACCACGCGGCGGGATTCGCGGCGGACGGCGGCGTTGATGCGGTTGGCGACGTAGCCCCACTGCTCCGGCTGGTCCTTCACCACGATGGGGTTCTTGTTGCAGCGGCGGGCGAGTTCGCTGACCAGGGCGATGGTTTCATCGGACGTGCTCGGGGCGCGGACGATCTCCGCCATGCGCATCACCGCGCAGGGCTGGGCCCAGTGCCAGCCAACGACCTGGGAGGGGCGGCGCGTGGCGTAGGCCAGGGCGGTGATCGGCAGGCCGGCGGAGTTGGAGGTGAGGATGGCGCGCGGCGGGGCGTGCTCGTCCATGTCGCGGAAGACGCGGCATTTGAGGTCGAGGTCTTCGGGCACAGCCTCAACCGTGAGGCCGGCTTCGGAGACGGCTTCGGCCAGGGTGGCGACGGGGCGGATCCGGCCGAGGGTGGCGCGGACTTCGTCTGGCGTGAGCTTGCCGCGATCGACGGCGCGGCGCAGGCCGAAGCGGCCATTCTCGATCGTGTCCATGGCGATGGCGAGTTGCGACGGGGTGGCATCGAACAGGCGGATTTCGCAGCCGGCAGTGGCGATCACCTGGGCGATCTGGGTGCCCATGATGCCGGCGCCGATAACGCCGACGACGGGGAGCGTGGTCATGGGGTGGCCTTCGTGAAGTTGGGGAGCGGGGGGAGGCCTTCGCGCTCGCGCCAGGTGACGGTGACGCGGTCGCCGATGGCACAGGGCGGTGCTCCGGGGGGGCCGTCGATGCCGGCGACGAGGCGGGGGCCTTCATCGAGGTCGATCAGGGCGACCTGATAGGGGGGCTTGAGTTCCGGCAGGAGCTGGACGTGGACAGTGGTGACAGAGTGGACGGTGCCCTGCCCTTTCGTCTCCACCCACTCCAGTGTGTCGGCGTCGCATTCCAGGCAGAAGGGGCGCGGGTAGTGCTGGTGGTGGCCGCAGGCCTGGCAGCGCTGGACGACGAGGCTGCGGCGTTGCGCGGCTTCCCAGTAGGGCCAGAGCACCGGGTCGTCGATCTGCATGCGGTCGCTCATGGTGCTTACTCCCGGGCCAGGATGACGGTGCCGGCGGTGGACAGCAGGCCGCCGACGCCGTGGGCGACGCCGATCTTCGCGTTCGGCACCTGCCGTTCGCCGGCTTCGCCGCGGAGCTGGCGGACGGCTTCGATGAGGAGCATGAGGCCGAGCGCGCCGGGGTGGTTGTAGGACAGGCCGCCGCCGGACGTCATGGACGGCAGCTTGCCGCCGGGGCGGAGCACGCCGGATTCGATGAAGGCGCCGCCTTCGCCCTTCTTGCAGAAGCCGAGGTCTTCCAGCGCCAGCAGCACGGTGATGGTGAAGCTGTCGTAGGGCTGGAGGATGTCGACATCCCCGGGGGTGATGCCGGCCATGGCGAAGGCTTCGGGGCCGGATTTCGCGGCGGCGGAGACGGTGAGGTCCTTCATCTGGCTGATGTGCCAGTGGGTGTGGCTTTCGGCGGCGCCCAGGATGCGGATGGGTTTCTTCGCCGCGTCCCGCGCGCGTTCGGCGGTGGTGACGATGCAGGCGCCGCCGCCATCGGTGACCAGGCAGATGTCGTTGCGGTGCAGCGGCTCGCTGATCGGGCGGGCGTTGAGGCAATCCTCGATGGTGAGCGGGTCGCGCGACCAGGCCTTGGGGTTCTTCTGGGCCCACAGACGGGCGGCCACGGCGATTTCGGCAAGCTGGGCGCGGGTGGTGCCGTATTGGTGCATGTGGCGGGCGGCGATGAGGGCGTAGCGGCCGATGGGGCTGGGCAGGCCGTAGGGGACTTCCAGCTGGTGCATGATCGGCACGCCCATGGCAGGTGCCCCTCCGGAGAGTGAGCGGGCGCGGCGGCTGCGCTGGCGGGAGGCGTAGGCGATCAGCGCCACCTCGCAGAACCCGGCCTGGATGGCGGCGATGGCGTGGTGGACCTGCGCCTCGAAGGCGGCGCCGCCGAGATCGGACGAGTCGGAGAAGCGGGGCTGGATGCCGAGATACTCGGCGACCTGCACGCTGCCTTCCTCGCCCATGTAGTTGACGAAGAGGCCGTCGATATCCTTCCGCTTGAGGCCGGCTTCGGCCAGCGCTTCGCGGGTGGCTTTCGCCACCATGGAGAGTTCATTCTCGCCGGCAACCTCGCCGAGCGCGGTTTCGGCGACGCCGGTGATGTAGAGGGGGGCGGGCATCTCTATGCGACCTTCAGGTTTTCGCGTTCGCGAGCGAGCTGGGACCGGCGGATCTTTCCCGATTGGTCGCGGGGGAGTTGGGGCATGAACTCGTAGGATTCCGGCAGCTTGTAGCTGGTGAGGCGCTGCTTCATCCAGGCGCGCAGGGCGGGTTCGTCGATGCTGGCGCCGGGGCGGGGTTCGACGATGGCGTGGACGGTCTTGCCGAGTTCGTCGTGCGGGATGCCGACCACAGCGGCATCGGCGATGTCGGCGTGTTCGGTGAGGGCGGCCTCGACCTCGGCCGGGTAGATGTTGGCGCCGCCGCGGATGATGAGGTCGACGCGGCGGTCCGAGAGGAACAGGTAGCCTTCGGGATCGAGGTAGCCCATGTCGCCGACGCTGATGAAGCCGTCTGGCGTGGTCTTGGTGGGCGGGGAGCCGATGTAATAATAGGTCGGCTCCGGGTGGCAGGCGGGGCGGAAGAAAATCTCGCCGACTTCGCCCTGCGGGACGTCGTTGAAGCTGTCGTCGAGGATCCTGAGTTCGGCACCGGCGGGCTTGCCGACGCTGCCGGGGTGCAGCAGCCATTCGTCGCCGCGGATGAGGCAGGCGCCGGCGGCCTCGCTGGAGCCGAAGGCCTCCATCACCTTCTCAGGCGCGGTGAGTTCGATCCAGCGGTGCTTGAGCCAGGGCGGGCATGGGGCGGCGGTGACGAAGATGGATTCGATGCTGGAGAAGTCGCGGCGGTCCACATCCGGCAGGCGGACGATGCGCATCATCATGGTCGGTGCCAGGAAGCCGAACTGGATGCGGTGGCGTTCGATGAGGTCCATGGCCAGGGCGGCGTCGTAGCGTTCCATCACCACGATGTGGTGTTCGTCGAAGACGCCGTAGTGGGACCAGGAAAAGGGCGAGTTGTGGTAGAGCGGGCCGGCGACGAGCTGGACCTGGCCGGGGCGCATGCCGACATTGGCGCCGAGCAGCGTGTCCCCCACGGCCCGTGCCCAGGGCTTGGGGTCGACGATGATCTTGGAGCGGCCGGTGGATCCGCCGGAGCCGATCGCCTTGCCGGGATGGGCGGTAATGTCGGGCAGCGCGGAGGCATCCGAGGTGGCGTGGCGCAGGGCGGTGATGTCGGCTTTGCGCAGATGGGCGTCGTTACGGTCGGCGATGACGAGCTTGTTCTCGACCAGGCTGGTGATGCCCTGGAACTCGATATCGGGCATGCGGGGGCTGAGCGGCAGGGTGCAGGCGCCGAGCTTCCAGGCGCCATAGGCGGCGGCGTAGTGCTCCAGGCTGTTGTAGATGCCGATGCAGAGCATGGAGCTGGGGCCGAGGCCCTTCGCTGCGAAAAGGCGGGCGGCGCGGTTGGACCAGGCTTCGAGCTCGGCGTAGGTGAGTGTGTCTTCGCTGCCGTCCTGCTTCGCCAGGGTGATGACGGTGGCGTTGGGTTTCGCGGCGGCGAGTTCCGTGAGGCGGCGGCCGAAGGAGACGATACGGGGCGTGGTCATGGGGCGGCCTTCAGGTTCTCGCGTTCGCGGGCGAGTTGCGAGCGGCGGATCTTGCCGGATTGGTCGCGGGGGAGTTGCGGCATGAATTCGTAGCTCTCGGGCATCTTGTAGGTGGTGAGACGCTGCTTCATCCAGGCGCGCAGCCCGGCTTCGTCGGGCGTGATGCCGGGGCGGGGTTCGACGATGGCGTGGACAGATTTGCCGAGTTCATCGTGCGGCAGGCCGATGACGGCGACGTCCGCCACGTCGGGGTGTTCGGAGAGGGCGGCTTCCACTTCCGCGGGGTAGATGTTGGCGCCGCCGCGGATGATGAGATCCATGCGGCGGTCCGACAGGAACAGGTAGCCTTCGGGGTCCACGTAGCCCATGTCGCCGACGCTGACGAAGCCGTCGGGCGTGGTTTTGGCCGGTGGGGCGCCGATGTAGCGGTAGGTGGGCTCCGGGTGGACGAAGGGGCGCATGAAGATCTCGCCGACGTCGCCCTGCGGGAGTTCGCGGAAGTCTTCGTCGAGGATCTTCATCTCGGCATTGGCGGGCCGGCCGACGGAGCCGGGGTGTTGCAGCCATTCATCGCCGCGGATGCGGCAGCTGCCGACGGCTTCCGTGGCGCCGAAGCCTTCCATCAGCTTCTCCGGCGCGGTGAGCTCCATCCAGCGGCGCTTCAGCCAGGGCGGGCATGGGGCGGCGGTTTGGTAGACGCATTCGATGCTGGAGAGGTCGCAGGTTTCGATGTCCGGCAGGCGGACGATGCGCTGCATCATGGTGGGGGCCAGGAACATGAACTGGCAGCGGTATTTCTCGATGATGCCCACGGCGCGGGCGGCGTCGAAGCGTTCCAGGACGATGAGGTGGTGCTCGTCGAACAACCCGCTATGGCCCCAGGAGAATGGGGAGTTGTGGTAGAGCGGGCCTGCAACCAACTGCACCTGGCCGGTGCGGAAGGCGACATTGCCCGGCTGGTTGGCGCGGTTGCCGGGGATGCGGGCCCAGGGCTTGGGGTCGACGATGATCTTGGAGCGGCCGGTGGAGCCGCCGGAGCCGATCGCCTTGCCGGGGGTGGCGATGATGTCTGGCAGGGGCGATGCGTCGGTGTCGGCGTGGCGCAGCGCGGTGAGGTCGGCGAGGCCCAGCTGCGCGCCGGGGCGGTCGGCGATGACCAGCTTGCGGTCCAGCAGGCCGGTGATCCCACTGAACTCCAGCTCCGGCATCTTGGGCGCGAGCGGCAGGGTGCAGGCGCCGAGCTTCCAGGCGCCATAGGCGGCGGCGTAGTGCTCCAGGCTGTTGTGGATGCCGATGCAGACCATGGTTTGCGCATCGGCACCGTTCGCCGCCAGCAGGCGGGCGGCGCGGTTCGACCAGCGTTCCAGCTCGGCCCAGGAGAGCGTGTCTTCGCTGCCGTCCTGGCGGGCCAGGGTGATGGCAATGCGGTCTCCGAACTGGGCGGCCAGGTCGGTCAGCCGCCGCCCGAAGGAAACCTCAGCCGCCATCACTCTCGCTCCTCATGTCTTCAACGCCGCGCGCAGCTTCGCGGAACTGCGCGGGGCGCGTTCGCTCGTGGGAATGGGAGCTTCGCCGATGATGCGCTCCGCTTCCAGCCGGTTCAGCTCTGATTCTGGCAGATCGAGGATCCGGGTGAGCACATCGCGCGTGTACTGGCCCAGCGTGGGGGCGGGAAAGCGGATCGGGTAGGGCTTGGCGTTCTCGCGGAAGGCCGGCGTGGGCTGCCAGTGCTTGCCGAGGATCGGGCGATCGACTTCCTGCCAGAAGCCGCGGGCCAGCAGGTGGGTTTCGCCGGTGATCATCTCGTTGAAGCCGCGGGCGACGCCGGCGGCGATGCCGGCGTGCTGCAGGATGGCCATGGCCTCGTCTGGCTCCTGCGTCTCGGTCCAGTTGGTGATCGCCTGCTCGATGCGGTCCTCATCGGTGCGGCGGCCTTCGGCGGTGGCGAGGCGCGGGTCGTCCGACAGATCTGGCCGGCCGATGACCTTGCACAGGCGGCGGAAGGCGTCGTCGGTGGTGATCGCGATCACCGTCCAGGCGTCGGCACCCCGGCAGCGGAAGACGCCGTGCGGGACGAAGAGCGGGTGGCGGTTGCCCCAGCGCTTCGGCGCCTTGCCGGTGTACGACTGGGCGATGATGCCGGAGGCGGCGAGCGGGAACATGCATTCGACCTGGCTGAGGTCGATGAGCTGGCCGCGCCCGGTGCGCTGCTTGTGGAGCAGGGCGGCGATGAGGGCGGCGCCGGCGTTGAAGCCGCCATTGGGGTCGCCGCCGGCGACGTGGTTCATGGTCGGCGGCCAGCCTTCCGCGCCGGTGATGCTGGGCAGGCCGGAGCCCTGTTCCAGGGTGGAGCCGTAGGCGCGGGTTTCGGCCCAGGCCGTGCCGGCGGCGTAAGCGGGCATGGTGACCATCACCAGGTCCGGCTTGAGCTTCACCAGGGCGGGGTAGTCGAGCCCCAGCTTCGGCAGCACGCCCTGGGAGTAGTTCTCCACCACGGCATCGGCCGTCATCACCAGCTTGCGGGCGAGGTCGGCGCCATCTGGCCGGGTGAGGTCGAGCGTGATGCCGTGCTTGTTGCGGTTGAGCGCGTTGAAGTTGAGGCGGGTCTCATAGACCCAATCCTTGATCGACTGGGCGGAGTAGTCGTGGCCGCGCCACCAATCCGGATACGCGCGGCCTTCGATCTTGATGACCTCGGCGCCGAGGTCGGCCATCTGGCGGGTGGTGAGCGGGCCGGCCCAGCCCATCGCCATGTCCACGATGCGCAGGCCGGCGAGCGGCAGGCCGGACGCGGCAGGGGACGCGGCGCGCGGGCGCGGTTCCGGCAGGGGCCGTGCGTTGTCGGCGCCGGCCAGGGGCGCGGTGCCGGAGGCGGCGGGCGGGGTTTCGTTGAGGTGCTGCGGGATGACCGGGGCCTGGAATGTGGCATCGCCGATCGTGACCGTGCCGAAGGCGCCGCGGCCCTGGTGCACCGGCTCGGCCAGCAGCTGGGCCATGCTGGGCACCTCCACCAGCGGGATGCGGCGGCGCAGGCCTTCCTCGAACCATTCGCGGGCGGTGCGGGTCTTGAGGATCGGCATGTAGATCGCCTCCAGCTCCTCGGCGGCTTCGAGGCGCTGGGGGGAGGTGAGGTAGCGCGGCTCCTCGGCAATGTCGCGGCGGCCGATCAGGTCGCACCAGTTGCGCCACTGGTCGGGCGTGAGCACCGTGATGCCGAGCCAGCCTTCGCGGCATTCGTAGCAGCCCATCGGGAAGGTGGGGTGCCAGCGGTTGATGCCGCGGCGCTGCTCCGGCGGGCCGGGGCTGAAGGTGATGACGGCCTGGTATTCCGTGATGACCGTGTTCGCATCCTGCGCGCTGATCTCGAACATGCGGCCGGCGCTGCCGGACCACAGCGCGGCGCAGGCGGCGATGAAGGCGTTGAGGCCTTGCGGCGCGAAGCCCTGGTATTCCGGCATCAGCGCCGGGTGCGCGACCGGGCCGGTGTTCTTCACCAGGCCCGCAAGCGCGCGCATCGTGCTGTCGGTGGCGGCGTAATCGCGATAGGGGCCGCTGAGCCCGAACCAGCTGAGCGAGACGATGTGCAGGTTGGGGTGGGCGGCGCGCAGGGCGGCGTGGCCGGTGGCGGGATCGAGCTGCTCCGCCACCGGGCGGCCATCCAGCAGCACGTCGCTGGCGGCGAGGATGGCGGCGATGCGCTCCGGCGTGGCGGTGAGGCCGCGCTTGTTGGTGTTGAGCCACGCGAACCAGCCGCTTTCCTGCCGGTCCGGCGCGACTTCCACCAGGGGAGGCAGGCGGCGGAGCGGATCGCCGCCTTCGGGCTCCAGCTTGCACACCTCGGCGCCGAGATCGGCGAAGAGCTTGCCGGCATAGGCGAGCCCTGCCCCTTCACCAAGCTCCGCCACGCGGATGCCGGCAAGGGCCGTCCGTTGCGCTGCGCTCATTGGCGCCTCCTCCCTTTGGTGGGCGTTGTCTCTGGCTAGACGTCCAGGATGGCGACGGCCTGGCCTTCCTCGACCGCGTCGCCCTCGCCGACCAGGATCGCCTTCACCGTGCCGGCCTTGGGGGCGTCGATGGGGATCTCGGTCTTCATGGATTCCAGGATGATGAGGGTGGCTTCGGCGTCCACCGCGTCGCCGACGGCGACCTCGATCTTCCAGACCTTGGCGTTCAGGTCGGACAGCACCTTGAGTTCAGCCAACGTCACCACTCCCTCTATCGATGCCCACGGCCCTGTGGCCGGAGCGATTGTCGACATTGGAGGAGCGTGGGACGGCGGGCGTCAACCCCCCGCTATGCAATGGCAGCTACAGCTTCAGATGCTCGGGGATCACGAGGCCGAGGCGCACGGGCACGTGCCAGTCTTCCGGGATCTCGCGCAGGGTGCGGAAGCCGACACGGTGGTAATTGGGCAGCGCGCGGGGATGGTCGGCGGTGCAGGTGTTCACCGTCATGGCGCGCGGGCCCATGCGCCAGGCGGTATCGACGGCCTGGCGCAGGAAGGCGTGCCCCATGCGGGCACCCACGGCCTGCGGCATCAGGCCGAAATAGCTGAGATTCACCACCGGCCATGGGTTCCGGTCCAGCTCGTAGAAGCCGAGGATCTCCTCGCCGCGCTCCAGCACGTGGATGGAGATGTTGGGGTCGCGCAGCAGGGCGGCGAGCTGGCGGTCCGGCACGGTGCGGCGCAGCCACCAGACGTAGTCGGCGCCCACGGTGTTGTAGAGATGGCGATAGAGCTCCACCGAGCAGTTCGCCACCGTTCGCACCGCCACGCCTTCCGGCAGGACGGGGGCGGGATCCGCGGGGGGACGTTCCATACGGAGGAACGTCACCACCACGCCAACGCGGACAACCGGCTCCACGAGGTGGATCAATCGTCCAGGAAGCTGCGCAGCTTGCGGCTGCGGCTGGGGTGCTTCAGCTTGCGCAGCGCCTTGGCCTCGATCTGGCGGATGCGCTCGCGGGTCACGTTGAACTGCTGGCCGACCTCTTCCAGCGTGTGGTCGGTGTTCATGCCGATGCCGAAGCGCATGCGCAGCACGCGCTCCTCGCGCGGCGTGAGGCTGGACAGCACGCGGGTGGTGGCCTCGCGCAGATTGGCCTGGATGGCGGCATCGAGCGGGA
>JAIXTK010000316.1 GCA_027483995.1 Acetobacteraceae bacterium
ACCACCACGCTGAACCCGGTGCTGCCGATCGGCCGCCAGGTGATCGAGGGCCAGGTCTCGCACGGCTTCGTCACCCAGGCCGAAGCCCCCGCCCGCGCCGCCGCCCTGCTGCGCGAGGTGGATATCCCCGACCCCGCCACCCGCATCGGCCAGTATCCGCACCAGTTCTCCGGCGGCATGCGCCAGCGGGCGGTGATCGCCATGGCCATGGCCGGCGAGAAGCGCCTGATCATCGCCGACGAGCCGACCACCGCGCTCGATGTCACCGTGCAGGCCCAGGTGCTGGCGGTGCTGGCCAAGCGCCAGGCCGAAACCGGCGCCGCCGTGATCCTGATCACCCACGACCTCGGCGTGGTCGCCGAAACCGCGGACCGGGTGGCGGTGATGTATGGCGGCCGCATCGTGGAAACCGGCACGGTGCGGGAGATCTTCACCAGCCCGCGCCACCCCTACACCGTCGGCCTGCTGCAATCCCTGCCGCGGCTGGATGTGGTGGCCGACCGGCTGGTGCCCATCCCCGGCCAGCCGCCCACGCCCGCGCGCCTGCCGCCCGGCTGCGCCTTCCGCCCGCGCTGCCCGATCGGCCGCGACCGCCCGCTCTGCGCCGCCGAAGACCCCGCGCTGCACGCCGAAGCCGGCCGCGCCACCGCCTGCCACTTCCCGGACGATGTGCCGACGCTGATGGGCGCCCCCGCCCCACCCAGGGCGGCGGCCACCGCCCGCTCTGCCGAACCGGCCACCCTGCCCGCCCCGCTGCTGGAGGTGGAGAAGCTGCAGGTGCATTTCCCCATCCGCACCGGCCTGCTGCGCCGCCAGACCGGCACGGTGCGCGCGGTGGATGGCGTGAGCCTTTCGGTGCGCCCCGGCGAGACGCTGGGCCTGGTCGGTGAATCGGGCTGCGGCAAGACCACCACGGGGCGGGCCATCATGGGCCTCATCCGCGCCACTGGCGGCTCCATCCGCTTCGGTGGCGCCGAGGTCACCACCATGGACCCGGCCGCGCTGCGCCGCACGCGCCGGAACATGCAGTACATCTTCCAGGACCCCTATGCCTCGCTGAACCCGATCAAGACCGTGGGCGACATCGTGGCCGAACCGCTGCGCATCCACGGGTTGTTCGAGGACGCCGGCGGCATGAAGCGCGTGGCGGAGTTGTTCGAACTGGTCGGCCTGTCGCGCACCATGCTCGGCCGCTACCCCGCCGAATTCTCCGGCGGCCAGAAGCAGCGCATCGGCATCGCCCGCGCGCTGGCCCTCGCCCCCAAGCTGCTCATTCTCGACGAGCCCGTGGCCGCCCTCGATGTCTCGATCCAGGCCCAGGTGGTGAACCTGCTGCAGGACCTGCAGAAGGAGCTGGGCCTGGCCTATCTTTTCATCGCCCACGACCTGTCCGTGGTGCGCCACATCTGCAACCGCGTCGCCGTGATGTATCTCGGCCGCATCGTGGAGCAGGCGGACCGGGACACGCTGTACGAACGCCCCGCCCACCCCTACACCCAGTCCCTGCTCTCCGCCGTGCCGGTGCCGGACCCCGCGCGGCGCGGCCATGGCGGGCGGATCGTGCTGCAGGGCGACATCCCCAGCCCCGCGAAGCCGCCCTCCGGCTGCCCGTTCCATCCGCGCTGCTTCCGCGCCGAGCCGCGCTGCAGCACGGAGATCCCGGCCTTCCGCGACCTCGCCACCCAGCCCACCAGTGCCGCCTGCCATTTCGCCGGCCCGCGCGTGCAGGAGCCCGCCGCATGAGCGCCCCCGATCGCGGCGCCTGGCACCGCGCCCGCATCACCGCCGGCCGCGTGCTGTCCCGCCCCGCGGCGGCAATCAGCGTGGCCTATCTGGCCATCACCATCTTCGTCTCGCTCGCCGCCCCCTGGATCCTGCCGATCGACCCGCTCCACCAGGAGCTGTCGGCCACACTGGAGCCGCCCGGCGCGCAGTTCTGGTTCGGCGCGGACGAGCTGGGCCGGGACATCTTCGCCCGCGTGATCTACGGCGCCCGCACTTCGCTGCTGACGGCGGCCGGCGCGGTGGTGATCGCGGCTTCCATCGGCGTGCCGATGGGCTTGGTGGCCGGGTATTTCGGTGGCTGGCGCGATGCGATCCTGATGCGCATCGTGGACGTGCTGCTGGCCCTGCCCGGCATCCTGTTCGCCATGGCGCTGATCGCCGTGCTCGGCCGCAGCCAGGCCGCCGCCCTGGTGGCGGTGGGGATCACCGGCATCCCGAGCTTCGCGCGCATCACCCGCGCCCAGGTGCTCAGCCTGCGCCAGCGCGACTTCGTCCTCGCCGTGGAGGCGCTGGGCGGTTCGGCCAGCTACAACATGTTCCGCACCGTATTGCCCAATGTCTGGTCGCCGATCCTGGTGCAGGTGGTGATTCTCTCCTCCGTCGCCATCCTGCTGGAAGCCGCACTCGCCTTCCTCGGCGTCGGCATCCCGCCGCCCACGCCTTCCTGGGGCGAGATGCTGCGCACCGGGAAATCCTACCTCTATGAAGCCCCCACCTACGCCGTGCTGCCCGGCTTCGCGCTGACGCTGACGATCCTCTCGCTCGATACGCTCGGCCGCGTGCTGGCCAACGTGCTGGAGGACCGGCGGGAGATCGTGGAGGACGAGCCCGCCGCCCAACCCGCGCAGGCCAAGCCATGACCGGCTACATCCTCCGCCGCCTGATCCAGCTGATCCCGGTGCTGTTCCTGGCCTCCATCGGCATCTGGGCGATGGTCTATGCCGTGCCGGGCTCGCCGATCGGCGCCATCGTGGGCGAGAACGCCACGCAGGAGCAGATCGCGGATGCCATGCAGCGGCTGGGCCTGGATCGGCCGCTGTATGAGCAGTACTGGTCTTGGCTGACCGGCGCGCTGGTGGGCGATTTCGGCCAGTCGATCCAATCGCGCGAGCCGGTGCTGGGCCTGATCATGGCGCGCGTGCCGGCCACGTTGCAGCTTGGGCTGTTCTCCATCCTGGTGGGGCTGCTGCTGGGCGTGCCGGTGGCGATCATCTCCGCGCTGTTTCCCAATACCTGGATCGACCGGGTGCTGTCGGCCTGGTCCGCACTCGCATTGGGCGTGCCGACCTTCTGGCTCGGCATCCTGCTGATCCTGTTCTTCGGCGTGCAGCTGCGCTGGCTGCCGGCGGTTTCCACCTACGTGCCGTTCTTCCAGGACCCGCTGGGGGCGCTGAAGAACATCCTGCTGCCGGCGCTCACGCTGGGCACCTACGTATCAGGCATCTTCGCGCGTTTTCTCCGCGCCTCCCTGCTGGGCGAGCTGAAGGCGGATTATGTGCGCACCGCCCGCAGCAAGGGCCTGCCGGAACGCGACGTGGTGGGCCGGCACGTGATGCGCAACGCGCTGCTGCCTTTCGTGACCATCGTCGGCCTGATGCTGGCCGCCTTCGTTGGCGGCACGGTGGTGACGGAGGCGGTGTTCACCTATCCCGGCATCGGCCGGCTGCTGATCCAGGCGATCGGCGTGCGCGACTACCCGCTGATCCAGGGCTGCATCCTGTTCGTGCTGGTGATCTACGTGCTGATGAACGTGCTGGTGGACGTGCTCTACGCCTATATCGATCCGCGCATCGAATACCGGTAGGCGCGGCTGCGGATCACGGCGGCGGGACGCGCCCGGCCACTGCCAGCCCGGCGCCCTCCCGGCGCAGCAGCACGATCTCGCCTGGCGCGGGGAAGACGCCGGTGAGTGCGGTGATGTTCACCTGGTGGCTGACGAGCAGCAGCGGCAGGCCGGGCGGGGCCGCGGCGATCCAGGCCCGCAGCGCCGCGGTGCGTGCCGCCTCCTCGCCGCGCTCGGCGAAGAAGGAGTTCAGCTCCGGCAGGTCTTCCGGCGGGGCCAACCCCAGCAGCGATGCGGTGTCGCGCGCGCGGCACCATTGGCTGGTGAACACGCGCGCCTCACCTGTTCCCGCTTCGCGTACGGCCGCGCCGATGCGCCTGGACTGGGCGCGCCCCTCCTCCGACAGGTTGCGCTGGGTGGCGCAGTCGCCAAGCCGGAAGCCGGATGGGTCGCCGGTGCCGGGGGCGATGGCGTGGCGCATGATGCCGAGGTGGCGGCCATCGGCGAGCAGACGCAATCCTTCCGCCGCACCTGCGGGGCGGGCCAGGGGGAGCATGGCGGCAAGGAGGGCTCGGCGGCGCATGGCGAGCAAATGGGGCCGCAGCGCGCTTATGCCAGACCACATGCCGCACTGCAGCACAGGCCATTGCACGTGGCCATCGACAAGCGCGCGGCCGCGCCCTACCTCTGCGGCCGACCTGCTCCGCACGGTGCCCGATGATCCGACAGTTCCTGCATTTCTACCGCCCGCACCGGCGCCTGCTGGCGCTCGATTTCGGCTGCGCCGCGCTTTCGGGCGTGCTGGAGCTGCTGTTCCCCATGGCGGTGCGCGGCGTGATCGACCACCTGCTGCCGCAGCAGGATTTGTATGTGATCACGGTGGCCGTCGCCGGGCTCTTCGCGGTCTATCTGCTCAATTCCGGCCTGATGGCCATCGTGACCTATTTCGGCCACGTGCTGGGCATCGCCATCGAGACGGAGCTGCGCCGCCGCGCCTTCGACCATCTGCAGAAACTCTCGCTGTCGTTCTACGACAACCAGAAGACCGGCCACCTCGTTGGCCGCGTGACGAAGGATCTGGAGGAGATCGGCGAGGTCGCCCATCACGGGCCGGAGGACCTGCTGATCGCCGTGCTCACCTTCGCCGGCGCCTTCGCGCTGATGGCGGTGGTGAACCTGGAGCTGGCGCTGATCGCCGCCACCATCGTGCCGGCCGCCGCCTTCGTGGTGGCGCGCTACGGCGGCAGGATGACGAAGAACTGGCAGGCCCAGTTCGGCCGCGTCTATGCCTTCAACGCCCGCATCGAGGAAGCCGTGGGCGGCATCCGCGTGGTGCAGGCCTTCGCCAACGAAGACCACGAGCGCCGCCTTTTCGCGCGAGACAACGACGCCTACCGCCGCGTGAAGCTCGATGCCTATCGCACCATGGCGGCGGGGATCACGCTGAACTATGTGGCGATGCGCGCGGTGCAGGTGGTGGTGATGCTGGCTGGCGCCTGGCTGATCGTGAAGGGGCGCCTCACTGTCGGTGATTTCGTCGCCTTCCTGCTGCTGGTGGCCGTGTTCTACCGGCCGCTGGAGAAGATCAGCGCGGTGATCGAAACCTATCCCAAGGGCATTGCCGGCTTCCGCAGTTACCTCACCCTGCTGGCCACCGAGCCAGATATCGCCGACCGCCCTGGCGCCCAGCCGGCCCCCGCGCTGCGCGGCGAGGTGCGCTACGAAGGCGTGACCTTCGGCTACGACGCGCAACGGCCGGTGCTGCGCGACCTCTCGCTCTCGGTGCGTGCCGGCGAGACCGTCGCCCTGGTCGGCCCCTCCGGCGCCGGCAAGACCACGATCTGCGCCCTGCTGCCGCGCTTCTACGAGGTGCGGCAAGGCGGCGTGACCATCGACGGCATCGACATCCGCGACATGACGCTGGCCAGCCTGCGCCGCCAGATCGGCATCGTGCAGCAGGATGTGTTCCTGTTCGCCGGCACCATCCGCGACAACATCGCCTATGGCCGCCTCGGCGCCTCCGAAGCCGATATCCTCGAAGCCGCCCGCCGTGCCCGGCTGGACGAGGTGATCGCCCGCCTGCCGCAGGGGCTCGATACGCCCATCGGCGAGCGCGGCGTGAAGCTCTCCGGCGGGCAGAAGCAGCGCCTGGCGATCGCGCGCATCTTCCTCAAGAACCCGCCCATCCTGATCCTGGATGAAGCGACCAGCGCGCTGGATACCGCCACCGAGCAGGCCATCCAGCAATCGCTGGCCGAACTCGCCGAAGGCCGCACCACGCTGGTGATCGCCCACCGACTGGCCACCATCCGCAACGCCGACCGCATCCTGGTGGTGACGGAGCAGGGCATCGAGGAGCAGGGCACGCATCGGGAGTTGCTCGCCAAGGGCGGCGTGTATCAGGCCCTGCACGCGGCGCAATTCGCCGTTGCGGCAGAGTGAGATTTCCCGCTTGAACGCCCGCCCTCGCAGGCGTAACTCCGATCCTGCGGGCTATGTTGGGCCCGCATCACAAGGAACCCGCAACCCCATGCCCAGCGACAGTCGACAGACCATGCCGCCACGAGCGGGGCACGCGGGCTAGAGGGCTTCCTCTCTCCTGCGCTCCCCCGCCCGGGGCGGCGTGGTCGCAAGGAGAGTACCATGAAGACCTACATCACCAATCGCTTCGAGGTTCTCTCGGAGTGGATCTCGGCCAATCTCGGCAGCCCGAACGCCTTCCTGATCGCCTGCGCGATCGTGGCGCTGTGGGCCCTCTCCGGGCCCATCTTCGGCTTCTCGGATACCTGGCAGCTGGTGATCAACACCGGCACCACCATCGTGACCTTCCTGATGGTGTTCCTGCTGCAGAACACCGGCAACCGAACCATCGAGCAGCTGCAGGACCGCCTGCGCGAGGTGGAAGCGATCAACCGCGAAGTGCTGGCCGAACTGCGCGCCCTGCGGGCGGAGAATGCCCCGCGGCCGGTGCTGCGGGAGGCTGCGTAAGGATGAGTCTTCTTTTTCTGAAGAAAAAGAAGCAAAAAGACTTCATTCGCTGGCACGCGTGCCGGAACGACCAGCACGCGCGCCAGCAGATAAAAGTTTTTTGGTTCTTTTTTTCAAAAAAGAACCGCTTCCTTCCT
>JAIXTK010000279.1 GCA_027483995.1 Acetobacteraceae bacterium
CGCTGCTGGTGATGTTGTTCGCGGCGCGGGCGCAGCAGGACATGGCGTTCCGGGCGGCGGCGACCTATGGCGCGGTGATCCTGAGTTTCCTGGGCGGGGCCTGGTGGGGGCTGGGCGCGGCGCGGGGGCATCCGCGGGATTTGATGCTGTGGCTGGGGGTGGCGGTGCTGCCGTCCCTGGCGGCCTGGGGGGTGGTATATGTGCTGACGCCGCTGAGCGTGGCGGTGCTCTCCGGCCTGTTCCTGGTGGTGCTGTGGGGCGACCGGGAGCTGACGCGGCGCTACGTGGCGCCGGAGTGGTGGCTGATGATGCGGCTGCCGCTGTCGCTGTGCATGGCCGGGCTGCACATGATCATCGCCGTGGTGCGGGTGGTGCGCACATGAGCCCGCTGGACGCGGCGCTGCTGCCGGAAGGCGTGCGGGCGCGGCATGTGCAGGCGGGCGAGCTTGCCATGCATGTGCTGGAGGCCGGCGAGCCCGGCGCACCGCTGGTGCTGCTGCTGCATGGGTTTCCGGAGCTGGCGTGGAGTTGGCGGCACGTGCTGCCGGCGCTGGGGCGGGCGGGCTTTCATGCCGTGGCGCCGGACCAGCGCGGCTATGGCCGCACCACGGGGTGGGTGGCGGAATACGATGGCGACCTGGCGCCGTTCCGCATGGCCAATCTGGCGCGGGACGCGTTCATGCTGGTGCGGGCGCTGGGGCATGAGCGGGCGGCCTGCGTGGTGGGGCATGATTTCGGGGCGTCGGTGGCCGGGTGGAGCGCGCTGCTGCGGCCGGATGTGTACCGCTCTGTGGTGCTGATGAGCGCGCCATTCACCGGGGCGCCCGGGCTGGGCGCGGGGGTGGGGGATATCGATGCGGCACTGGCGGCCCTGCCGCGGCCGCGCAAGCACTACCAGCGCTACTATTCCACCCGCCCGGCCGATGCGGACATGCTGCACGCGCCGCAGGGGCTGCATGATTTCCTGCGCGCCTACTACCACCACAAATCGGCCGACTGGGCCGGGAACCGGCCCTTCCCGCTGTCGGGCTGGACGGCGGAGGAGATGGCGAAGCTGCCGACCTACTACGTGATGGACCACGGCGAGACGATGGCCGAGACGGTGGCGGCGCATATGCCATCCCCGGCGCAGGTGGCTTCGTGCCGGTGGCTGAGCGAGGCGGAGCTGGCGGTGTATTCGGCGGAGTTTGGCCGCACGGGGTTCCAGGGCGGGCTCAACTGGTACCGCTGCCGCTTCGACCCCGCGCTGGTGGCGGAGCAGCAGATGTTCGCGGGGCGGACGATCGACATCCCGGCGATGTTCGTGGCCGGGGCGCAGGATTGGGGCATCCACCAGTCGCCGGGGGCGCTGGAGCGGATGTGGACGCGCAGCTTCACCGACATGGGGAAGCCAGTGCTGGTGGAGGGCGCCGGGCACTGGGTGCAGCAGGAGCAGCCGCAGGCGGTTACGGCGGCGCTGCTGGCGTTTCTGGGGCGGGTTTCGCGGTAGCGACGAAGCGGCGGAACACGGCGCCGAGCGCGATCAGGCTGAGGCCGAGGCCGAGGAAGCTCAGCACGCGCCACAGCCCGCCCAGCTCGGCCATGTCCAGCAGGAACACCTTGGCGACCACCACGGCGATCACGCCCAGCGCGGCCAGGCGAACGCTGCGGGCGCGCAGGCGGATGCCGGCGGCCATCAGCGCGGCGCCATAGGCGAGCCAGGCGCCGGAGAGGGTCCACATCTCCGCCTCTGTCAGCGCGGCGTGGCCGAGCGTGGCGTCGGGGTGGAAGGAAAGCCTGACCGTGAGGCTCAGCCAGGCGAAGCCAGCGAGCAGGGCGTAGATGCCGAGCGGCTTGAGGGCGCGGGCGAGTTCGCGCTGGGCCAGGGCGGCGCCGGCCAGCAGGGCGGGGACAAGGTAGGCGAAGGCGAGTTCCGTGTGGCTCGAGGTGTCGTCCATCCAGGCCGGGTTGGCGAGCAGCAGCAACAGGCCGCCGGCGAGCGCGAGCCCGCCCTGGAGGCGCCAGGCGATGGCGAGCACGCGGCGGCCGGCGCGGCGGCAGAGCATGAGCCCGGCCAGGGCCTGGGCGCCGAGGGCGGAGACGTGCAGACCCACTTCCAGCCGTGTGCTGTCGGCTTCGAAGTCGCCGCTGCCCTGCCAATGGCGGATCTGCAGCGCGACGAAGACGGTGGCAAAGGCGATGGCACCAGCTTCCAGCACTGCCACGGCGAGGTCGTCGCCCCGGCGCAGGAACATCCGCGCGGCGAGCCATAAACAGGCGGCGGGCACGGCGTAGGCGAGCCAGAGGCCGTTCGCGACCGGGGCGGTGCCGAAGCCGTAATCGAGCACATACCAGTTGCCGAGCAGGCGGATGATCACCAGCGCGGCGACGGCCAGCGCCACGCGGCGCAGGGCAGGGAGGTCGGTGCGGGCCTCGATCCATGCGAGCGGGGGCAGCATCAGGGCGATGGCGAGCGTGACCCATTGGTCGTGCAACACGATGGCGAGGCCGACGCAGATCGCGGCGATGGCGCCGGCGGCGTGGGCGCCCGCGCGTTGCAGGCCACCTTCGCGCATCGCGGCGGTGGCGGCGGCCACCGAGATGGCGGCCAGGGCGGCGGCGGCCAGGGCCCACATAGTGTCCGCCTGGAAGCGCGCCACCTGCAGGTAGGTAATACCGAGGGTGACGACCGGCACCGCGGCGGCCAGCCCGGCCCAGCGCACCGGGCGGTCGCCCCAGCGTTCCAGCACGAAGCCGCACAGGGCGAAGAAGCCGGCCATCACGGCGGCGGTGACGAGCAGGGGCTGGATCACCTCCGGGGCCCAGGCGCCGGGCAGGAAGGCCTGCACTGCGCCTTCCACTGTGATCGTCTCGCCGGTGGGCTGCCAGGCGGGCATGGCCCAGACGAGCAGGGTGAGCAGGAACAGCAGGGCGGCGAGCCAGGGCAGGCGGTCCAGCCGCGCATCCCGCGCGCCAACGGCTACGGCGAGCGGGGCGAGCAGCAGCACGCCGAGGCGCACGGAGACATCCGCTACCTCGCCCGAGAGGAGCACGCCGGCCAGCCCGAGGGCCAGGAACGGCACCCAGGACAGGCGCAGGCCGACGGGATGGTCAAGCGCCGCGCGCGGCAGGAACAGCAGGTGCAGGGCGGCGGCGGCGGGCACGAACAGGCCGGGCGCCCAATACTCGGTGCCGAGCGCGCCGGTGGCCGCGAGCGCGACCCAGATTGCGCCGGCGATGGTGGCGATCCAGCCCAGCCAGACCCAGGCGCTGAAGCGCACCACGGCCACGGCGGCGGCGGTGACGAACAGCAGGTAGCCGAACAGGCCCGGCGCGTTGGGGGTGGTGGTTTCCACCAGGGCCGGGGTGGCGAAGGCGGCGGCCACGCCCACCACGCCGACCAGCGGGCCGAAGCGCAGGGAGGCGAGGAGACCCACCAGGGATGCGGCGGCCATCAGCACGAAGCCGATCAGCGGCGGCACCAGGCCATACATCGCCTCGGTGGCATAGGCGGCGCCGAACAGCACCGCGGCCCCGCCGGCCGCCAGCGCCGCCGGGCCGTGGTCGGCCAGCAGCAATTCGGGCGGAATCGGGGCGTCGGGGGCTGCGGGCTCGTCGCGCAGGGGCGCGGGGCGGCGGCGGAGCCATTCGGCGCCGGCCAGCAGGGCGAGGCCCAGCAGCATGGCCAGGAAGCAGCGCACGGCGGGGCCGAGCCAGCCTTCCTCCACCGCGTAGCGCACCAGGAACACGCCGGCGAGCAGCAGGGCGGCGGCGCCCAGCCAGACGCCCCAGCGCATGGTGAGCAGGGCCTCGATATCGATCTTCGGGCCCAGGGGAGGGGGTGGGGGAGGGGGCGGGGGTTCGGGCGCCGCTTCCGGCACGGGGCCTGCCTGGGGCACGGAGCCGCGTTGGGTGGGCGGCGGGCCGAAGGGGGAGGGGCGGGCGCCTGGTGGCAGGGCGGGTTCGGGGGGCGGCGCGGCCTCGCCGGCCGCAAACGGATCAACCTCGGCGGTGATCGGGCGGCCCTCGGCCAGGGCGGCGCGCAGTTCCCGGAGTTCGCGGCGCGCGCTGCGGGCCTGGAAGAACCCGACAATGCCGAGCCCCCATCCGACGACGACGGCCAGCGCCACCAGGACCAGGAATTCCATGGGAGCAAGGAGGCCCGCATGCCTCCCCACCGGTCAAGGCATTTGCACGCGACTGCCGGGCTTGCTACATCGCCGCCGCCCCCCGATCGGGTGGCAACCGAAAAGTCTAGGCGCCGGCACCCCTGGAGGCCGGCGCTTTACGTTCATCTGGAGCGAGAAAATGGCCAACTTCGTGACGATCGAGGCCGCTTCGCGCGAGCGTGCAGGTAAGGGGGCAGCACGCGCGACCCGGCGGCAGGGCCTTGTGCCCGCTGTTATCTATGGTGCCAAGCAGGCGCCGACCCTGATCGCCCTTGAGCCCAAGGCGGTCTTGAAGGAAATCCACCAGTCCGGCTGGCGCTCGCGCCTGTTCGAGCTGAAGGTGGGCAATGAAAGCACCCGCGCCCTGATCCGCGACGTGCAGTTCCATCCCGTGACCGACAAGCCGGAACATGTGGATTTCCAGCGCCTTGCGCCTGGCGAGAAGATCCGCGTGGCCGTGTCTGTCGTGTTCCACAACGAGCTGACCTCCGTGGGCCTGAAGCGCGGTGGCATGCTGAACGTGGTGCGCCATACCGTGGAATGCCTGGTGGACCCCGATACCGTGCCGCCGCATTTCGATGCCGACCTGGGCCCGCTGGACATCAACGACAACGTTCGCTGGTCTGACCTGAAGGGCACCGAGGGCATCAAGCCGACCATCACCGACCGCGACTTCGTGATCGCCACGGTGGCCGCGCCGACCAAGATGGCCGAGGCCGCCGAGGCGACGCCGGCTGGCGGCACCAAGGCGCCGGCCAAGCCCGCCGCGAAAAAGAAGTAATCCGCCCAAGGACTGACATTGGGGGGCCGATGACGTGAAGCTGTGGGTGGGGCTGGGCAATCCTGAGCCCGGCATGCTGCGCCAGCGCCACAACATCGGCTTCATGGCGCTGGACCGGATTGCGCACCGCCACGGGTTCTCCCCGTGGCGGCAGCGTTTCAAGGGCCTGGTGGCCGAAGGCAGCATCGGCGGCACCAAGGTGCTGGCGCTGAAGCCGATGACCTACATGAACGCTTCCGGCGAGAGCGTTCAGCCGGCCGCCGGCTTCTTCAAGCTGGCGCCCACTGACATCACCGCCTTCCACGACGAACTGGATCTCGCGCCTGGCAAGGTTCGGGTGAAGAAGGGCGGCGGGGCGGCGGGGCATAACGGCCTGCGCAGCATGGACCGCCAGCTGGGCACGCCCGACTACTGGCGCGTTCGGCTGGGTATCGGCCACCCCGGCGACAAGGCGCGGGTGACCGGGCATGTGCTGGGCGATTTCCACAAGGTGGACCAGGACTGGCTGATCGCGCTGCTGGATGCCGTGGCCGATGCAGCACCGATGCTGGCGGCCGACAAACCCGAAGATTTCATGACGCGCGTGGCGCTCCTGACGCAGGAAACGAGATAATGGGCTTCAACTGCGGCATCGTCGGCCTGCCCAATGTGGGCAAGAGCACGCTGTTCAACGCGCTGACCGCCACCGTGGCGGCGCAGGCGGCGAACTACCCGTTCTGCACCATCGAACCCAATGTGGGCCGCGTGGCGGTGCCCGATCCGCGGCTCGATATGCTCACCAAGATCGGCAAGTCGCAGAAGACCGTGCCGACCAGCCTGGAGTTCGTGGACATCGCCGGCCTGGTGCGCGGCGCCAGCAAGGGTGAGGGGCTGGGCAACCAGTTCCTGGCGAACATCCGCGAGGTGGATGCCATCGTGCACGTGCTGCGCTGCTTCGAGGATGGCGACGTGACCCACGTGGAAGGCAGCGTGGACCCGATCCGCGATGCCGAGACGGTGGAGACGGAGCTGATGCTCGCCGATCTCGAAAGCCTGGAGAAGCGGCTGATCGCGGCGCAGAAGAAGGCGCGCGGCGGAGACAAGGAGAGCATCGCCCAGGTGGCGCTGATGGAGCCGATCGTGGCTGCGCTGACCGAAGGCCGCATGGCGCGCACGGCGATCCCGAAGGGGCAGGAGGAGGCGGTGCGCCAGCTCAACCTGCTCACTTCCAAGCCCGTGCTGTATGTGTGCAACGTGGCGGAATCCGAGGCCGCCACCGGCAACGCCCATTCCGCCCGCGTGGCCGAGCGGGCGAAGGCCGAGGGGGCGCGCCACGTGATCGTCTCCGCCGCGATCGAGGCGGAGGTGGCGCAGTTGCCGGAGGAGGACCGGGCCGAGTTCCTGCAGGGGCTGGGGCTGGAGGATAGCGGGCTGGATCGCGTGATCCGCGAGGGCTACGCGCTGCTCGGCCTGATCACCTACTTCACCTGCGGGCCGAAGGAGGCGCGCGCCTGGACCATCATTGCCGGCACCAAGGCGCCTGCCGCCGCCGGCGTGATCCATGGCGATTTCGAGCGCGGCTTCATCGCGGCGGAGACCATCGGCTACGAGGACTACGTGGCCCTGAAGGGCGAAGTGGGCGCCAAGGCGGCTGGCAAGATGCACGTGGAAGGTAAGGAATACGTGGTGCGCGATGGCGACGTGATGCTGTTCCGCTTCAATGTGTAGGCAAGGATCTTGTCTTTGTGATCACCTTGCGCCTTCAGGTCGTCTGGACGAGGCGCCATTCATGAAGTTTTTTTTGCTTCTTTTTTGTTCACAAAAAAGAAGAGTCTTCTGATGGCGGCCGATCCCACCCGCCTCGCCGCCTTCGACCTGCTCTCCGCGGTGCTGGAGAAGCACCGCACGCTGGAACACGCGTTGGATTCCCTGCCGCGCATCGACCCGCGCGACAAGGCCGCCGCCCATCGCCTGGCCGCCAGCGTGCTGCGCCGGGCCGGCACGTTGGATGCGGTGCTGGAGCCGTTCCTGCGCCGGGAGCCGCCCGATCCCGTTCGCAACATCCTGCGCCTTGGCGCGGCCGGGCTGTTGCTGCTTGAAACCCCCGCCCATGCCGCCGTGGCCACCGCCGTGGACCTCGCGCGCGCCCGCGGCCTTACCCCCTTCACCGGCCTCATCAACGCCGTTCTGCGCAAGCTTACGCCCGCCGCCCTTGAGGGGCTGGATGCGCCGCGGCTGGATACGCCGCCCTGGCTCTGGGCCAGCTGGGGGCGTGGCGCCCGTGCCATTGCGGAGGCGCACCAGCAGGAGGCGCCGCTCGATCTTTCCCTGAAGCCCGGAACGGAGCCGCCCCCGGGCGGGGAGGCGCTGCCGACCGGATCGTATCGCTACCCGCCTGGCACGCGCGTGGCTGACCTGCCGGGCTTTGCCGAGGGCCACTTCTGGGTGCAGGACGCCGCCGCGGCGTTGCCCGCCCGCCTGCTGGCCGCGCGGCCCGGGGAGCGTATTGCCGATCTCTGCGCGGCACCCGGCGGCAAGACCGCACAGCTGGTGGCCGCCGGCGCGGAGGTGACGGCGGTGGAGCAGAACCCCTCCCGCCTTGCCCGGCTGCGCGAGAACCTGGCGCGCCTTCAGCTCACGGCCGAGACCGTGCAGGCCGATGCCACCGACTGGCAGCCGCCCGCTTTGTTCGATGCCGTGCTGCTGGATGCGCCCTGCACGGCCACCGGCACCATCCGGCGCCATCCGGAGATTCCGCATCTGCGCCGGCCGCGCGACGTGGCCGCGATGGCCGAAGCGCAGGACAAGCTGCTCGCCGCCGCCGCCGCGATGCTGAAACCCGGCGGTCGGCTGATCTACGCCGTGTGCTCCCTGCAACCGGCGGAAGGCCCGGATCGCCTGCAGGCGGCGCTGGACCGGCTGCCCCTGGTCGCCGACCCCTTCACGGATGCGGAATCCCCCCTGCCAGATGCCCTGTTCCTGGACGGCACGCTGCGCACCAGCCCCGCGCTGTGGCCCGAACGCGGCGGGATGGACGGGTTCTTCATCGCGCGGATGCGGCGGAGGTAAGGCAGGCCCGGGGCTTTGCCTTTGCCGTGCCTTCCGCGCCCGCACCCGTTGGTTGACAGGCTGGCGGTGGCCCGCCCAGGGTCGGCGCACGTGAGAAGGAGGATGGTTCATGGCGCACGATGAGTCTGGCGACGACGGGCGGCTGCGCAGCCAGCGCTGGTTCGACAATCCCGGCAATCCCTCGATGACGGCGCTGTATCTGGAACGGCAGCTGAATTTCGGGCTGACGCGCGAGGAGCTGCAGGCGGGGCGGCCGATCATCGGGATTGCGCAGACGGGCAGCGATATCGCGCCGTGCAACCGGCATCACATTGCATTGGCCGAGCGGACGAAGGCGGGCATTCGCGATGCCGGCGGCATTCCGCTGGAGTTCCCGATCCATCCGATCCAGGAGACGCTGAAACGGCCGACGGCGGCGCTGGACCGGAACCTGGCATATCTGAGCCTGGTGGAGGTGCTGCACGGCTACCCGATCGATGGCGTGGTGCTGACAACGGGCTGCGACAAGACGACGCCGGCGTGCCTGATGGGTGCGGCCACCATGAATATTCCGGCCATCGCGCTCTCGGGCGGGCCGATGCTGGACGGGTGGTGGAAGGGGCGGCTTTCGGGTTCCGGCACCATCGTGTGGGAGGGGCGCAAGCTCCATGCCGAGGGCAAGATCGGCTACGAGGAATTCATGGAGATGGTGTGCTCGTCGGCCCCCTCCATCGGCCATTGCAACACCATGGGCACGGCGACCTCGATGAACTCGCTGGCCGAGGCGCTGGGGATGAGCCTGCCCGGCTGCGCCGCCATTCCGGCGCCGTACCGCGAGCGCGGGCAGATGGCGTACTACACCGGCAAGCGCATCGTGGAGATGGTGCGCGAGAAGCTGCGGCCTTCGGACATCATGACCAAGAAGGCGTTCGAGAACGCGGTGGTGGCCGCCGCGGCGCTGGGGGCGAGTTCGAACTGCCCGGTTCACATGGTGGCGATCGCGCGGCACATGGGGGTGGAGCACACGCTGGAGGATTGGCAGCGACTGGGCCCGGAGATTCCGCTGCTGGTGGATCTGCAGCCGGCCGGGCGCTTCCTGGGCGAGATGTTCTACCGCGCGGGCGGCGTGCCGGCGGTGATGAAGGAGCTGGCCAAGGCGGGCAAGCTGCACCTGGACGTGATGACGGTGAACGGCAAGACGCTGGGCGAGAACCTGGAGCGCGTGCCGGACGGGGACCGCGAGGTGATCCGCAGCTACGGCAAGCCGATGATGGAGCGGGCCGGCTACGTGGTGCTCTCCGGCAACATCTTCGACAGCGCGGTGATGAAGATCAGCGTGATCGACAAGGAATTCCGCAGCCGGTTCCTGTCTGATCCCAGCCGCCCGAACGTGTTCGAGGGCCGCGCGATCGTGTTCGAGGGGCCGGAGGATTACCACGACCGGCTGGATGACCCGGCGCTGGGGGTGGAGGAGCAGTCCGTGCTGATCATCCGCAATTGCGGGCCGGTGGGCTACCCCGGCAGCGCCGAGGTGGTGAACATGCAGCCACCGGCGGCGATGCTGAAGGCCGGGATCAACGCCCTGCCGACGATGGGCGATGGGCGGCAGAGCGGGACCTCGGGTTCGCCGAGCATCCTGAACGTGTCGCCCGAGGCGGCCGTTGGCGGCGGGCTGGCGCTGTTGCAGACCGGGGATCGGATCCGCATCGATCTCAACACCCAGAAGGTGGACGTGCTGCTGCCGGAAGGCGAGATGGAGCGCCGGCGCGCGGCCTGGACACCGCCTGTGCTGGTGCACAAAACGCCGTGGGAGGAGATCTATCGCTCCATGGTGGGGCAACTGGGCTCGGGCGGGTGCCTGGAGCCGGCAACGCTATACCTGAACATCCTGGAGACGCGGGGGGAGAGCCGGGACAACCACTGAGGGCTTGGCGCGGCGCCAGGGCGGGAACACGGTACGGGCATCGTTCCCGGTTGGAGAGCGCGGATGGCTGGCCGCTCTCTCCGCCGCCCTGGTGCTGGCCGTTGCCATCTGGCCGGTGCTCCCGAATGGCTGGCTGGGTTCTACTGTTTGCGGCGCTGCCGATTTGTTGGCGCGGGCAATGGGCTCGGCAATTGCGGCGAAGGGGATGCAGGTTTGTCCGACCGATCTGAACGTTGCGGAGCCGGGGGCGCCTTGTCCGGAGCTCCTGGGGGGGCGGGTTGAAAACCTGCACATCCAGTGAGGCGACGCCTTGATGGGGCGCTTCATGGTCGGCGAACGTGGCCTGGTGGCCGCGCTGTGCCTGGCGCTGGTGGCGGCCGTGGCCTTCGCCTTCTGGCCTGGGCTGGC
>JAIXTK010000412.1 GCA_027483995.1 Acetobacteraceae bacterium
CCCAGCGCATGGCGTTGGACGAGGGCAAGGGCCGGCTGCTGGACGCCGTGACGGCCAACGCCGCGATCGACGAGATCGCCGGTGCCATGCGCGATGCGCTGCTGAACTGGCCCGCCCGGGTGTCCGGTCTCATCGCCGCCGATCTCGGCGTAGAGCCGCACCTGGTGCAGACCGTGCTGCAGCAGCACGTCACCGATCTACTGACGGAGGCCGCAGATCGCTTCGATCCCCCAGGCCTCGGAAACCGCGGCGCGGACCACTGACCATGTCCGGCGCCGCGCAGGCGCGATGCTGCGTCCACCGCCGCAACTCACAGTCAGCCAGTGGGCCGACCAGCACCGGGTGCTGAGCACCCGCGCCTCGTCGGAGCCGGGGCCGTGGCGCACATCGCGGACCCCGTATCTGCGGGACATCATGGACGCGCTGTCCGCTGTGCATCCCGCGCGCCGGGTGGTGTTCATGAAAGGTGCGCAGGTCGGTGCTTCGGAGGGGGGCAATTGCTGGTTGGGCTACATCATGCACCACGTGCCGGCGCCGGTGCTGGCGGTGCAGCCGACGGTGGAACTGGCCAAGCGCTTCAGCCGACAGAGGATCGATCCGCTGCTGGAGGAGACGCCCGCGCTGAGGGAACGGGTGGCACCGGCCAGGGTCAGGGACAGCGGCAACACCATGTTGTCCAAGGAGTTCCCCGGCGGCATCCTGGTGCTGACCGGCGCCAACTCGGCGGTGGGGCTGCGCTCGATGACGGCGCGGTTCCTGTTCCTCGACGAGGTCGATGCCTATCCCGGCGACGTCGAAGGGGAAGGTGATCCGATTGCGCTGGCCGAGGCCCGCGCCCGGACCTTTGGCTGGCGGCGCAAGGCGTATCTGGTCTCGACGCCGACCATCGCGGGGCGCAGCCGCATCGAACGCGAGTACCAGGCCAGCGACCAGCGGCGGTTCTTCGTGCCGTGCCCGCATTGCCAGGCTATTCAATGGCTCCGGTTCGAACGGTTGATCTGGACGAAGGGCAACCCGACCTCGGTGGCCTATCACTGCGAGGCCTGCGACCAGCCGATCGGCGAGCACCACAAGACGGCGATGCTGGCCGGCGGGGAATGGCGGGCCACCGCCACCTCGCAGGATCCGAACACGGTCGGCTTTCATATCTCGGCGCTCTACTCGCCGGTGGGCTGGCTGTCCTGGGAGCAGATCGCCCGAGACTGGGAGGCAGCGCAGGGCAAGCCCGAGGACCTCAAGACCTTCCGCAACACGGTGCTGGGCGAGGTGTGGCAGGAACACGGCGAGGCGCCTGACTGGGAGCGCCTGGTCGAGCGGCGCGAGGAATTTACCATCGGCACCGTGCCACCCGGCGTTCTGGTGCTGACCGCGGGTGTGGACGTCCAGGACGACCGGATCGAAGTCGACGTGTGGGGCTGGGCCGAAGGGTTCACGTCCTGGCTGGTCGACCATGTGGTGATCCCGGGCAGTCCGCGAGAAAGGGCGCCGTGGGACGAGCTGGCGAAGCTACTGGCGCGGGACTGGCCACGCGGCGGAGGCGGGATGCGCATTGCCAAGGTGTGCGTCGACACGGGCGGCCGGGACACAGCGTCGGTCTACGGCCATCTGCGGCACCTGCGGGATCCGCGCATTGCACCCACCAAGGGCGTGGAGGGGTGGAACCGGGCGCAGCCGGTGCAGGGACCGACGCTCGTGGATGCGCTGGTCAACGGCCAGAAGCTGCGGCGCGGGCTGAAGCTGTGGACGGTGTCGGTCTCGACCTGGAAGGCGGACCTGTATCGCCGGCTCTGGCTGGGGCGGGGGGAGGCAGCGGAGTTCCCGGTCGGTTGGGTACACCTGCCGCACGGCATTGAGGTCGAGTGGGTGAAGCAGCTGGTCGCCGAGCAGCTGCGCACGGTGAAGGACCGGCGCGGCTTCACCCGGCAGGAATGGGCCAAGCTGCGGGAGCGCAATGAGGCGCTGGACTGCGCGGTGCTGGCGCGCGCGGCGCTGTGGCTGCTGGGTGCCGATCGCTACGGCGACCGCTACTGGCAGCGGCTCCGCGAGGAATTGGCAGACGCTCCGGCGGTGGTTCACCAGCTTCCCACCGCTGAGAAGCAAGCATCACCGGCATCTCCGCGGCAGATGGTCCTGGACCCGGAAGCTACGAGGCCCCGTACCTGGCTGGCACCACGGGTGGGATGGCTCCGGTGAAATGGCCTTGGCTTACGTCAAAGTGCGGATTGAACAGACTCGATCTATCTCCGGCCTACCTTACCTTCGTGATGTGACCACCAATCGACAGGCTTCTGTTCGGTTCGATAAGAAGGTTTGCCTCTTCCAGCACTTGTATTTTCTGAAGGAACTGTCGGCAGAAATTTCGATTGCACCGATGCACGATGAGATTTTTCTGGAGCAAATACAATAGAGGGAGGATCGGCACGTTTTGGAGCTATAGGATTTTTTTGAGTCGCTTTCTTCGCCGCGATTTCCGCCTCGAGGCGTGCCTTGGCCTGATTGGCTGCGGCTATCTGATGAGCCAAATCTGCTTCCAGAACCTCGATCCGACCTGACGCACGACGGTGCTGCTCGCGCAGCTCCTCGGCACACATCTCCAAATGAGCCACTTTGGTTTGTAAATTCCGAATGGTTGCGTGTGCTGCCGTCAGATCTTGTTCAAATTTATTTCGTGCCTTCAAGGCCTCTCGAAGTTCAACTCGATCTTCGTCGCGGATACTCTGTGAACGGCCGGGAAGCACAACCACTTCAACGTCGGTCCGGATTCCAAATCGCCGTTTATGGGCAGATTTCGGAGACGGGGCGCCTAATGCACGACGGACTTGCGACTCCAAGTCGGATGAGGACACGCGTTGAAATCCTAAATGTCTGAGGTGACAGTAAGTTTGCGCATAGATAATATTATTCGAAAAGGCAACACATTTATTTCGTTGAGATTTTTTGTCAATCTCGCGCGTTCGGGCCCATTCAGATTACCTGCAATTTAAAGGGCGCAGGCTGAATACCCGTTAAAACGTCGCAACATATGGGCGGAAGAATGACCCCCGAAGTTCTGGCCTGGGCACTTGCACAAGCTATCGGCAATCGCTGGCGCGGCTTGGCCGACGCCTACACCGGCGGCACGACCCGCGTGACCTTCGAGGGACGGACGGTCGAATACCGCTCTCTGACCGAGATCAGGCAGGCGCTTGCCGTCGGCTACGCCGCCGAGAACCCAGCGCAACGACGCCCTTGCATCACCCTGGCCCGGTTCTCGCGCGACGCTGGATGAATATTGGAGACTTCCCGATGTCCGAGGACGACGTTGCGCAGAAACTTGCAGTCCACGAGGCGGTGTGCGCCGAGCGCTGGAAGCAGACCGAGGCGCGCCTCAAGCGGATCGAACTCGTCCTGATCTCGATCGTCTTCCTGCTGCTTTTTGGTGAGGGCACGGTGCTGGAAGTCGTGAAGCGGCTGGTGGCGAAGTAGATGCGGACGGTCGGAGACCACAAACCCCGTCTGCCGCGTCAGCGCATCAGTCGGTCGGGGCGATCAGCTGCACGGTCGGAAAGTAGGTCCGGTAGCGCCGAACATCGCGGGTCAGCAACGGCAATTGCGCCACGGCGGCATGAGCCCCAATGAAGAAGTCCGGCAGTACCCCGCTCCGAGTGCCACCACCGGCGCGATAGCGCTGAAATACCTTGCCCGCCAGGAAGAGCGCCTCGCGCGGCATCGCGGTCATCTCCACCTGCGCGGCCGACAGCACCGCATCGACCTCCTCGACCCGCAGGAAGCCAACAGCGAGTTCGGCGTAGACGACGTCGTTGATCAGCACCGCACCGCGGACGGCAGCCGCCTCCAGCTGGCGCTGCGACCAATCGACCCAGACCGTGTCGTTGGTGACCAGATCGAGCAGGATATTGGTGTCGACCAGCGTCACCTCAGTCGTCACCTCGGGTGAGCGCCATGATTTCGTCGGTTGTCAGACCGGCCGTGGCACTGCCCCGCAACCTGGCAAAGCGGCTGGGCGGCGTGGGATTGCGGCCTGTCGTGTCGGCCTTGCGCAGGACAACACGCCCATCAGCTTCCATTTCGAAGGTCACGCTGGTGCCTGGCGTGATGCCGAGCAGGTCGCGGACTTCCTTGGGAATGGTGACCTGACCCTTGGTTGTGACCGTGGTCGCCATGGCGCGCTCCGGTAATACCGTCTGTGACGAGAGGTCTTACCTATGCCATCTGGGGGCCGAATTCCAGTGGCCCGCGGACGTGACAAGGTCAGGAGCCGCATGTTCAACAAACTCGGCCTCGCCTGGCGCGCCCTGCGTGGCTATGCCGCGGCCCAGGACGC
>JAIXTK010000134.1 GCA_027483995.1 Acetobacteraceae bacterium
CATTCGGGGATCGTGGAGCTGGACGAGTCCGCCCCCGTGGGCATGGCCTATGCCGAATGGGCCGGGCTGGATGATCCGGTGATTGAGATTGCCGTGACGCCCAATCGTGGCGATGCGCTTTCGGTGCGTGGCGTGGCGCGGGACCTGGCGGCGGCGGGGCTTGGCACGCTGGTGCCGTTTGCGCCCGCGAAGGTGCAGAGCCATGGGCCGAGCGCGGTGGATTGGGCGATCGAGATGCCCCTGGCCTGCCCCTGGGTGCTGGGCCGGACCATTCGCGGCGTGAAGAACGGGCCGAGCCCGAAATGGCTGCAGGAGCGGCTGGTGGCGGTGGGGCTGCGGCCGATCAACGCGCTGGTGGATGTGACGAATTTCTTCACCATGGATCTCGGCCGGCCGCTGCACGTGTTCGATGCCGACAAGGTGGCCGGCGGGCGGCTGGTGTTCCGGCCCGGCGCGGGGGAGGCGTTCAAGGCCCTGAACGGCAAGGATTATACCATGACGCAGGATGACTGCGTGATCGCGGATGCCAATGGCGTGCAGTCCTTGGCCGGCGTGGTCGGTGGTGAGGCGACGGGGTGTGACGAGGGCACGACCAGCGTGTTCCTGGAATGCGCGCTGTTCGAGCCCGTTTCGGTCGCACTGGCCGGGCGGCGGCACCAGATCGTCAGCGACGCGCGCCAGCGCTTCGAGCGCGGGATCGACCCGGCGCTGCTGCCGGATGCGGTCGAGGCGGCGACGCGGATGATCCAGCATTTGTGCGGCGGCGAGGCGAGCGAGGTGGCGGTGGCAGGGGCGATGCCGGCGTGGCAGCGCACGGCGACGATGCGCTTTGCCCGGGTGGGCGAATTCGGCGGCATGGATGTGGCGCCCGATGAGTGCGTGGCCTTGCTGGAGCGGCTCGGCTTCACCGTGGCGGCGCGCAGCGAGACTTCCGTGACCGTCAATGTTCCTTCCTGGCGCAATGATGTGGCCGGTTCCACGCCGCTGGAGCCCTCGCCCAGCCTGCCGGCGGATCGCGCCGCGAAGGCGGCCGAGGGGCGCGCGGCGATGGAGCAGGAATGCGACCTGATCGAGGAGGTGCTGCGCCTGAAGGGCCTGGACAACGTGCCGCCCGTCTCTCTGCCGGTATCGGGTGCGGTGCCGGCGGCCACGCTCTCGCCGCGGCAGCAGCGCAGCGCGGTGGCGCGGCGCACCCTGGCGGCTGCGGGCATGGCGGAGTGCGTGACCTTCAGCTTCATGCCTTCGGAGACCGCGCGGCTGTTCGGCACGGCGCCGGAGGCGCTGCGGCTGGTGAACCCGATCGCCTCTGACCTCGACCAGATGCGGCCGACGCCGCTGGCCACGCTGGCGATGGCGGCGGGGCGCAATGCCGCGCGCGGCCATGCCGATGTGAGCCTGTTCGAGATCGGGCCGGCCTTCCCGGATGCCGAGGGCCAGCGCCTGGTGGCTGCCGGGCTGCGGGCCGGGGCCAGCGCGCGCCATTGGCAGGGCGGGGCCACGGCGGTGGATGCGATGGGTGCGAAGGCCGACCTTTGGGCGGTGCTGGGGGCCCTTGGCGTGCCGATGGAGGCGTTGAGCGTGACCGCCGATGCGCCCGGCTTCTACCACCCGGGCCAGAGCGGCACGGTGCGGCAGGGGCCCAAGACGGTGCTGGCGACGTTCGGGGCGCTGCATCCGCGCGTGCTGGCCGCACTGGATCTGGTGGGCCCTGCGGTGGCGTTCGAGGTGTATCTGGATGCCGTCCAGGATCCGAAGAAGCGCAAGAAGTCCGTTCCTGACCTGCCGGCCTTCCAGCCGGTGCGGCGCGACTTCGCCTTCGTGGTGGAGGCGGGCGTGCCGGCCGAGGCGGTGCTGAAGGCTGCGCGCGGGGCGGAGCGCACGCTGATCGCCGGTGTTTCGCTGTTCGACGTGTACGAGGGCGACAAGATGGAGGCCGGCCGCAAATCCCTGGGGATTGAGGTGGTGTTCCAGCCGCGCGAGCGCACGTTGACGGACCAGGAGATCGAGGCGGCGGGGCAGAAGGTGGTGGTAGCCGTCGCCAAGGCCACCGGTGCCACGCTGCGAGGCTGACAGGGAGAGGCAAAGCGCCTATCTGACACCCATGACCGACACTCCCCTCGATCGCATCCGCAACTTCTCGATCATCGCCCATATCGATCATGGGAAATCCACGCTCGCCGACCGGCTGATCCAGGCCACTGGCGGCCTGACGGCGCGCGAGATGACCGAGCAGGTGCTCGACAACATGGAGCTGGAGAAGGAGCGCGGCATCACCATCAAGGCCCAGACGGTGCGCCTGGCCTACAAGGCCAAGGATGGGCTGGACTACGTGCTCAACCTGATGGACACGCCGGGCCATGTGGACTTCGCCTACGAGGTGAGCCGGTCGCTGGCCGCGTGCGAGGGCTCCCTGCTGGTGGTTGATGCCTCCCAGGGCGTGGAGGCGCAGACGCTGGCCAATGTGTACCAGGCGATCGATGCGAACCACGAGATCGTGCCGGTGCTCAACAAGATCGACCTCCCGGGTGAGGGCTCAAAAGGGCTTAGGGCTTAGGGCTCAGTCGGCTTAGGGC
>JAIXTK010000355.1 GCA_027483995.1 Acetobacteraceae bacterium
CGCCGGCTTCCGAGGCGATTGCCGCGGCCGTGACCGGGTTGTCGCCTGTGACCATAACGGTGCGGATGCCCATGGCGCGGAGCGCGGCGAAGCGTTCCTTGATGCCGGGTTTGACGACATCCTTGAGGTGGATGACGCCGAGCAGGCGGTCGCCATCGGCAACGCCGAGCGGCGTGCCGCCGGTGCGTGCGACCTGGTCGACGGCGCGGCGGAATTCGGCCGGCGCATCCTGATCGGTGAGACCGGCGAACTTCAGCACCGCATCAACGGCGCCCTTGCGCAGCTTGTCGGCCCCCAGGTCCAGCCCCGACAACCGGGTCTGGGCGGTGAAGGGCACCACCACGGCCCCGTGCGGCAGGTCGCCGGGAACAATGCCGTGCCGATCCCGCGCCAGGGCCAGGATGGAACGGCCCTCCGGCGTTTCGTCGCCCAGGCTGGCCAGCACCGCCGCCTCGGCCACTTCGCGTTCGGAGACGCCCGGCGCGGGCAGGAAGGCGGCAGCCTGGCGGTTGCCCAGCGTGATGGTGCCGGTCTTGTCCAGCAGCAGCACATCCACGTCGCCCGCCGCCTCCACCGCGCGGCCGGAGGTGGCGAGCACGTTGAAGCGCACCAGCCGGTCCATGCCGGCGATGCCGATGGCCGAGAGCAGCCCGCCGATCGTGGTGGGGATCAGCGTGACCAGAAGTGCTGCCAGCACCGCCACGGAGGGCGCCTGCCCGCTCCAGCCGGCGAAGCCCACCAGCGTGGCCACCGCGATCAGGAAGATGATCGTCATGCCGGCCAGCAGGATGTCGAGCGCGATCTCGTTCGGCGTTTTCTGGCGCGAGGCACCCTCCACCAGCGCGATCATGCGGTCGAGGAAGCTGCTGCCGGCGGCGGCGGTCACGCGCACCACGATCCAGTCGGACACCACCAGCGTGCCGCCGGTCACCGCGCTGCGATCGCCGCCGCTCTCGCGGATCACCGCAGCACTTTCGCCGGTGACGGCCGCCTCGTTCACGCTGGCGATGCCCTGCACCACCTCGCCGTCGGCGGGGACGAGGTCGCCGGCCTCCACCAGCAACAGGTCGCCCACCCGCAGCTCGGCGGCGGGGCGCGGCTGCCACAGCGCGCGGTCATCCGGCCGCAGCAGCAGCTTTGCCACGGTCTCCCCGCGGGTGCGGCGCAGCGCATCGGCCTGCGCCCGGCCGCGCCCTTCGGCCACCGCCTCGGCAAAGGTGGCGAACAGCACCGTCAGCCACAGCCACAGCGCGATGCCGGCCTGGAACAGCCAGGGGTGGCCGGTGGCGAAGGCACGGGCGGCCAGAAGGCTCACCAGGATCGCCACCACCTCGGTGGTGAAGATCACGGGGTTGCGCACCAGGTGGCGCGGGTTGAGCTTGCGCAGCGCGTCCTGCGCGGCGCGGCGCAGCAGGGCCGGGTCGGCCAGGGGGGCGGCCGTGCGGGTGCCGCGGCGGGGCGCGGCGAGGGGGGAGGCGTCCATGGTACGAGTTCCTAGAAGATCTTGCCGGCGGCGAGCGCGAAGTGCTCGGCCAGCGGGCCCAGGGCGAGCGCGGGCATGAACTGCAGCCCGCCCAGGATCAGGATCACGCCGGCCAGGAGGCCTGCGAAGAGCGGGCCATGCGTGGGGAAGGTG
Source organism: Acetobacteraceae bacterium (assembly GCA_027483995.1). Taxonomy (GTDB): domain Bacteria; phylum Pseudomonadota; class Alphaproteobacteria; order Acetobacterales; family Acetobacteraceae; genus CAMDGX01. The sequence continues at coordinate 1,637 of JAIXTK010000355.1, forward strand.
CCGGCGGAGGCAGCCAGCTTCGGCTTGGCGGCGATGCTGCCGGCGATCGCCATCACCGGCACCACATAGGCGAAGCGGCCCAGCAGCATGGCGATGCCCAGCGTGGTGTTCAGCCAGGGCGTGTCGGCCGTAAGCCCGCCAAAGGCCGAGCCGTTATTCCCGGCGGCCGAGCTGTAGGCGTAGAGCATTTCCGAAAGCCCGTGCGGCCCGGCATCCTGGATGGAGGCAACCGCCGCCGGCAGCGCCATGGACACCGCGCCGAAGCCCAGGATCGCGGCCGGCAGCACCAGCACCGCGAGCATGGCCAGCTTGATCTCGCGCGCCTGCACCTTCTTGCCCAGGTATTCCGGCGTGCGCCCCACCATCAGCCCGGCGACGAACACCGCCAGCAGGGCGAACACCAGCATGCCATACAGGCCGGAGCCGACGCCGCCGGGCAGCACCTCGCCCAGCTGGATCAGGAACAGCGGCACCAGCCCGCCCAGCGGCGTGAAGCTGTCGAACATGGCATTCACCGCACCGCAGGAGGCACCGGTGGTGGTGGCGGTGAACAGCGCCATCAGCGCCATGCCGAAGCGCACCTCCTTGCCCTCCATGTTGCCCATGGCGGGATCGAGGCCGGCCGCGATGTGCAGCGGGTTGCCGCCCGCTTCGGCGGCGTACACCAGCGCGGTGGCGACCACGACGTAGGCCAGCATCACCGCCAGCAGCGCGCGGCCCTGGCGTGCGTCGCCCACGATGTGGCCAAAGGCCAGCGCCAGCGCGAAGGGGATGATCTGCTGTGCCCAGATCTGCGCCGCGGTCGCCAGCGCCGACGGGCCTTCGAACGGATGCGCCGAGTTGGCGCCGAAAAAGCCGCCGCCATTGGTGCCCAGGTGCTTGATGGCGATCTGGAACGCGGCCGGGCCAAGCGGGATCACCTGCGTGGCGCCCTCCAGCGTGGTCGCGTTGGCATTGGCTGCCAGCGTCTGCGGCATGCCCATGGCCACGAAGGCGAGCCCGAGCACAAGGGTCAGCGGCAGCAGCAGGTAGAGCGTGACGCGCACGAAATCGGCCCAGAAATTGCCGAGGTCCTGCAGCTTGCCGGCCGCGAAGGCGCGCGAAACCGCCAGGGCGAGCGCGATGCCGGTGGCGGCGGAGAGGAAGTTCTGCACCGACAGCCCGGCCATCTGGCTGAGGTTGCTCATCGCCGCCTCGCCGCTATAGGCCTGCCAGTCGGTATTGGTCACGAAGCTCGCGGCGGTATTGAAGGCAAGCCACGGCCCGATGCCGCCAAACCCCTGCGGGTTCAGCGGCAGCACGCCCTGCAGCCGCAGCAGCAGATACAGCAGCACGAACCCCGCGGCGTTGGCGGCAAGCATGGCCAGCGTGTAGCCGCGCCAGCCCATGCCGCGCGCGGGATCGATGCCGCAGGCGGCGTAGATCGGGCGTTCCAGCACGGCCAGAAAGCGCACCCTCCCAGCCGCCACGGCGGCGATGTAGCGGGCCAGCGGGATTGCCGTGGCCAGGATGGCCGCCAGCACGAGCGCGATCTGCGCCCATCCGTTCCATGTCATCGAGGCGTTCCTAAAGGTCTTCGGGGCGCAGCAGCGCCCACAGCAGGTAGCCCAGCAGCGCGGCGGTCACGGCGCCGCCCAGAACCAGTTCCAGCATGGCGGTCACACCCGCTCGCAGCCGGCGGCATAGGCCGCCATCAGGGCGAAGAACCCCACCCCCAGGCCGAACAGCAGGATGTCGAGCATGGATCCCTCCAGCGATGGTCGGCGAAGGGGTAGCGGCGGGCGGCGCAAAATCGCCATGTGAGTTCCGGGCCGAGCGCATAAAGAGCGCGTAAAGACCGGCGCATATGGGCGCCCGCGCTGCTAATCTGCCGCCATGCCGCACGAGCCGCGCCGTCCAGACCCCGATGCCCTCCTGGCGCAGGTGCAGCGCGCGGGGCGCGGCCGGCTGAAGGTGTTCCTCGGCGCCGCCCCCGGCGTGGGCAAGACCTTCGAGATGCTGGCGGAAGGCCGCCGCCGGCGCGCGGGCGGGGAGGATGTGCTGGTTGGCCTGGTCGAGACGCATGGCCGGGCAGAGACCGAGGCGGCCATCGGCGACCTGCCGGTGCTGCCGCGCGCGCGCCTGGAATACCGTGGCCAGACGCTGGAGGAATTCGACCTCGACGCCGCCCTGCAGCGCCGCCCGGCGGTCCTGCTGCTGGACGAGCTCGCCCACACCAACGCCCCCGGCAGCCGCCACCTGAAGCGCTGGCAGGATGTGGAGGAGCTGCGCCGTGCCGGCATCGAGGTCTGGACCGCCCTGAACATCCAGCACCTGGAAAGCCTCGGCGAGGCGGTCGCCCGCATCACCGGCGTGCGCGTGGCCGAAACGGTGCCCGACCAGGTGCTGGCCGAGGCCGATGCCGTGGAACTGATCGACATCCCGCCCGCCGAGCTGATCGAGCGCATGCGCCAGGGCCAGATCTACCGCCCAGACCAGGCCCGGCGCGCACTCCAAGGCTTTTTCCGCGAGGGCAATCTCGCCGCGCTGCGCGAACTCGCCCTGCGCCGCACGGCCGAGCGCGTGGACGATGACGTGACGCACTACATGCGCGCCAACGCGATTGCCGGCCCCTGGCCCGCAGGTGCCAGGGTGATGGCGCTGGTGGGCGGCGACCCCGGCGCCTTGCAGGTGGTGCGCGAGGCGCGGCGCATGGCCGATGCGCTGAAGGCGCCGCTGCTGGTGCTCCATGTCGAGACCTTCCGCACCGCCGAGGGCGACCCGGACCCGGTGCTGCGCCTGGCGGAGCGCCTGGGTGCGACGGTGGAAACGGTGCTGGCGCGCGACATCCCGGGCGCCGTGCTGCAGCACGCGGCGGCGCACAACGCCACCCACCTGGTGATGGGCCGCGGCCATCCACCGCTCTGGCGGCGCCTGCTGGGGCGCACCCTGAGTGGCATCCTCCTGCGCCGCGCCACCGATTTCACCCTGCACCTGGTGCCGCAGCCGCCCGGCCCGCGTCGGCCGCCCCGCTGGCGCACACCCGCGTTGCCGGCCTGGCTGGGGTGGGCCGTACCGCCGGCCCTGGTGGCCGGTGCCACGGCGGTGGCCCTGGGGCTGGACGGCAGCGTGCCAGAGGGTGCGCTGGGCATGATCTACCTTGTGCCGGTGGTGGCGTCCGCGGTGGCACTGGGGCCGATCGCTGGCGTGCTCGCGGCCATCCTGGCCTTTCTCGCCTGGAACATCCTGTTCCTGCCGCCCCGCTACGAGCTGGCCATCGCCGGCCCGCAGGACATTGTCGGCGCCATCGTCTTCACGATCATCGCGCTGCTGCTGGCTGGCACCACCGGCGGGCTCGGCCGCTCCATGCGCGCCGCCACCGCCCGCATGCTGGGGCTGCGCCGGCTGGTCCAGCTCAGCCGGCGGCTGGGTGCCGCGCAGGACCGCGCGGAGCTGATGGAGGCGATCACCGAGGAAGCCGCGCGCCTGGTCGGCGGCGCCAGCTGCGTGCTGCTGCCGTTGCCGCCGGTCCTGGGGCAAACCGCGCCGGACCTCGTTGTGCGCGCCACCCGCCCGATCGACGCGGACCCCGACAGTGCCTCCCTGGCCGCCGCACGCTGGGCCATGGCCCATGCCCGCCCGGCCGGCTACGGCACCGCAACCCTGCCTTCGGTCGCCTGGCAGTTCCGCCCGATGCGCACCGCGCGCGGCACGGTGGGGCTGGTGGGCGTGCAGCTCTCCGCCCCGCTCGATGCCACCGCAGACCGCGCGCTGGAGGCGCTGATCGACCAGGCCGCCATCGCGCTGGAACGCCAGGACCTGATGGAGGAGCGCGCCATTGCCGGTGCGCGCGCGGAAACCGAGGCCCTGCGCACCGCGCTGCTCACCTCGCTGGGCCACGACCTGCGCACGCCGCTCACCTCCATCCGCGGTGCCATCGCCACCCTGCGCACCGCCGGCCCCGCCTTGTCGGAGGCGACCCGCGAAGACCTGCTGGCCGCCGCCGAGGAAGAGACGGAGCGCCTGTCCGCCTGGCTGAACAGCATCATCGGCATCGTCCGCCTGGAAAGCGGCCAGGTGACACCGCGGCGCGAGATCGTGGATATCGCCGAGGCACTGCGCGCGGCGGCCAGCCGCGCGGCCCAGCGCACGGGCCGCCAGGTGGCGCTGGACGCCCCGGATACGCTCGCCGCCCCGGGGCTGGACCCGGCACTGCTGCACCAGGTGCTGGGCAACCTGCTCGAGAATGCGCTGAAATTCTCCGGCCCCGATGGGCAGGTGGCGGCGCGGGCCCGGCCACTTCCTGGCGAGGTGCAGATCGTGGTGGAGGATGACGGCCCCGGCATCGCGCCGGCCGACCTGCCGCGCATCTTCGATCCGTTCTTCCGCGCCACGCGCACCGACCGCGTGGCGGCGGGCAGCGGGCTCGGGCTGGCCATCGCCCATGGCCTGACCCATGCCATGGGCGGGCGGATCGCCGCCGCCAGCCCCATCGCCGGCGGCCACGGCACGCGGCTGGAACTGCGGTTCCCCACGCCATGACAGCAGGCGCGCCCCGCATCCTGGTGGTGGACGACGAACCCCAGATCCACCGCTTCCTCGGCCCCGCGCTGGAAGCCGCCGGCTTCGCGCCGCTGCGCGCGCTGTCCGCCGGCGAAGGGCTGCGCCAGGCCGCCGAGCGGTCCCCGGATCTCATCCTGCTCGACCTCGGCCTGCCGGACATGGACGGCATCCAGGCGATCCCGCGCCTGCGTGCCTTTTCCTCCGTGCCGATCGTGATCCTCTCCGCCCGGGACCGCGAAGCGGAGAAGATCGCCGCCCTGGATGCCGGCGCCGACGACTATGTGGAGAAGCCCTTCGCCCTGGGCGAACTGCTCGCGCGCCTGCGCGCCCTGCTGCGCCGGGTCGGCACGCCAGCCACGCCCGCCGCGGCACGGCTGCGGGCGGGGCCGCTGGAGATCGACTTCGCGGAGCGCGTCGCCCGCCTCGATGGCGTCCGCCTGCACCTGACCCCGCGCGAGTGGGACCTGCTGGCCGCGCTGGCCCAGGCCGGTTCGGGCCGGCTGGTCACCCAGCGGCAGCTGCTGCAAATGGTGTGGGGGCCGGCGCACCTGGACGATGCCCAATACCTGCGCGTCTATATCGGCCACCTGCGGGCCAAGCTGGGGGCGGCGTCCCACCTGATCCAGACCGAACCAGGCATTGGCTATCGGTTCGGCGGTTCTGCCGAGTGAAGCAGCGCGGCGGGTTCAGCCAGGGCACATGAGCGATCCCGGATCGGCGCCGCCCAGGACGACTATTCGATCAGGCAGCATCCACACCCAGCACGTCATTCCTTTGAAGACCAAGGGTTTCCAAAGCCCCCCGGCCTTTGGTGGGTCCAGGGCAAAGCCCTGGCCTTGCCTGCCGATGAAATTTTTCCGCAAGACCCTTGCCATCGGTGGTTGCGTTAGTTATTTTTCTTCCCAATGCCCGATCAAGCCGCCGCCCCGGTCGAAGCCGACGCACCGCGCCTCTTGGCGCGGGCGATCACGCACGCCCGGATTCCGGCCGCCCTGAAGCTCCTGCTGCTGGCTCTTCTCGCCGCGCTCTCCGTGGCGCAGGCCACGCGCCGCACGCTGCGGCGCCCGCGCAAGGACTGGTATCCCTCCCCTGAACTCGATGCCGCCGAACACCCGGAGTCCGTCTGGGACGATCGCGCCCTGCGCCGCATCCGCCGCCAGCGCGCCTGGCTCGGCTGGATCCTGCGCTGCGACCGCGCCGAGGGCATGTCCCTGTCTGGCCTGCGCGCGCCCGTACCCTGCCCGGCACATATCGCCCGCGCGCCGCCATCGCCATGTCGCGGCCCCTATCACCTCGAATCCGTCGCCAAAACCCCGCGTCCCGCGGCGATGACTCATGCCCGCGCCTGTGCCCCACCCCACCCCGGCAGGCTGCCGCAGATGCGGGAGACGGCGCGCGACCCGGTCGTGCAGGCGCTGCGCCGCGGCGGCAACATGGCGCAGGCCGCAGCCGGGCTCGGCATCCGCCGCGACACGCTGCGCTACCGCATGGAGCGCCACGGGCTGAAGCGCAGCACCTTCACCTGAGCCTCGGCAAAGGCGCCGCTCAGCTCTCCTCCGTCGCCAGCTGCTTGCGCTGCTTGTTGAAGATCGGCAGCAGCGGCGAGACCAGCAGCAGCACCGCGCAGGCAAGGCACACGGCAGAGATCGGCCGCTCCAGGAACATCATGAAGTCGCCCTGGCTCAGGATCATCGACTTGCGCAGGTTGTTCTCCAGCATCGGCCCCAGCACGAAGGCCAGCACCAGCGGCGCGGGTTCGAAGCCGAACTTCTTCATCAGCCAGCCCAGCACGCCGAAGCCCAGCATCAGGTACACGTCGAACACCTGGTTCGACACGCTGTAGGCGCCGATCACGCAGAACAGCAGGATCATCGGGAACAGGATCTTGTAGGGCACCTTCAGCAACTGCACCCACAGCCCGATCAGCGGCATGTTCAGCACCAGCAGCATGGCGTTGCCGATATACATGCTGGCCACCACGCCCCAGAACAGCTGGGGGTTCTGCGTCATCATCAGCGGGCCCGGCTGCACGCCGTGCACGATGAAGGCGCCGAGCAGCAGCGCCATCACCACGTTGGGCGGGATGCCCAGCGTCAGCAGCGGGATGAACCCGGCGCCAGCCGCCGCGTTGTTCGCCGTCTCCGGCCCCGCCACGCCCTCGATCGCACCCTTGCCGAAGCGCTCCGGCGTCTTGGAAAGGCGCTTCTCCATCGCGTAGGACAGGAAGGAGGAGATCACCGCGCCACCGCCCGGCAGGATGCCGAGGAAGAAACCCATCACCGAGCCGCGCGCGATCGGCCCGGCGCTGCGCTTCCAATCGTCGCGCGAGGGCATCAGCCCCTTCACATTGGCCTGGAACACCTCGCGGTCCAGCCGCTGTTCCAGGTTGTTCAGGATCTCGGCGATCCCGAACAGCCCCATCACGATCGGCACCAGGCCCAGCCCGTCGATCAGCTGCATCTGGTCGAAGGTCAGGCGCGGCATGGCGGTGATGCTGTCGATCCCCACCAGCCCCAGCACCACGCCGAGGCAGGCCATGATCAGCGCCTTGATGATGGAGCCCTGGCTGAGCCAGACCAGGATCGTCAGCCCCAGCACCATCAGGCTGAAGTATTCCGCCGGGCCGAACTTCACCGCCACCCGCGCCAGCGTGGGCGCCAGCAGCATCAGCCCCACCACCGCCAGCGTGCCGGCAATGAAGGATCCGATCGCCGCCATGCCCAGCGCCGGGCCGGCACGCCCCTGGCGCGCCATTTGGTAGCCATCCAGGCACGTGACCACGCTGGCCGCCTCGCCGGGGATGTTGACCAGGATTGCCGTTGTGGAGCCGCCGTACATCGAACCGTAGTAGATGCCCGACAGCATGATGATCGCCGCTTCCGGCGTGATGTTGAAGGTGATCGGCAGCAGCAGCGACATCGCCGCCACCGGCCCGATTCCCGGCAGCACGCCGATCAGCGTGCCGATGAACACGCCGGCGAAGCAGAACAGCAGGTTCATCGGCTGCATGGCCACGCCGAGGCCAAGCCAGAGGCTGTTGAAAACGTCCATGGTGCGCGCTCGGTCCGGCAGGAACAGGATGCCGACGGGCAGTTGCGTACCCAGCCAGGCGACGAACACGGCCCAGGCGCCCAGAGTGGTCAGTGCCGATCCCAGGATCGCCACGCGCCAGCTCTGCGGCTCCACCGTCTTGAACAGCACCAGCAACAGCACCGCCGTGGAGAGGATGAAGCCGGAATACTCCACCACCGCCGCATACAGCAGCATCAGCGCCATCACGTACAACACCTTGCCCCAGCGCAGCCCGGCAAAGGCATCGCCCAGCCCGGACGAATCCTCCGCCCGCGCCCGCAGGCTCTGCACCAGCAGCACGGCCGAAAGCCCGGTCATGATGATCCCGGTCCAGAACAGGATGAAGCCCGACCCCGGATCGTTCGGCCGGCCCAGGCCAAGCTCCCGCCCCTGCAGCAGGATGAAGGCGGAGATGCCGAGTGCGATCAGCGCGGTGAAGGTGTCGGCGCGCAGGCGCATGATCAGGAGGTCTTCAGGCCGAGGCGCTCGATCAGCGCCTTCTGCTCGGTGATCGTCTCGTTCACGAACTTGATGTAGTCCGCCGTCGGCATGTAGCGCGGCGCCATGTCGAACTTCTCCAGCGTGTCCAGCACGGCCTTGTCCTGCATCGCCGCGCGGAACGCCTCATCCAGCTTCTGCACCGCCACCGGGTTCATGTTGCGCGGCCCGGCAATGCCGAACGGCGAGTCGGACACGATCGGGAAGCCCAGCTCGGTCAGCGTGGGCACGTTCGGCCACTTCCTTGTCCGCGCGCCGCCCCAGGTGCACAGCAGGCGCAGCTCGCCGGCATCCACCAGCGGGCCCCAGCCGGTGCTGTCGGCGGTGGCGGAGACATGCCCGCCCATCACGGCGGCCGAGGTCTCGGCCCCGCCCTTGAACGGCACCTGCGTCCACTTCACCCCGGCGGCGGCGGCGATCTGCTCCATGGTGATGTGCAGCGTGGTGCCCGCGCCGGGCGTTGCGTAGGTGATCTTGCCCGGCTCGGCGCGCGCGGCATCGATCAGGTCCTTGAAGGTCTGGAACTTCGAATCCTTCTTCACCACCACGCCGAAGGTGTAGCCGGTGAGGTTGGAGATGTAGGTGAAGTCCTTCTGCGGATCGAACGACGTCTTCTGCATGTAGGGCAGGCGGAACATCGAGATCGGCATCTGCGCGATGGTGTAGCCGTCCGGCCGCGCCGTGGCGGCCATGGTGGCGCCGCCCAGCGTGCCGGCAGCGCCGGGCTTGTTGTCCACCACCACCTGCTGGCCCAGGTGCTTGGCCGCCGCCTCGGCCATCGCGCGCATCGAAACGTCGGTGGAGCCGCCGGCCGGCCAGGGCACGATCAG
>JAIXTK010000122.1 GCA_027483995.1 Acetobacteraceae bacterium
CCACAAGGATTCCTGCGGCGCACGCAAGGGGCGGGTGGGCCGGCATGGTTCAAGCACACATGTAAAGAGGGCTAGGGTTGCACAGCCAGCAGCGGCACCCGGCACGCCCGCTCCAGCCCCGCGATCTGGATGGAAACGCTGGGCTGGCTCACGCCCATCTCGGCCGCCGCCTTCGAGATACTGCCAGCCTCCACCACCGCCACGAAGGTGCGCAGCGCGGCGAGGGTAATGCCCGGGTCGCGCCGGCCTTCCTCCGGCAGCGCCTCAGCCATCGCGCTTCACGTTCCAGAAGGTGGGGAAGCCGTCCAGCACGCCCACCAGGGTCTTGCGATAGGCGGTGGGCTGATAGAACTGGCCCACCGGCATGAACGGCACGTCCACGAAGGCCTGTTCCTGCACGCGCATCGCGATCGCCTTGCGGGTGGCAGCGTCCGGCGCATCGAAATAGGCCAGCCGCAGCGCCTCCAGTGTCTCGCTGGTCGGCCAGCCTGGTGCCGCACCCCTTCCGTTGCCACGCACCGAGGGATGCACCGCCGGATTGGTCCAGCCGATCCCGTCCTGCATGTTCACGTAGATCGACCAGCCGCCCTGTTCCACCGGCTCGGTCTTGGCGCGGCGCTGCAGCACGGTGCCCCAATCCGTCACGGCATAGTCGATGTTCATGCCCAGCTTCTTCAGCATGTCGGCCGCCACGTCGCCCGCCGCCTTCATGGCGGGGTAGTCCAGCGGCGCCATCAGCACGGTGCGCTCGCCCTTGTAGCCACTCTCGGCGAGCATCGTCCGGGCCCGGGCGAAATCGCGCTTCCCGGTCAGAACCTCCATCCCGGCCGCGCTGGCCATCGGTGTGCCCGGCGTGAACACGCCCAGCGGCAGGTTGACCAGATCGGCATCGGAGGTCACGGCCTGCATGAATTCCGTCTGGTCGATGGCGGCCAGAACGGCGCGCCGCACCGCGGGGTTGTCGAACGGCGGCACCAGGCAGTTGGGGCGCAGCAACAGCATGTTGCCACCATGGTCGGTGGTGCGCACCACCACATCCGCGCGGCGGCGAAGCATCGGCAGCAGGTCCAGCGCCGGCGAATCCCACCAATCCTGCTGCCCGCTGGCCAGTGCCGCGGCGGCGGTCGCGGCATCGGGGATGGTGGTCCATTCCACCCGGTCGAAATGCGCCACCTTCGGCCCCGCCGTCCAATCCGGCGTGCCACCCTGGCGCGGCGTGTAGCCGGCAAAGCGCGCATAGGCGTTGCGCGCACCCGGCACGCGCTCATCGGCCAGGAAGCGATACGGCCCGCTGCCGATCACCTCCGGGATCTGCTTGAACGGATCGGTCTGCGCCAGCCGCTCCGGCATCATCATGCAGGTGAAGGTCGGCACCTTGCCCAGCGCATCCGCCAGGCTGGGGAAGGGCCGCTTCAGCCGGAAACGGATCGTGCGGTCATCCGGCGCGGAAAGCTCGTCCGTCGCCTCGATCAGCGTGCGGCCATAGGAATCGCGCGCCGCCCAGCGCCGGATGCTGGCCACGCAATCCCGCGCCAGCACCGGCGTGTTGTCGTGCCACAGCAGCCCCGCGCGCAGCCGGATGCGCCAGTCCTTGCCGCCATCCTCGATCGTGTGTCCCTCCGCCATCTGCGGCGAGGATTCAAAGCTGCGGTCCTGCCCATACAGCGTGTCGAACACCATGTAGGCGTGGTTGCGCACCACCCAGGCCGAGCTGAAATGCGGGTCCAGGAAGCCCAGATCCACCGGCGGAATATAGCGCAGCGTGGTGCGCGCCTGCGCCCGCGCCACCGCCGGCAACGCCAGCGCGGCGGCCCCTGCCAGAACCGACCGGCGCTTCATGGCCGTGCCCCCGCAACCGCATCCAGCCACACCGGGTTGCTCCAGGCCCGCCGCCCGGCCTCATCCGTCACCACCACGCGGAAATGCCCACCGGCGCGGAACTTCTCCACCGGCAACCGGGCGGAGCGCATCGCGCTGCCATGCACGGCAATGCCCGCGGAAGCCCGCCCCACCACCATGATGTCCCGCGCCGGGCTGCACTCGATGGCGATCTCCTCGCCCTGCACCGAAATCCCGTGGATCTCCGGCCCCTGCGTGGAATAGAACGCACCCGCCTTCAGCGCCTCCACCAACGCCTCCGGCTCCAGGCTTTCCGCCCGCACCATCACCCAGCCGCCGAACCAGTCCTGCACCTGGAAATGCGCGTCATCCGTGGCGCAGGCATTCAGCCGGTGCCCGCGCGCCAGCAGCGCATCCAGCAGCTGCGCCCCATCCCCGCGCGCCACCTTCACCGCGCTGGTGTGGTTGTACACCTCCACCGCATGCGCAACGGTGATGCTCTCCGCATCCGCCACCGTCAGCCCGTACCATTCGGGATGCGCGATCGCCACGAACGCCCCCGCCGCCGCACAGCGCGCCGCCAGCGCCGGCCCGGTCTCCTCCGGCGGCGTGGGCGCGAAATCCAGCGGCAGCCCCACGCTCAGGATATGCCAGATCTCCCCCAGCTCCGTGCGCGGCGCATGCACCTCCGCCCCCAGGATCGTGGTGAACCCATTCGTCCGGAATTTCCGCGTATCCGTAATCGGAAACCCGAACTTCGGCAGGAAATGGTCGGTCAGCGCCAGGAAATCGTACCCGGCCTCCCGATACATCCCGCACACCGTCTCCGGGTCCCGCACCGCATCCGATGCGGTGGAATGGGTATGGATGTTGCCCTTGTAGAACCGCCCCGGCCCCGCCAGCACGTCCATCGCACGCCCCCCGTTCACTGGCCCGACATTATGAGAGAATTATGACAATGGAAACAGCATATCGATGGCACTATAATGAAGACCACACGCCAGGAGCCCCAGCATGACCACCGACATCCTGTCCCAGATCGCCCAGCGCCTCGACATCAACGGCCGCCACCAATACGGCCTGTCCGACATCAACCAGATCCAGCACGGCCTCCAGGCCGCCGCCCTCGCTGAAAAGGCCGGCGACCCGCCCAGCCTCATCGCCGCCGCCCTGATGCACGATATCGGCCACATGCTGCACACCCTCGGCGAGAACCCCGCCGAACACGGCATCGACGACCAGCACGAGGATATCGGCCACGCCTTCCTCGTCAGCCATTTCGGCCCGGAAGTGACGGAACCCGTCCGCCTCCACGTCGCCGCCAAGCGCTATCTCTGCGGCAAGGAAGCCGACTACTTCGCCAAGCTCTCGAAGGATTCCGTCCTCAGCCTCTCCCTCCAGGGCGGCCCCATGTCCCCCGAGGAGATCGCCGAATTCGAACGCCTCCCCCACTGGCAGGAAGCCGTCCGCCTCCGCCGCTACGACGAAGGTGCCAAGGTGAAGGGCCTGCAAACCCCCCCGCTCGCCCATTTCATGCCCTACGTCGCCCAGGTCCTCCGCACCGCCTGACCGGCACACCTCCGCGGGGTAAGCAGGGCGTACACACACCGCCCACCCCGCGGAGCCCCCATGCCCAACCTGCGCGACCCTGCCACCCCGGCCGATACCATCATCACCGCCCTCGGCCTCCAGCCCCACCCCGAAGGCGGCCACTACCGCGAAACCTGGCGCGACACGCCCGGGGATGGCACCCGCGGCGCCGGCACCGCCATCCTCTTCCTGCTCCGCGCCGGCGAACGCAGCCACTGGCACCGGGTGGACGCCGCCGAACTCTGGCTCTGGCACGCCGGCGCCCCGCTGCGCCTCCTGCGCGAGCCCGGGCCCGACCTCACCCTCGGCCCCAACCTCGCCGCCGGCGAAACCCTCCAGGGCCTCGTCCCCGCCCACGCCTGGCAAGCCGCCGAACCCCTCGGCGCCTGGGCCCTGGTCTCCTGCACCGTCTCCCCAGCCTTCCGCTTCGAAGGCTTCGAGCTCGCCGCACCGGGCTGGCAAGCTCCCGGCCGATAAAGCGCTGGTTTCCCAACGCCCTTGCGCCTAGATTTACCACGATCCCGTAACTGCACCGCACTGGAGCGCGGCCAATGGCCCTCGCCCTCTCCTTGAGCCGCCTCGCCTCCACGGAGCTGCGCACCCTCATGCGCCGCCGCCTCGCGGGCTTTGCCGCCATCCTCGTCGCCGCCGCCGCCATCGTCCTCGGCGCCACCCTCCTCACCTACGACCCGCACGACCCCTCGCTGAACACCGCCACCGCCACCCCCGCCCGCAACCTCTTCGGCCTGCCCGGCGCCACCGTGGCGGATCTCCTGCTGCAAGGCTTCGGCGCCGCCGCCGCCCTGCCCGTGCTGGCCCTGTTCGCCTGGGCCTGGCGCCTCGGCGCCGGCGGCACCCGCGGCTCCGCCCTCTGGCGCATCATCGCCCTGCTCGCCGCCCTGCCGGTCGCCGCCGCCTCGCTCGCCGTCCTGCCCGCCCTGCTCGGCATCAAGCCGCTCTGGCCCACCGCGGCCGGCCCCGGCGGCGCCGCCGGCCTGCTCGCCTCCACCGACGCAGTGGCCGCCGGCCGCGGCCTCATGGGCCAGGCCGGCGGCTTCGTCGTCTGGGGCCTGCTCACCCTGCTGGCCCTCGTCCTTACCCTGCTCGCCCTCGGCCTCTCGCTCGCGGAATGGCGCGCCGCCATGCGCCTGCTCGCCCGCGCCGCCCGCCGCATCCGCTACATCGCCGCCTGGGTCGCCTATATCGCCCGCCGCATCGCCTGGGCCGGCGCCTGGGTCATCACCCGCGTCAACGGCCCCGCCGCCGCCGCCGCAACCCCCGTCCCCATCGCCCCGGAACCCGGCCGACCCCAGGGAGGCCATCGCGCCGAACCCACCCCCGTCCTCCCCCGCGCGCCGGAACCCTTCGCCCCGCCACCCCCGCGCCCCCCCGCCATCCAGCCCGCCCCCCCCATCGCGCAGGAGCCGGAACCCGCGGAACCCGAACCCGCCACCATCCTGGCCAAGGGCCCCCCCGTCCGCCCGCCGCCGCTGCGCAAGCCCGCCGCTCCCAAGCAGGTGGAACTCCCGCTCGACCCCGCCTCCACCTGGAAACTCCCGGGCCTCGATCTCCTCACCCAGGCCCCCAACCGCAGCAACGCCGGCCTGCCCACCCCGGAATCCCTCCAGGGCACCGCCCGCCAGCTCGAATCCGTCCTCAACGACTACGGCGTCCAGGGCAAGATCGTCGCCATCCGCCCCGGCCCCGTCGTCACCCTCTACGAACTCGAACCCGCCCCCGGCATCCGCTCCGCCCGCGTCATCGGCCTGGCCGACGACGTCGCCCGCTCCCTCTCCGTCACCGCCGTCCGCATCGCCACCGTCCCCGGCCGCAACGTCATCGGCATCGAGGTCCCCAACTCCAAGCGCGAAACCGTCTACCTCAGCGAGCTCCTCAACACGCCGGAGTGGGAGGAGCAGCAATCCAAGCTCGCCATCGCGCTGGGCAAGGACATCGGCGGGGCGCCGGTAATCGCCGACCTCGCCCGCATGCCCCACCTGCTCGTCGCCGGCACCACCGGCTCCGGCAAGTCGGTCGGCATCAACGCCATGATCCTCTCGCTGCTCTACCGCATGTCGCCCGACCAGTGCCGCCTCATCATGATCGACCCCAAGATGCTGGAGCTCTCGGTCTACGAAGGCATCCCCCACCTCCTCTCCCCCGTCGTCACCGAACCCGCCAAGGCCGTCGTCGCCCTGAAATGGACGGTGCGAGAGATGGAACGCCGCTACCGCGCCATGTCCGGCCTCTCCGTGCGCAACATCGGCGGCTACAACGACCGCGTGATCGACGCGCGCTCGAAAGGCGAAGTCGTCACCCGCCGCGTCCAGACCGGCTTCGACTCCGAAACCGGCAAGCCCATCTTCGAAGACCAGCCCCTGGCCCTCGAACCGCTGCCCTTCATCGTCGTCGTCATCGATGAGATGGCAGATCTCATGATGGTCGCCGGCAAGGAAATCGAAGCCGCCGTCCAGCGCCTCGCCCAGATGGCCCGCGCCGCCGGCATCCACGTCGTCATGGCCACCCAACGCCCCTCGGTGGACGTCATCACCGGCACCATCAAGGCCAACTTCCCCACCCGCATCAGCTTCCAGGTGATCTCCAAGTTCGACAGCCGAACCATCCTCGGCGAACAAGGCTCCGAACAGCTCCTCGGCATGGGCGACATGCTCTACATGGCCGGCGGCGGCCGCATCACCCGCGTCCACGGCCCCTTCGTGACAGACCGGGAGGTCGAGGAAATCGTCGCCTACCTCCGCGAACAGGGCGAACCCAACTACCTCGACGAAGTCACCGAAGCCCCCGACAACGAAGACGGCCCCCTCGCCCTCGGCGGCGCCGGCGGCGGCTCAGACGACGACAAATCCCTCTTCGACCAGGCCGTCGCCGTCGTCGCCCGGGATGGCAAGGTCAGCACCAGCTACATCCAACGCAAACTCGCCATCGGCTACAACAAGGCGGCACGGCTGGTCGAACAAATGGAAACCGAAGGCATCGTCGGCCCCGCCTCCCCCACCGGAAAACGAGAAATCCTCGTCCGCCGCACCCACGACGAAGACTGACCCCAGCCCCACCCACTCAACCACCCAACCTTACTTCTCTCCCCTCGGCGAAGCCGGGGGGATTGAGCCGCGAAGCGGATCAATGAGGGGGGCTCTTCCTCTCCACGCCCCGGATCGTGGAGGGAAGCCCGCACCTCTCCCCCCCCGTCATCCCGAGCAACGCGAGGGATCCACGCGTCCAGTCGATCTAGAACCCCCAGAGCGCCCGGACCCACCCGTCCAGCAGCCCCACGCCCCAAGCAAGCAAGGCGAGGGCTCCGGTCATGTCCCAAGCCGTGGTGTAGCAACGGCGTGCTGAGCAGCGTTGGCTGCTCGCTCAGGCTGCCATGGGCGGCAAGCTGACGGCGCGATCATCGCCGAGTGTGGCGATGGTTTCC
>JAIXTK010000211.1 GCA_027483995.1 Acetobacteraceae bacterium
CTGCCGGTCGCGATGGCGATGCCGGTGCCAGCCGTGCCGCCATTGATGGCGTCGGCGGCGGATCCGGGATTGAGGGTGAGGCTGGCGCCCGAGCGGTTGCGCAGGCGTGCGCGCCAGCCGATCCAGACATCCGTCGCCACCGGCAAGGTCCAGGTGCGGGTGCCGCTGGTGCACAGCAGCAGCTTGTCCAGGTCGTGGGCGGTGATCTGGTAGGTGGCGTTCTGCAGGTTCGGGACGTGATGAGCCGTCAGATCCCACTGGCGAAAGCCCTCACTGTTGAGGAAGGCCATGCGCGGCAGGTCCATCGGCTCGTTGCCGACGCCATTGGCCGGCGTGCCGAGGGCCAACTGGGTGGCGAGACTACCGGCGGCGGCGGCGGCCGATGCCTGGGCCTGACCGGTCAGGTAGGCGACATCCTGGGCAGTGCGGCCGATCGCGTTGAGCGAGGGGCGGAAATAGACGCGGAACAGCCCATTGGGGAAGTCGGCGTCGCTGCGGGCGGCGAGATAGGTCCAGTCCTCCTCACTCATAGCCATTCCTCCAGTTCCAGGACGCTCTCGTGCACGTTGTGGAAGGCCTGGGTGATCGGATCGAGCTTGCGAAACCGCACCAGGCAATCGCGCTTGAAGCGCCGCGCGGTGTCGTCGGGGCTGGGCACGACCCAGAACGGGGTGTGGGTGCCGAGCAGGCGCTGAGCGTCGAGCAGGGCGCCAAAGGCTTCGACGCGGGTGATGCCCTTCAGCGCCAGGCGCAGCACCCGGGCCGGGGGTCGGGTCTCGCTGTAGAGAACGCCGCCGAGCGAGGTGGCGCTGACGCTGCGATCCTCCCAGACCAGTTGCGCGCCGGGAGCGAGGTTTCGCTCCGGCGACCAGACTGTGCCCAGGCGTAAGTGGGCGAGCTCGACATAACCATCGGGGTTGGCGGTGTCGGTGATCTCGATGGCCCAGTAGCGCGCCCGGATGTTCACCAGCGCGTCGTGCATGCCGTGGCTGGGATAGCCCACGACCTCCTCGTCCGAGAGTTGCCCGGACCAGAAATTGTCGTCCTCCCATTCGAGGTCCTCGGGGAGGTAGACGGCGGGCCAGACCGGGATCCAGCCGGTGCTGTAGAGATCCGTCCCGCCTGGCGTGGTGCCGGCCGTGATCCGCACCAGGGCATCGCGGGTCAGGTTGTGCCGCGCGACGCCGATCATGCGCACGGGGGTGTTGCTGACGCCGAGATCGATGTTGATTTTGGTCGAGGCCAGCAGCAGGTTGCTGGACCGCGCGCGCAGGCTGAGGAGCGGTGGATCGAGCAGCAGGTTGGCCAGCGGTGCGCCGGCTTGCCAGGCGCCGCCCGAGAGCGTTGCGGCTGGCGCCTTGCTGTAGAATTGGAACTGGATGTTTGTCACGACCGCGACGCCCCTTGGCGTCGGGACGAGCGCGGCAGCGGCGCCGCTTGCGCCGGCGACAGGTTGAGCATGGTGTTCCTAGCCCCACAGGTCGAGGGTGAGCTGCGAGCGCGGGCCGCCGGGAGTCTGGACCCCGTCGACGTCGATGCCGACGACGCGAAAATCGCGCCCGGCGCCGTAACCGAGGCGGCTGGTGATCAGACGCACCGCGCTGCCGAGATCGATTGCGGCCCGGGCCTGGGTGAGCCAGACCCCGGCCTGGGTGAAGTCGCGACGCAGCTTGTGCAGGGCGAGCACCCGGCTGGCCTCGGTGGCCATGTCGGCGGCTTGCTGCAGGCAGGTGTCGCGCAGCATCTCGGGAGCCAGGAGATGGGCGGTCTGCACCGCGGGGTCGCTGGCGATCGCCTCGCGCCAGGGTTGCAGCAACTCGGCACGGCGGGCCTCGGTCAGCGACGGGCCAACGGCGACGAGGTCATTGGCAGTGGTCTCGACGTAGGGCCGGCCGCGCAGCCGGACCCGCCACACCGGGATCCCGGCATCGGCATCGCGGGTGGCCAGCGTGTCCAAGGCCTCAATCTCGACGTCGGTGAAGGTGAAGGCCGGGCTGCCGGTCGGTGCCAGCAGCTGCCCGACCTGCCACAGCCCAGTGCGGGTGGGGGCGAGCCAGCCGCCGCAGCCGCTGAGAACCTGGTCGATCGCCTGCTGCCGTGTCACCTCGCCGCTGAGGTGCACGCCGCACTCGCCCGTGGCGGCGGCGTTGAGGGCGGTGAAGGACCCGGCATCCAGATCCCCGACAGCAATGCCGCACCGCTGCGTCAGGATACGCTGGACGATCTCGCCGGCCTTGGCGACATAACCGCCGCTGGCGTCGCCCCGCGCATCCATGGTGATGCGGCCGACGGCCGACGCCCCGAGGCGGACCAGGCCGAGGGCGAGGCAGGTGTCGAACTGCCCGGCGGTGATCGTCGCTGCCTCGAGGGCTGCCAGGCTGGCGCGGTTGTTGCCGGAGAAGGTCAGGGCCACGCCCTGGTCGTAGACGGCGTCGACGGCATGAGCCTGGCCGTCATGGAACTGGTAGATCAGCCGGGCGGTGTTCACCAGGATGGGGATCAGCTGGTAGCGCCGCCCGAACAGCAGCGGCTTGCGGCGGCCCTTGATGTCGTCGGCGCTGCCCTCGGCACCGGCGGGGAGGGCATTGTTGCCGGCATAGAGGTTGGCTTGCAGCGGCAGCGCCAGGAGGTGGAGTTTATCGCGCAGGCGGATGGTGGCGGTGCGGGGGCCGACCTCGACCTGCTCGGCGGTGCCGGTCAGGAAGGTGGTGAAGCCGGCCGGATAAGGCGCGTCCTGCGGCCCCACGCGCACCACCACCTCCCGGCCGTCGATGCCGAGGTCGCGCAGATAGGCGAGGCCCTGGTCCAGGTTGTTGAGCACGATGTCGCCGACGCCGACCGTGCTGCCGCCGGCGAGGCGGGCGGCGGAGAACATGGTGCGCTTGAAGCGGATCGGCTGCTGCAGGCGCGGGGCGAAGTGGACGTTCGGGGGAACCTCCGTCGGCCGAGTCATGGTGCCGAGGCCGGAGGTGAAGCGCAGCACGCGGGTGCCGGGGATGGCCGGGTCGTAGGCGGTGACCTCGACCAGGGTGATCAGACCCTCCGACATCAGGCGGCATCCCGGACGGTGTTGCGGAGTTTCTGCACGGCCTCGGTGGTGCCACCGGTGCCGGCACGCACCTCGCCAGCGATCAGGACCGCCGCCTCGCGCAGCACCTGGCGCAAGTCGGCAACCTCCTGGCGCAGCGCCTGGAGATCGGCGCGCAGGCTGTTGGAGGCCGCGGGCATGGTGGCGCGGACACCCAGGGAGCCGTCGCCTCGGCGGGCCAACGGCATGATCGCCTCTGGCCCGGCTTCGCCGAATAGCGCCATTGGCGCCACGGTCGGACGACCGACGAGGTCGGGGATGCCGCCGCGCGCGAAGGGGATGACGTTGCCGCCGGTGAAGATGCCGCCGAGGGCAAAAGCGCCGCCCTCGCCGGCATTGCCGCCACGGACGTCATCGATCAACGTCTGGGTGTTCTGCACCACCTGGCTGGTGAAGCCCCGTGTCGCGGCAATGTCGTCGCGCATGGTGGCGAGGATGGCGTTGGCGGCGGTGAGCAGGCCGGAGAGCTTGTCGTCGATCGAGCGGCTGATCTGGATCGTCTCGGTGGTTTCGACCGCCTGGCGGATGATGCGGGTGATGTTTTCGTCCGTCAGCAGTTGGGCGCCGGTGGCCGCCAGCACCTGCTGGAAGATGCCACGCAGCACCGCCTCGTTCTCCGGCACGACGATGGTGCCGGTCGGCGCGAAGATGGTCTGGTTGATGCCGCGGGTGACGATGGCGCTCTCGATGACCAGGGCCCGCTCGGCGTCCGTCAGAGCCCGACCCAACTGCTGCTCGACGGTGCGGACGACGCTGGCGGCCTGGATCAACCCGGCGCGCTCGTCGGCGGTGAGGTCGCGGCCGATGGCTTGGCTGATGGTTCGCTCGATCGCCGCGCCCTGCACCAGGCTGTCGCGCTCGGCATCCGAGAGATTGCGGCCGATCGCCTGCTCGATGCTGAGCAGGATGCTGCCGCCGGCAATCAGGCCGGCGCGTTCGGCCGCGGTGAGATCGCGGCCCAGCGCCTGTTCGACGATGCGGGCGATGCTGGCACCTTGCACCAGGCTGTCGCGCTCGACCTCCGAGAGGTTGCGGCCGATCGCCTGTTCGATGCTGCGCAGGACGCCGCCGCCCTGGACCAGGCCAGCACGCTCGGCGTCGGTGAGGTCGCGCCCCATCGCCTGCTGGATGGCGCGGGTGACATCGGCGTCGTAGACCAGCCCGGCGCGTTCCGCGGGCGACAGGTCGCGCCCGATCGCCTGCTGGATGGCCCGGGTGATGTCGGCGGCCTGCACCAGCCCGGCGCGCTCGGCGACCGAGAGGTCACGGCCCATGGCCTGCTGGATCGCGCGGGTGATGTCGGCATCATAGACCAGCCCGGCGCGCTCGGTGGGCGACAGGTCACGTGCCATCGCCTGCTGGATGGCCCGGGTGATATCGGCCGCCTGCACCAACCCGGCACGCTCGGCGACGGACAGGTCGCGCTGCATCGACTGCTCGATGTCGCGGCGCACGACGGCACCCAGCACCAGGGCGTCGATCTCACCATCCGTCAGCAGCCGGCCGAGCCGTTCCTCGACCGTGCGCAGCACCGTGGCGGTCTGCACCAGCCGCGCCCGGTCGGCATCCGGCAGCGCGTTCAACGCTTCGGTGATGACCCGCACCACCTCAATGCCGACTTCGACGTCGATCGAACCACCCAGCTGCTGAAGGGCTGCCAGGATCTGCGCGTCGTAGGATTGGGTGGCCGGCAGGTTCTCCAGGCTGGAGATGACGAACTGGCGCAGCGCCTGGAAGTCGGTGCCGGAGGCATACATGCCGCGCCCGGCGGCGAGCAGCGTGTCGGCGGTCTGGGTGATGCGGGACAGCGCGTCGCCGTCGCCACCACGGGCCAGGGCCAGGTCCCGCCCGAAGGCGTTCTGCGCTTCGACCAGCCGGTCGGTGGGCGCGGCGCCGCCCTGCACCCCGGCGCGCAGTCCGTCTATGTAGGTACGGATCGCATTCCCGGTGCGCAGCAGGGCATCGCGCGCCTGCTCGGCATACCTGGCGATGATCGCGGCCCGCTCCGCCGCCTGAGTCTCCTCCAACTCGACCAGTAGCCGGGACTTGTCCGCGGCGGCGGTCGCCAGCGCCTCAAGTTGCTCGGTGAAGGCCCGCGTCTCCTGCCGCGCCGCCTCGGTCTGGCGGGCCAGTTCCGCGGCCTCGGTGTTGCCCTCGGCGGTGAGCCGCCGCACCGCCAGCGCCACCTCGCCTTGGCGCAGCGTCTCGGTGCGTTGCGCCTCCAAGGCCGCGATCTGGCGGGCGCGCTCGGTGGCGAGCTTGTCCTCGGCGAGCCCGTACGTACGGGCCGTCTCGGTTGCCTTGTCGAAGGCGGCGTTGACGGCGTCGATCTGCTGCGTGAAGGCCGCCAGCGGCGCCGTGCCGAGCTTGTCGATCTCGGCCTGGGCGGCCAGGAAGCCATCGACCCATTGCGCCAGCTTGTCCACGCCGGAGAAGGTCTTGCCCTGGAGCGAGCGGGTGAGGTCAGCGTTGTCCCGCGAGGCAAAGCGCAGTCGGGTGTACGCCTCTTCGACCGAGCCGGCATCGGCCCAAGAATAGTCGGCGCCGTTCTTGTTGCCGCCGATGACGCTGACGCCACCCACCTGCAGGCCCCGCTGGGCCAGATAGGCGTTGGTGGCGGCGACAACCTGCTCGGCCTGGGCGAAGACCGCCTTGCCGCTGTCGTTGTAGAAACGGTAGTCAATCGGCATCAGCTGGTCGGCCATCGCGTTTGACGGCGCCGCGTCAGGCCCCCAGCCGGCGCTCTGCAACCGCAGGCCGAAGCCGCGCACGCTCTCGCCGGGACCGAACAGACCGCCAAGGCCGCCACCGGCGGCGCCGCCGAGGATGCCACCCAACAGCGTACCGAAGCCGGGGATGATGCTGCCCAGCACCGCGCCCGCGGCGGCACCGACACCGGAGCCGACCATGCCGCCGGTCTGGTTGCCGCCGAGCAGGCCGTTCAGCAGCATGCCGGCGCCGAAGCCGGCACCAGCGCCACCGAGCAGCGAGCCGAAGGTCGCGCCGGTGCCGCCGAACAGCCCGCTACCACCGAAGGCTTGCAGCTGGGCGAGCGAGGCCGGGCCGTAGGCTCCGCCCATGGCACCCAGTGCGGCACTGGTCGATGTGCCCCAGCCGGTGATGGCCGTCGCGCCCAGCAACCCACCCGCGCCGGTCAGACCGAGGCCGGAGCCAATACTGGAGAGCAGGCCGCCCGATCCGGTGAGCCCCAGCGACTCGCCGATGTTGCCGAGCCCGAGCAGGCTCGCCAGCCCACCACCACCCGTTGCGGCGCCGCCGACACCGCCGATTCCACCAGAACCGAAGATGCCCTGGATGATGGGGGTGACGATCGGCCGGATCACCGCCTCGGCGGCAATGCGGGCGAAGGTGGACCGAGCCAGCCGGTAGAGATCGTCCATCAGCCCCGCCCAGCCGCGGCCGGTGCGGGAGAATAGGTCGGCGAAGCGATCGGCAGCATAACGCACCACATCGTCCGTGGTGGACTGGACCTGGCGCTCCTGCTCGCGGCGGGCGTCGTCGAGCTTCTTCTGGTCGTCCTGGGCTGACTTGTAGGCGGCGCGCTGCGCCTCGATCTGGCGCACGGTTGCCTCGATCGCCTCGGCCTCGCGCTGCTGGGCGGCGGTGCGCTTCTCGATGGCTGGGATGCCGGCCTCGCGCAGCTGTTTCTCGATCTCCAGGGCGACGTTGAGCGCCGCCACCGCATTGCTGCCCTGGCGCTGGGCTTCGGTCAGGCGGGTCTGCCGGTCGAGCTCGACGGCGAGCGCCTCAGAGACCTTGGCCACCTTGGCGGCCTGGTCGTCGGCCAGCTTGGCGGCCTTCTGGCCCTCCTCATTGGCCTTGGCCAGCTTGTCCTGATACTCGCGCAGCGCGTCGGCGCGCGCCTTGGTGGCATCGAAGGCCGCCCCGCCCGGCAGGGTGGTGACGCCGGCCGCCTCGGC